>VYBO01000043.1 GCA_009844405.1 Acidimicrobiaceae bacterium
TGGTTGGGGTCTGTTGTTGTTGGGGTTGTGGGGCTGGTGTTGGCGGTGCGGGCGGGTGCTGGGCGCCTGTGGCGGGGCTTTTGGCGGCCCCGGCGGGGGCGGGGGCGGGTTCAGGCTGTGGGCGTGTCGAGTCGGGCTATGCGCACGAGGTTGTAGGTGGCGGCGGCCATGAGGAACCAGGCCCGGTTGCGTTGTCGTCGCCTGTGGCGGAGCTTTCGTTGCCCGGCGATGGTCTTGATCCATCCGAAGGGCTCCTCGACGCGTTTTCGGGCCTGCTGGGAGATGGTGTATCCGGGGTGTCGGATGGTGCGCCGGTCGATCGCGGAGCGGTGCCGGGTGGTGTTCTGGGCGACGTGGGGGGTGAACCCCGCGCCGCGGGCGTCGGCGGCGAAGTCTTTGGTGTCGTAGTTGCGGTCCGCTCCGACGGTGCGCCGCCGCGCCCGCGGCGGCGCCCGGTTGAGCATCTCTGCGGCGGTGTCGCGCTCGGCGTGGCCGTCGGCCGAGGTGAGTTCGGCGTCGACGATGAGCCCGTTGCGGTTCTCTGTGAGCAGATGCCCCATGAAGCACAGCCCCGCGGCGGCGCCCGCCGACTTGCGGTAAAGCCGCTCCTCGGGATCCGTCGTCGAGGCGTGGGTGTCGTTGCGGCGCCGGGCGCCGCGCCAGTCCGCCTCGCGGTTGCGGCCCCCCGCAGAGCGCCCCCGGCCCCGCGGCCTGTGGCCCTTCGGCCCGTGGCCCTCCGGCTCGGCGCCGCCGCCCGCGGGGGTTCGGGGTTTGAAGCTCTTGTGCGACGCCCACGCCTCCAACAGCGTCCCGTCCACGCTGAAATGCTCGCTCGAGCAGTACCTTCGCAGCCTCGCCTGATCTGTCACCGCCGCGAAGAACCGGTCCGCGATCTCATGGCCCAGCAGCCGCCCGCGGTTCTTGGAGAACGTCGACGCGTCGAAGCCGCGCTCGTCGATGCGCAGCCCCAGGAACCACTTGAACAACATGTCATAGCTCAGCCGCTCACAGAACGCCCGCTCAGACCGCACCGAGTACAGCGCCATCAGCACCGACGCTTTCAACAGCATCTCAGGCGGCACGCTCGGGCGGCCCCGAGGCGCATACATCGCCCCCAGCACGTCGTCGAGGCCCGCCAGCACCGCGTCCACTGACGCCTAGATCCGCCGTATCGGATGATCAGCGCCGACCAGGTCCTCCGTCGACAGAGTCGACCACATCGCCGTCTGGGCATCAACTGTTCCACGCACACCGACACTGTCCCACCCCACAACACAAGACGCGAGCATCCCACCAGCGACTTTTTCAACACCCTGCTAGAGCAGACGGCCGAGCCGGGCCGGGCCCAGGACTTCATCGACTCCTTCGAGGCCTGGGACCACAGCGACGAGAACATCGTCCACACCACGCCGGGCATCGTGCACGAGGGCGTGCTGTACCAGAGCGAGGACGACCCCAAGCGGTTCTACCTGATCGGCACCTGGAACAACCGGGAGAACCATCGCAACGTGGTCACCCGGCTCATCGAGCAACGCCCGGCATGGATGGACATGCGCACCGCCGACATAGTCCCGGAGTACTGCGCGATCATCGGCTGACCCGGCACCCGGCCGCCTCGCCGCCGTTCAGCCGCAGCAGCCCCGTCGCCTGATCCGCAAGTCGAGCGACGCCTGCAGAATCCATAGCACTCGGGCGTCACGCCTCACCTTTACGCTCGGCTCCCTAGGCCTGCGGCAACGCGGCCCGCGCCCTGCGCAATGTGTCTCGGGCGGCTTGCGGACCCGACGGCCCGGCCCTGCTGCCACCACCGGGCATTGCGCCAGCGCCGGCCCAGCCCCCGTCGCCGGACTCCGCGCGGCCGCCTTCCCGGCAGCTGGACCCTGACACAGAACGGGTCGCTGCATCGGCGGGTTGCTCGGTCGGGTCGAACAACGCCGCAGCACCGGGCACAGCATCAACGCCGTGCTCCGCCGGACCGAATAGGGGGGCGGCGTCGGGCAGGCGCGCCGGACCGTGGTGGATGCGGTCGGGTGGTCTGATGGTGTGCTTGCCGTCGCCGACGTCCACGACTTGCCACTGATGGTCGTGGATGTTGTTGTGGCAGCCCCAGCACAGCGGAATGAGATTGTCTAAGTCGGTGCCGCCGCCCCATGCGAAGGGGTCCATATGGTGCGCGTGCACTTTGTTCTCATCGGGCTCGCCGCAGCCGGCGCAGCCGCCGTAGAGGGCCATCAGCGCCTGGAACTGCGACTCGGTGGCCCGTCTGATGTTGCGGCCCTTCCACATGGGCACGCCCTTGGCGTTGAGCACCAGCGCGAACCATGACGACTCGCCTGCGAGCCTCTCGATCACCGAAGCGGGAAGCGGGTCGCCGTCAGCGGTGGAGACCATCAGCTTCTCGGTGTCGGGGTCGAGGCGGGCCACGAGCGCAATGTCGGCGTAGGGCTTGCCGCCACCGGCGGTGCCGCGGGTCATGTGATCCAGCGCGTCGGCCATGCACTGCTTCAGCGAGCGCATCTCGCCGCTGGCCCGGGTCTGGCCCTCGTCGGCGCCATGCAGGCCGCGGCCGTTGCCGGCTGCGGCCTGGCCGCGGGCGTGCTTCTTATCGGCGTCGAGCAGCCCGTGGGCGTCGCGGTTGAGCCGGTTGCGGATGCGCCGCCCGGTGACCGGATCGAACTGCCCGTACAGATGCACCATGCCGTCATCGCCGTCCCAGACCCGCACCGTCCGCCGAGCCCGCAGCCGGCGGTACTGCGCCTCGCCATCGTCGGTCTGACGCTCAGCGGTCCACCGCTTGGCCTCCTTGGCGAACTGCTCAGGCGAAAGCGATTCCGCCTTCGCCAGCAACTCGCCATCAGACTCGACCTCCGCGGCGCTGGTCTTGTCGAGCGCGTCGGCGAGCCTCCCCGCGTTCGCGACCGACACACGGCCATCCTCCACGGCATCTCGCACCGCAGGCATCGCGCCAACAGCCGTAATCGTCCGGACCTGGCTACGGGCGTCGCGCCGGGACATCCCGGTGCCCTCGGCGAGCACATGAGCCCCGCCGTCACCGTGGTTGCGGCTCCCGGCCACGCTGGCCGCGGCCAGAGCCTGCACCGTGTCAAGCTTGCCGCGCACCGCCCTGGTCCCAGACAGCACTTCGAGCGCCTCCACCGAGGACATCTCGCCCCGCTTGACGTATGCCAGCAACTCCGAGGCCGCCTCATCAAGCCGCTCAACCAGTCCGATCACCATGAACCCATTATCGCACACCCCTATGACATCTGTCAAGCATTTACATATATTAACAGTATTCTTCTGCTGCTATACTCCGAACCCAGCGCGCTCCGAAACCATCCAGGCTCCCCTTCGGGGTGAGGGCGTGGTCAGCACGACGCCCTCGTGTCAGGGAGCAGCGACCGCGCATCGCCGCACGGCCGCCCGACCTGTCGCCGGTGCCGTCGCCGTTGTGACGCAGAAGGAACCGCTCGAGTCAGCGGCGGCTCCCTGGATCCTTAACGTTCTGCTCAGTTTTCAGAGAAATCAATATAAGTTCACAGACTTCTAGGTGGCGCGAAGAGCCTGACATCTGACTCGATAACACCGCGGTGGCCACCGGCAGCCGTCAAAGCCGCAGTCGAACCCGCCGAGACCACAGCACCCACATACACAGCTGCCGAAATAGCTACAGCAGCGGCCCTCACAGCATGTTCCGCAAGTCCTTTCGGGCGAACGAGAGCGCAGAAGCTGCCCGACCCGAAGGCAGCCATCGCCCTCGGAGTAGCCTTTGGCGCCATGGCTCTGCGCGAGAAGCTGGAACAGATTCGCTCAAATCCCAGACCCACCAACGAGGAGGCAGCAAAGTTCCAGATTCTGGCGCCAATTCTGGCCGAACTGGGCTGGGACCCGTTCGGACTAGAGATTCTCTGGGAGCATTCGGTCGGCGCCACCAAGGGCGGAGGCAGAGTGGACATCGCGCTCAAGGCCGAAGGCAGCATCCGGGCGCTCATCGAGGCCAAGGCACCGGGCGCACAATTGAGCCAACACGTGGACCAGGTTCTGATGTACGCATACCGCGAGGGCGTGGACATCTGCGTGCTCACCGACGGCCTGCAGTGGTGGCTCTACCTGCCGCGGGAGAAAGGCGAACCCGAGAAGCGCCGCTTCGCCGTTCTGAACGTGGACAGGGATCCTGTTGAGCAACTCTGTGACGACCTGAACAACTTCCTCGGCCGGGAGTCGCTGCGCAGCGGTCACGCCGAGAGACGGGCCAAGCAGGTTCTCCAAGCACTCCGGGAGGCTCAGAAGCTCGAAGAGAAGATGCCGGCGATCTGGCGGCAGATGCTTGACCAGCCCGACGACGAGCTGATCGAGCTGATCGGACAGCGAGTGTACGACAGACTCAACCTGCGGCCTGGACGCGATCAGATCATCGCGGCCATGAGCAGCAGACCCATCCCCCCCAAGCGGGGCGGGACGCCTGAGCCCCCAGTTCTCGAGCCGCCGCCAGGATCGACTTCCGGGAAACCGTCTGGCCGAAGGCGAACACGGCGTCCTAGCGCCATCCGGCTATGGGATGAACGTCACCCGGTGCGAACCCACGCCGACATCTTGATGACGGTGGTCGAGCAACTCCACAGACGCCACCCCCACGAGTTCGATCGGGCGGCCGAGCCGCTAAGGAGAGGGGAGAATCAGTACGTATCGCGTGATCCTGGACGGGTGCGCGGCACCCGTCTCAAGCAGACTCCATCCGGGCATTATGTGGATATCAACCTGAGCGCGGAGGACATCAAGAAACGCGTCGTTCAATTGCTTGCGGCACTAGGGCACCGAGATTCGGACCTTGAATACCTGTACGAGGGCTAGGAGCGGTCGTGTCGCTTGAGCCGTCGGAGTTGTCAACGCTCCAGGACTTCGATCTTGATCAGAAGTTCACGTTGGAACGGGGACGGGTGCTGCTGACCGGGATCCAGGCGGTGGTGCGCCTGCCCATCGACCAGCACCGGGCCGACGCGGCCCGGGGGCTGCGCACGGCCACGTTCATCTCCGGCTACCAGGGGTCGCCGCTGGGCACCGTCGACCTCACCATCGAGCGCAACCTGGACATGCTGACAGCCCACGACGTGGTGTGGGTGCCCGGCGTCAACGAGGAGCTGGCCGCCACCGCGGTGTGGGGCAGCCAGGAGCCGCTGCTCGGGCCGCTCGCCCGGCACGACGGCGTGGTGGGCATGTGGTACGGCAAGGGCCCGGGCGTGGACCGCTGCGGCGACGTGTTCAAGCACGGCAACTTCAAGGGCACCGCACCCAACGGCGGGGTGCTGGTGCTGGCCGGGGACGACCCGATGGCCAAGTCGTCGACCCTGCCCACCCAGGTCGAGCCCGCCTTCTACGACGCCCAGATCCCCATCCTCTACCCCGGCTCGATGCAGGAGGTCATCGACCTGGGCCTGCACGGCATCGCCCTGTCGAGGTACTCGGGCCTGTGGGTGGCGTTCAAGGTCGTCACCACCGTCGCCGGCGGGTTCGGCATCGCCGAGGTGGCCCCCGACCGGATCGTGCCCGTCGACCCCGAACTGGAGATCGACGGGAAGCCGTGGCACCACGTCCAGCGGCCCGGCCTGGTGACACCGCTGAGCCTCGAGCAGGAGAAGGACATCGTCTACGGGCGCCTGGAGGCGGCGGCAGCCTACGCGGCGGCCAACGGCCTCAACGAGATCAGCGGGGCCACCGGAGCGGCCCGGCTCGGTATCGCGGCCGCGGGCCGGACCTTCGGTGAGCTGCGCCAGGCCCTCAGCGACCTCGGCCTCGACGACGACGCCCTGCACCGCTTCGGGATCCGCCTGCTGCGCATTGGCATGGTGTGGCCGCTCGAGCCCGGGATCGTCCGCCGCTTCGCCGCAGGCCTCAACGAGATCCTGGTGCTGGACGAGAAGCGGGCCTTCATCGAGCTGTTCGTGCGGGACATCCTCTACGGACGGGCGGGCGCACCCCGGGTGGTGGGCAAGACCGACGAACAGGGCCGCCGGCTGGTGCCCGCCGACGGCGAACTCAGCGCCGACCGGATCGCGGTGGCTGTCGCCGACCGGCTCCGCTCAGGGGTGCTGGGAGGCGGGGTGGGCGCCCTGCCGATGGCGATGGAGGCCCGCCTGGCCCTCATCGAGGCGGCCTCGAAGGCCGGGGCCGCGGTCCTGTCCCGCGCGCCGTACTGGTGCAGCGGCTGCCCCCACAACCGCTCCACCGCGGTGCCCGAGGGCTCGTTCGCGGCGGCCGGGGTGGGCTGCCACGCCATGGCCCTGTGGATCGACGACCGGGCCCAGGTCGTCCATCAGATGGGAGGCGAGGGCGCCACCTGGATCGGCCGGGCGCCGTTCACCGACCGGACCCACATGTTCCAGAACGTCGGCGACGGCACGTTCTTCCACTCGGCCAGCCTGGCGGTGCGGGCCGCGGTGGCGGCCGGCGTCGACATCACCTACAAGATCCTCTACAACGGCGCGGTCGCCATGACCGGCGGCCAGGACGTGGCCGGTGCCATCGGCGTGCCGGAGCTGACCCAGTCGATGGCCGCCGAGGGCGTGAGCCGCACCATCGTGTGCAGCGACGACCCGGACCGTCACGCCGGCGGCGGGCCGCTGGCCCCCGGCGCCGAGGTCTGGGGCCGGGACCGCCTCGACGAGGCCCAGATCGCCCTGCGGGACACGCCGGGCGTGACCGTGCTCATCTACGACCAGCAGTGCGCGGCCACCAAGCGCCGGGAGCGCAAGCGGGGCCTGCGCCCCACCCCGACCAAACGCATCTTCATCAACGAGGCGGTGTGCGAGGGATGCGGCGACTGCGGGGCCAAGAGCCATTGCCTGTCGGTGCAGCCGGTCGACACCGAGCTGGGCACCAAGACCCGCATTCACCAGTCGTCGTGCAACTTCGACTACACCTGCATCGAGGGGGACTGCCCGTCGTTCATCCGGGTCAAGACGCGTCCAGCCAAGACCGGGCCGGCCGGGGCCAAGACGCCTCCAGCCGGTGCAGCAAGGACTATGCGGGCCCAGCCTCCCGCCGACATCGCCGAGCCGGACCGGCCCGTTCCCGGTCCCGACGGGTACGGGGTGTTCATGGCGGGCGTGGGCGGCACGGGCGTGGTGACCGTCAGCCAGGTGCTGGCCACCGCGGCCCTGCTCGACGGCCTCGACATCCTGGGCCTCGACCAGACCGGGCTCAGCCAGAAGGGCGGGCCGGTGGTGTCGCACCTGCGCTTCTTCGGTGGCGTTGCCTCCGGCGCGAACCTGATCGGCGCAGGCGACGCCGACTGCTACCTGGGACTGGACCTGCTGGTGGCGGCCGACCCCAAGAACCTGGCCAAGGCCGACCCCGAACGCACCCTGGCGGTGACGTCGACCAGCAAGCTGCCCACCGGCCACATGGTGGCCCACGTGGACGAGACATACCCCGAAATCGACGGGATGCTGGCCGCCATCGACGGCGCCACCCGGGCCAGCGCCAGCATCCGCCTCGACGCCGACCGGATGGCCGACGCCCTGCTGGGCACGGCCATGCCGGCCAACGTGCTCGCTCTGGGGGCCGCCTACCAGGCCGGCGGCATCCCGGTGTCGGCCGCCTCCATCGAAGAGGCCATCAAGCTGAACGGGGTGGCGGTGGCAGCCAACATCGCCGCCTTCCGGTGGGGGCGGGTCTACGTGCGCGAGGGCGCCGACGGCCTGGTCAGCCTGGCCGGAGTGTCGCCTGCGGCAGCGCTGCCGGAGACAGCCGCAGCCGCGCCCGGCCTGGGCCTCGACTCGGTACCGGCCAGAGCCAAGGCGACGGCCCGGGCACTGCTGCAGAGGTCCGGGCTGGCCACGGTGCCAACAGACGGCGCCGCGGCCCTGGCCGAGATGGTGGAGCGGCGGGCCGCCGACCTTGCGGACTACCAGTCGGCCTCGCTCGCCTCGGAGTACGTGGACTTCGTGGACGCGGCCTCGGCCCGCGAGCGCGAGGTGATGGGCGAGCGGACCGAACTGGCCGAAGCGGTGGCACGCTACCTGCACAAGCTGATCGCCTACAAGGACGAGTACGAGGTGGCCCGGCTGCACCTGCGCCCCGGCCTGCACGAGGCGATGCGCGACGCGGTGGGCGACTACGCCGGCTACCGCATCCTGCTGCACCCGCCAGCGCTGCGGGCCCTGGGACTGAAGCGCAAGATCTCGCTGGGACCGCTCCAGCGGCCCGCGCTGGCGGTGCTGAAGGCGATGCGCAGGCTGCGGGGCACGCCCCTCGACCTGTTCGGCTACGCCAAGGTCCGCCGGGTCGAGCGGCAACTCGTCGCCGACTACCGGGCCCTGTTGGAAGCCGAGTTGAACTCCCTCACGCCGGGCACCTACGAGCGAGCGGTGAAGCTGGCCCAGCTCCCCGACGTGATCAGGGGCTACGAGGACGTGAAGCTGGCGGGAGTGGAGCGCTTCGGTGAGCAGGTGCGAGCCGTCCGCAGCCCCGACACCCGACCGGTGGCGCTCACGACGAAGCCAGCCGGCTAGCGCAGGGCTTGTTCGAGGCCGACGCTGCACCCGCCGCGCCCGCGGCGTTGCCGCAGAACCCCGACGTCGGCACGGGTATCGATGTGGTCTTCCCGCCCGAGAACCGGCAGCTCATCGAGCGGATCGTCCGCAGCGGCGCGGTAGTGTCGCAGTTCCCGCCCGGCCTTCGCCCGTCCAAGACCAGCTTCCCGGTGCGCAACGCTGTGGTCGCCGGGCTGTCCAGTGCCAGTGTGATCATCGAGGCCGAGGAACTCAGCGGCACCCGCATCGAGATGGACTACAGCCTCGAGTTCGACCGGCCGGTTCTCCTGTGGGCGCCCGTGCTGGGCAGCAGACCCTGGGCGCGCAGCCTCGCCGCCGCTGAAGACAACGTCCACCTGGTGTGCTCAGCGTCGGAGATCCGGGAACTGGCCTTCCAGCATTGAGATGAACCAGGCGCTCGCCGCTCTCGGAGATTCGCTCGCGCCCGACTGCGTCGCCGTGCCGATGCAGGGGCCCGATGTGTGCTCCATCTGCCGGGGACATCGCGAGGAGGCAGATGATCTCTGCGACAGTTGCACCGTCTGCCACCAGACTCTCGGGTCCCTCCGCCCGGTCGTGCCGATATCGCTGCGTGCGAAGCAATCAACAATGCGAGACCGACTGCGGGATTACAAGGACAGCGACGCGGCCAGCTGATGCGGAGCGGCCACCAGAGTCCGGGCTACGGTACACCGGGCGGCCCGGCACCCGGGCCAGGTCTTGGCCCGGACGGGAGGGAGCGCGTTGCTTCGGTGGCTCGCGAGACGCATCATCGCCGCCGCGCTGGTGGTGTTCGTCGTCACCTCCCTGGTCTTCGTGGTCACCCACGTATTCACCGACCCGGCCACGGTGTCGCTGCCGCTGGAGGCCAGCGAGGAGCACCGGGCCCAGCGCCGGGCCGCCCTCGGGATCGACCGCCCGCTGGGAGTGCAGTACTGGGACTTCGTGTCGGGCCTGGTGGTCGGTGACCTCGGCGAATCCTTCTGGCAGAACCAGCCCGCCTCCAAACTCGTGCTGGAGCGGCTGCCGGCCACCCTCAAGCTCGTGGCGGGGGCCACCGCGGTCACGGTGCTGCTGGCCGCGCCCATGGGAATGCTGGCCGCCTGGTGGGAGCGCCGCTTCCCCGACCACGCCGTGCTCGGCTTCTCGATGGCGTCCATCAGCGCCCCGCCGTTCTGGATCGGCTACCTGCTCATCATCGTCTTCGCGGTGCAGCTCGGATGGGTGCCGACCTTCGGCTCGCGGGGATTCGCATCGCTGATCCTCCCGTCGTTCGCGATAGGCCTCGCCAGCGCCGGCCGCCTCGCGCAGATGACCCGCCGGGGCATCGTGGAGGAGTTGCGCAAGCCATACGCGGTGACCGCCCTGTCGCGGGGCTTCTCCCGGTCGTACACGATCGTGCACCACACGTTCCGCAACGTGGCCTCGGGCTTCGTGACGATGACCGGCTGGGAGCTGACCCGCATGTTCACCGGCTACACGGTGGTGATCGAAGTGGTGTTCGCCTGGCCCGGAGTGGGCCGCCTAGCCGTCCAAGCCATCGAGGGCCGGGACCTGATCCTGGTGCAGGCCGCAGTGGTGGTGCTGGCCACGCTGGTGGTGGTCACCAACCTGCTAGTGGACATAGCCCGCCGGATGATCGATCCCCGGGTGGAACTGGCATGACCGCCACAGACGACACGATGGCATCGGAAGCCGGCACCGGCGCCGCCGATGCGGCCCCGCCCGAGGGCGTCACCGTCCTTGCCGACCTGCGATCGCACCTGCGCAAGTCCAAGGCAGGCATCTC
This sequence comes from Acidimicrobiaceae bacterium, assembly GCA_009844405.1. Taxonomy (GTDB): domain Bacteria; phylum Actinomycetota; class Acidimicrobiia; order Acidimicrobiales; family Aldehydirespiratoraceae; genus Aldehydirespirator. The sequence goes on from VYBO01000043.1 coordinate 10,321, forward strand.
GGGCATCATCATCTGCTCGCTGTTCGCGCTGGTGGCCATCCTCGGACCGTGGCTGCCACTCATCAAGGATCCCACCAAGCAGAGCCTGCCCGACAGGCTCACGCCCCCGGTGGGCTGGGGCGGAACTTGGGCCCATCCCCTCGGCACCGACCAACTCGGGCGCGACATCCTGGCCCGCCTCATCGACGGCGCCCGCATCTCGCTGCTGGTGAGCGTGACCGCGGTCATAATCGCGGCCATCCTGGGCACCGTCCTCGGACTCGTCGCGGGCTACATCGGCGGGAGGATCGACACCCTCATCGTCTCGGCCGCCGACGTGCAGATGGCCTTCCCGGGCGTGCTGGCCGGGCTGATCCTGGTGGCCGCGTTCGGCCCGAGCGTGTGGCTGGTCATCATCGTCGTCGCCATCTCCAGCTGGATGGTGTTCACCAGGGTGGGCCGGAACCTGGTGCTCACCCTCAAGACCTCGCTGTTCGTGGAGGCCTCCGAGCTCAGCGGCACGCCGTCGAGCCGGGTCATGTGGCGTCACCTGCTGCCCAACCTGGTCAGCTCGCTGATCACGCTGTGCGTGCTGGAGCTGGCCGCGGCCATACTGGCGGAGTCGGCGTTCGCCTTCCTCGGCTTCGGAGTGCAGCCGCCCCGCTCGTCATGGGGGCTGATGATCCAGCAGGGCCGCAACTACGTCACCGGCGACGGGTGGTGGATCGTGACCTTCGCCGGCCTGGCCATCGCCATCGTGGTGCTGGGCGTCAACCTGCTGTCGCTGTGGCTCCAGTCGTTCAACGACGTGGCCGAGCGGGAGCAGATCATCCTGGAGAGGCCGGGCGCCTGAGATGGGCCGACGCCGCTTCGCACCCGACTCTTGCGCGGGCTGGAAGAAGACGGGACTCACGACGACGAGCGCAGCCGAGAGGCCGGGGATGAGCGGCGCGAGCCCGAACACCGGCGGTAGCACCGAGCGCCTGCTGGAGGTGAAGGACCTCACGGTGGGGTTCCCCACCCGGGACGGGATCGTGCGGGGCGTGGACCGCCTGACCCTCAACGTCGGCTCGCACGAGCGCCTCGGCGTGGTGGGCGAGTCGGGCTCGGGCAAGAGCGTCATGGGGCTGGCCATCCTGGGCATGGTCCTGCCCCCGGGCCGGATCATGGGGGGCTCGGTGCGCTGGCGGGGCGAGGACGTGCTCGACCCAGCGGTGGCCGGCCGGGTGCGGGGCCGGGAGATAGCCATGATCTTCCAGGATCCGATGGTGTCGCTCAACCCGCTCAAGACAGTCGGCTCGCAGCTGCGCGAGCTGCTGAAGCGCAGGGTCGGCCTGCAGGGTCCCGCGATCAGGAGACGCTCGCTGGAGCTGCTCGACATGGTCGGCATAGCCAACGCAGGCGAGCGCCTGCGGGCCTACGCGTACGAGCTGTCGGGCGGGATGCGCCAGCGGGTGATGATCGCCACCGCGCTGGCCTGCGAACCGACGCTGGTCATCGCGGACGAGCCGACCACGGGACTCGACGTGACCATCCAGGACCAGATCCTCGCCCTGCTGCACGACCTGTCCACCGAGCTCGGGATGTCGGTGCTGATGATCACCCACGACCTGGGAGTGGTGGCCCAGTTCTGTGACCGGGTGCAGGTGATGTACGCCGGCCGCATCGTGGAGCGGGCCCCGATCAACGAGATGTTCGCCGATCCCCAGCACCCCTACTCGCTCGGCCTGCTCCATTCGGTGCCCCGCGTCGACCGCGACGACGGCGAGTTGACCGGCATCCCGGGCGAGCCGCTGGACCGGGCCCGATTCCCGCCGGGCTGCGCGTTCGAGCCCCGATGCAGCGAGGCCCGCGGCGGCTGCCGCGACGCCCCGCCGCCGCTGCTGAAGACCGCCGACAGGCGCTGGGTGGCCTGCTACAACCGCCCCGCGGAGGGATCGGCGTGAACGGATGCGACCCACCCCGAGAGGCACTGACATGAACGCGCCGGTGACACCGCTGGTGGAGAGCCGGGACGTCAGCGTCCACTACACACGGTGGGTCGGCAGCCGCCGGCGGACCGTCTACGCGCTGGACGACTTCAGCATCGCGGTGGCGCCGGGCGAGACGGTGGGCCTGGTGGGCGAATCGGGCTGCGGCAAGTCCACCGCGGGCCGGGCGCTGCTGGGAGCGGTGAAGCCGACCAAGGGCCAGGTGATCTTCGAGGGCAGGGACGTGACCGACCTGAGCCGGCGGAACTGGCGGGCCATGCGCAAGAACGTCCAGATGATCTTCCAGGACCCCTACTCGGCGCTCAACCCCAAGATCAAGATCCGCGACAGCATCGCCGAGCCGTTCCTGGTGCACACCCGCAAACGGGGCGCGGAGCTGGACGCGGCGGTGGGCGAGCTGCTGGAGACGGTGGGCATGACCGCCGGCGCGGCCGACAAGTACCCGCACGCCTTCTCGGGCGGCCAGCGCCAGCGGATCGTGATCGCCCGGGCCCTGGCGCTGCATCCCTCCTTCGTGGTGGCCGACGAGGCCACCGCCGCCCTCGACGTGTCGATCCAGGCCCAGATCGTGAACCTGCTGGTCGAGCTCAAGGACACCGTGGGACTGTCGTACCTGTTCATCTCCCACAACCTGGCCGTGGTGCGCCACGTGTCGGACCGGGTGGCCATCATGTACCTGGGCCACCTGATGGAGATCGGCAGCCACCACGACATCTACGAGAACCCGACCCACCCCTACTCCAAGGCCCTGCTCTCGGCGGTGCCCGTGCCCGACCCGACTACCCGCGGCAACCACGAGCCCCTCAAGGGCGACCTGCCCAGCCCCATGGACCCGCCGAAGGGCTGCCGGTTCAACACCCGCTGCCCCCTAGCAGTGGACCAGTGCTTCCACGAGCGCCCCCCGCTGACGGAGCGCTCCAGCGGCCACCTGGTGGCCTGCTGGGTGAATTGAGCGAACCGGTCACCAGCGCCGCCGGCGGCACAGGCGACAGCGAGAGCGGCCTGACCGCCCGCTGGGTGACGTTCGGCTACCTGTTCACGCTGTACTTCATCCTCGGCGGGGCCGAGACCATGATGTCGCCGCTGTTCCCGCTGGTGGAGCCCGACCTGGACATCACCGAGAGCAACCTGGCCGCCATCCTGGCCTCGGTGTCGGCGGGCATCGCCGCGTTCAACATCCTCGGCGGCATCAGCAGCCGCTGGCTCAGCGACCGGTCGATGGTCCGGGCCTCAGCGACGGCGCTGGCGGCAGGGATGGTGCTGTCGGCCGTGGCCCAGACCTTCTGGGTGCTGCTCATCGGCCAGACCCTGCTGGGCGTGGCCTTCGGGATCTACTTCCCGCCCGGTCTGGCCAGCGTGGCCCGGCTGTACCGGGGCGCGGAGGGCAAGGCCATCGCGGTGTGGGGCTAGGCGTACTCGTTCGGTCTTGCCGCGGCCGCGCTGAGCGTGTTCGCCGGAGAGAACTGGCGCTGGGTGTACGTCGGTTGCGCGGTTCCGTCGCTGCTGGCCATCGCCTACGTGCCCCGGTGGGTGGAGGCCGACCGGGGCACAGCCCCGGAGCCCTGGCTGGCCCAGCTCGTGCAGTACGCCCGCAAGCAGACGTACCGGCTGGCCGGCTACGCCAGCTTCGGCGGGGTGTCGATGCACTTCGTGGTGATCGGCTTCTCGCCGGTGTTCTTCGAGAGCCAGGGCGTGGACCTGAGGCTGGTGGGCGTGCTGCTGGCCGCAGGCCGCTTCCTGTCGGCCCCGGTCAAGCTGGTGGGCGGCGCCATGTACGACCGGCGGGGCGGACCGTGGACGGCCCGGTTGATGATGGTGAGCACCGCAGTGCTGGGACTGCCGATGCTGCTGCTGCCGGCCCAGGTCGGCGTGTGGATGCTGGTGCCCTTCGTCGGGATGGCGGTGTCGGTGTTGCCGGTGTCCAACGCCATGCTGGTGGCGGCGCTGCCGGCCCAGTCGGGCTGGGGCATTGGCACGTTCCGGGCCGGGCTGCTGGGCTCGGCCGCCCTGCTGTCGGCCATCATGAGCGGCCTGCTGAGCCTGGGCGTGCCCCTGTCCGCGCTGATGCTGGCCGCTCTGGGCCTGCCCGCCCTAGTGGCCGTAGCCATGCATCGGGCCGCGGCGTGCTAGAGCAATAAAGCACTCAGTGCCCGGGTTCGGTCACGCGGGCTCGACGGTGACAGTCACCTGGGGCTGCCCGTCGTCTGTGACGGTGCTGGCGGCGACGGAGATGCGGTGGCCGTGAATGGTCACTTCGGTGGCGTAGTAACACTCAATGGGCAGACCGTTGGGCCATGGACCTCTGATCGTTTCGTTGGCGAACTGTCCTACAGGCGCGTAGTGCTTGCCGATGAGGCCGGTGGGGCCGTAGACAGGGGTCAGCTGCTCAATTCTGGAGGACGACACGACAGCCACGGTGGGGCTCACCAGCAACTGCGGTCGGTGATGTGACATTAGATCCACGTCATAGACGATGATGTCGCCCACAGGCCGTGTGCTTCTTGTGGCAGCGTGCCCTGCGCCGTCATAATCGTCGGGAGCAGCGCATTGGTACGGGCTGTAGGGCAATTCGCCGATGAAACACTGGGGTACGCCGGGAGGGCCTCGCGCCGCGAAAGGATCCGCCTCGATGACCACTGCGGTGGAGTCTGAGGTCGGGACGATGGCAATGGCAGGGTTTGGCGCAGCGGTCCCCCAATAGCTGCCGCCGGAGTCCTCCCAGTCGCGATCCCAGCAGCGTTGTTCGGTGCCGTATGGGCGCGCGTTGAGGGTCGTCAACTGGTGAGGGCGCACCACAACCGTCGTAGTCTCGTCGGGCGATACGCACACTGCCTCGGGGCCATCGAGCCATCCCAGCAGCCACTTGTTCCATCCGGTGAGGGGCTCATGAGGATACCGTGCAGACGGCTGGCTGAGAGTAACGCCGCCGCTACCGGGGCCGCCGTACGCGATCGACTCGGCACTGAGGCTGCCGAGGCCCCATCCGTAGCTTGACATGCCCATCATCGAGTCCTGGCCAGAATCTCGGTCAGGCGGTCCGCGGCCGTCGTCGCGTGTAGTCGGATAGAGATCCTCAAGGCCGAGATGGTGCAGCAACTCGTGAGCGGCCGTGCCCAACGCCCAACCAAATCGGGCGTGGGACCAGCTATAGGCGTCGATGTCTGCCCAGGCGTCGGCATCGAGGCCCACCCATTGCTGACCGGGGTAGGGGTTGTCATAGGGGTCATCTTCGGCTTCGATGCTGGTGACCGCCACCCCGCCGCGACCATAGAACCCGGCGTAGGGGAACTCTTGGGTGACGGTGTGCAGCGCGAGCAGCAACTCATCGTCGGGGAACAAGGCGCGCACTTCACTGGAAACGCCGCTCAGAGTCTGTCGGCCCAAGCTGGCAGGCCGGGCGCGGCTGTGGGCCGATCCCGACAGAGTCACCTCGCCGCCGCGACGAAACACCCAGTCGGTGCGCCCGTGTGACAGCGCCTCTAGCTTGGTCTCGACCGCAGCGAGCAACTCATCGATAAAGCGCTGCTCCGGTTGGGCGCCCAGTTCGCGGATGTAGCGCTCTCCCGGAGCGGGCAGATCATCGAACGCGACGGTGACCGCGGTCACCTCCACCCGCTGCGGCGCGGCGCCAGGGTATACGTAGCCGGAGAAGGTGCGCCTCAGGTTCTCGCATGGCGCGGCCCTAGCCCAGTCCTGCAGGCGCTGCTGGAAGCCGATCACCGAGAACGTGTCTCCCTCATCAAGCACCGTGCAGGGCACCACCGCCGTGCGGCTATTGTCGGTGAGGCTGTGAGCGAATGTCGCGGTGCATCCTTCGTCTGCGCGACCAGTGGACAATACGCTCCAGGTTCCCCACGAGTACGCAGCGGCGCGTGCCAGGAACAGCGACATGTGCCAGCGCGACACCTCGGCGTCAGGCCGGTACGTACCGTCGGAATAGCCCACAGTGACGCAAGCCGCGGCGAGCCGCCTGATCGCATACCTATAGTGGTGGTCTTCGGCGACATCGCCGAAAGCCCGAGGCTCGCCGAGAGGATCGGGAAGGCCGACGGCCCGCACCAAGAACACCGCCATCTGGCCCCGCGTCACTGACCGGTCCGGACAGAATCTCGCATGCTCACGTGAGCAGCCATCGGTGATACCCAACGCAGCAAACGTCTCAATATGAGCTGCCCAGGGGTCTGTGACTTCAACGTCCTCGAACCGCCCAGCGTGGCCCGCCAACTCAGCTCGACCCGCGTCGATCAACACCTCCACGACCCAACCCGCCATCTCACGACGCGTGATCGGCTCCCTACAGCCCTCACCGGTGCAGCCATCAGCAATGGACAGCAGGTCAACTGTCGCCGCTGGCCGGTCGTCAGAGGCAGCCGCCGGCGCGGTAACTAGTAGCGCCACAGCCGAGCTCACAGCCGGCTGCTGACACCGAGGCTCAACCCCAAAAGTCCACCACTCCACGGGACGCTCCCAACCGCGACTCTAAAGGCAGTCAGCCATGGCTTGTCGAATCCGCTGATTAGCGCTACTTCAAAGGATCTCGGCTGGTCAACTAGGGGTAAAATTTTGCGTTTACCTTATTGATTTGAGAATCAACTCAAACTATTGCGCATTTGCGCAGGGACAATCGAGCGCGACTGCTCTAGTCATCTGCGTCGTGCTTCATCACGTAGTAGGCAGACCGCTTCACTCCGTGCATCTCGAGCCTGCCTTCGTCTCGCAGGCGGCGCAGCAGGCGACTAGCCCTCTCGGAGTCAATCCGACACAACTCGGTGGCCTCCCGTCGAGTGATCGATCCATTCCGGTCTACGAAGGTGAGAACCATCTGTTCCTGTTGGATGTCATCGAAGCCACGGGCACGCACGTACTGGGACGGATCACCGAGACGCTCATATAGAGAGGCGGCTAGGTGGTAGGTCCTCCCCTTGCCGTCACCTCGGGCCTCAAGCAGCGAACGGTCGACCAGGCTATTCAGTGAGGCCCGTGCGTCGTGTTGGTCGACTTGGAACAGCTCGGCAGCACGAGCGGACGTAATGCGAAGCTCAAGACGGATCTCGTGCAAGGTCAGGAGGTCCTGGAGAGAGAACTCTTGACCGCCACGTCGCGCTTCCACGATGAAGCTGGCCAGTTCCCGGTCAGCCGGTCCTGACCTGACCCTCGCAATCACCGTTCCTGCGGTGCTTTGGCTGTAGTCAGGCGCAGGTCTACCAAGTGCCAGCTGACTGGCAAAGGCTCGATTGATGCCCCTGCCGGTGCGCTCCACTAGTCCCGCCCGCTTGAAAGCGTCAGCCAATGCCGGATTGCGCGCGCGAGGTGGCGTGATGAGCAGGTTGCGAGTGGTGATGCCCTCAGGCAACCCACCAGGATTGGACACGACGAGGGCGTCACGCGTGACCTCTACGATCGTTGGTCCCGGGAGTGTGAAGTCACGGCTGGCTCGGTCTTGTTGACGATCAGCGATTGCAGTCGATTCGGATGTGTCTCGCTGCCATGGCGCGGTTCGGCGCCGACCACGTTGCCTTCATCGTCGACGCCAACTAGAAGAACCCCACCGCTGCCGTTGGAGAGGCAAGCTACAGCTTCTACGAGGTCGGAATCGTTGATGGATCCGCCTTTGAACTCCGCGGTGAGCGTTTCTCCCCGAATCAGGAGGTCTCGCAAGTGGTCCGAATCCATACTCCTGCTTTAATATGGTCTTTTACGTTTACCTACATCTTTGCGTATTCGCTCAAATCTATACGTGTTTGGGTATGACAAGTTCGCTGGCGGTCATGCGCTGGTACACCATGCCTTCGGCGAATCGAGCAACGCGGGCGGGCCGCCTAGATCGTTGAGCTAGGCCGCGCGGTTCATCTCCGACCTCGCCGACAGCGGTGACCCGAGTCGGCACCCGCCTAGATCGTTGAGCTAGGCCGCGCGGTTCATCTACGCCAAGACCGGGCAGGCGGTGAGCTTGTAGGTGTTGAGGCGCTTGCGCAGGGTGTAGAGCAGCAGGGCCACCGCCAGCAGGCCCACGGAGGGCTGCACCGGCGCCCACCACGACAGCGCTCCGCCCACACCGACCAGGGCGACCACCGCTTGGTTGCACACCGGGCAGCCCACGGCCAGGAACGACACGAACCCGCCCCAGATGGTGCGGGTGCCCTGGCGCTCGGCGGCCTCGGCCAACCCGCTGGACTCGGCCGGCTCGGGACGGATGGCGAAGATCAGCCCGATCAGGGCCGAAGTGACCGCCAGGATCACATAGTCGATCCATCGCACGGGCACCGGCCGGCCGAAGATCGGGGTGTCGATCAGGTCGGACGGCACCGCGATCAGCACCGCCGCGACGGCCCCGAACAGCACCGCCCGCGGCCACGTGGCTCGGGGCAGAGCCAGCAGATCCTTGATCATCTTTAGTCAGGTGACCTTGTCGATGACCCGGAAGGCGTAGTCGCGCTGCTCGGCGCCGAGGGTGGCCCTCACCCGGTAGCCGCCGGGCTTGGGGAACTGGACGATGCCGGTGACCACCAGCGGCGAGCGGCTGTCGGAGCCGGGAACCTTGCCGGGCGGGCGACCGACCTCGATGTTGGCCTTGGCCTCCATCAGCTTGTGGTGGCCGTCCTCGTCCTCGACCCGGATCATCACCTCGTGGCGCTGGTTGTGCTCCAACCACGGGACCCGCACCGACAGCGCGATGGAGAAGTGCTGCGGCCGGGGCTTCTTGCCCTCCTTGTAGGCCCGGGTGACGGTGTCCCATCCCGCGCCCATCAGGTACAGAAGTCCGTTCTGCACCTCGGCATGGTTGGCCAGGGTCAGCAACTCGATCTGGGCCACACGCGGCAGTCTAAGAGTGAACGCCGGCGGGCGAGAGCCGGTCGGTTCGCCGCGCTACTCGCTCCCGGCCGGGGCGAGGCCCAGGCGCTCGGCCAGGCCGATGCGCTGGAGCTTGCCGGTGGGGCCCTTGGGCAGCTCGTCGAGCACCAGGATCCGGCGGGGAACCTTGAACGCGGCCAGCGACTGCGACAGGAACCGGCGAAGCTCCCGCTCGTCGACGGAACTCCCGGAGACGGCCGCGACCGCCGCGGCCACCTCCTCGCCCAGCTTGGGGTGGGGCACGGCGAAGGTGACCGCCTGGGCCACCGACGGGTGGCCCAGCAGGGCCTCGTCCACCTCCAGCGGGGAGACCTTCTCGCCGCCGCGGTTGATCTGCTCCTTGAGGCGGCCGGTGAGGAACAGGTAGCCGTCGTCGTCGACGTAGCCCTCGTCGCCGGTGCGGAACCAGCCGTCGGTGAAAGCGGCCGCGTTGGCCTCGGGGTTGTTCTCGTAGCCGTCGATCACGGTCGGGCCCTTGATCGACACCTCTCCCCGTTCGCCGGGTGGCAGGGGCCGGTTCCGGCCGTCGAGCACGGCCAGCTCGATGCCGGCGGGGACCCCGACCGACCGGGGCTTGGCCACCGCCGGGGGCAGAGGGTTGGCGCACATCTGGTGAGTGGCCTCGGTCATGCCGTAGGCCTCGATCACGGGCGCGCCGAACAGCTCGCCCAGCTCGTGCAGCACCGGGGCCGGAAGAGACGCGGAGGAAGACCTCACGAAGCGCAGGCCGGCGGAGCGGGCCGTGTCGCGGTGGCGGTCGGCGCGGGAGAGCACCATCTGATGCATGGTCGGGACCGCGGTGTAGTAGCTGGGCTCCAGGGCTTCGAGCTGAGCGAAGAACCTGAAGGCGTCGAAGCCCTCGGTGCAGGCGACCGCGCCCCCCGCCGACAGCGGCGCCAGCAGCCCGGCCAGCAGCCCGTGGATATGGAACAGCGGCATCACCTGCAGCGACCGGTCTCCGGGAGTCAGGGCGAGCGACACGGCGATGCCCGCCGCCGAGCGGGCCAGGTGCCGTTGGCGCAGCGGGACGATCTTGGGCCGCGACGTGGTGCCGGAGGTGTGCAGGACCAGGGCCACGTCGTCGGCGACAGGATCGCCCGGAGCGGGCGCGCCGCCCTCCCCGGACCCGGCGACCAGATCGAGCGCACCGGCACTGCCGTCGACCGAGCCGGCCAGCGACACCGGCAGCACGGCGGCGCCCGCCTCGCGGGCCGCGGCCCGGGCGACGGCCCCGGAGTCGTCGGGCAGGGTGACCAGGGCCTTGGCGCCGAGGTCGTCGAAATAGAAGCGCAGTTCGTCGGTGCGGTACTTCGGGTTGAGCGGCGCGGCGCATCCGGTGCAGGCCGCGGCCAGGAAGGCGAGAGCCATCTCAGGCCCGTTGGGAACGACGATGGCGATGCGGTCGGCCGGGCCCAGGCCGAGGCCTCGGAGCCGGCCCGCGAGCCGGTCCACCTCGGACCGCAGCTCGGCGTGGGTGAGCACCGACCCGTCGGGCGAAACGATCGCCGGCGCGCCGTCGGCCCCGGTACCGAGCAGGCCTCGCAGCGTTTCGCCTGCCGTCACCGGCCCGCCTCGGGTCTCCCGCTCTTGTTCGCTGCGCTCACGGGCCGCTCGGGCCACGGCCTCGCAAGCTCGGCCTCTAGGCGGCGGTTGAGCAGGGAGGCCAGCCCGTAGACGGTGCTGATGGCCGGGGTGGGCACGCCGGTGATCCCGCCGAGTTCGACGAACACGCCGACCAGCGGGTCGAGCTCCAGCGGCCGGCCGGCCTCGGAGTCCTGGAGCATCGAAGTCTTGTGCTCGCCGACCGCCTCGGCCCCCGCGATGCGCTGCTCGACGCTGACCCGGATGCGCACGCCGAGCGCCTCGGCGATCCTGCCGGCCTCGGTCATCATCTGCGCGGCCAGTTCCCGGGTGGCCGGCGTGCGGCAGATGCCGGCCAGCGTCGCCCCGGTGAGTGCGCTGATCGGGTTGAAGGCCAGGTTGCCCCAGGCCTTGACCCAAAGGTGCGAGCGGATGTCGGTGAGCACCCTCGACTTGAACCCGGCCGAGGTCAGGGCCCCGGCCAGCGCCTTGACCCTCTCCGACTTGGTGCCGTCGAGCTCGCCCACCGGGAAGCGGTCGCCCTCGACATGGGTGACCACCCCGGGTGCGGTCTTCGCCGCGGCCGGGTAGGCGATGCAGGCCACGATCCGCTCCGCGTCGATGGCTGCCGCGAGCACGCCGTCGGGATCCAGCGCCTCGAGCCGTCGACCGGCGTGGGGACCGCCGTGGCGCTGGAAGTACCACCATCCGATGCCGTTCTGCACCGGCACGATCATGGTGCCGTCGTCGCACAGCCGTGCGAGCTCATGGGCCACAGCCGCGATCTGGTGGGCCTTGAGAGCGAGGATCACCGCGTCGTGGGTGCCGAGCGCCCCGAAGTCGTCGGATGCGTCCAGATCGGAGGCGACGGTCTCGGTGCCGTCAAGCTCAACCAGCCGCAAGCCATCGCGCCTGATGGCGTACAGGTGCTCGCCTCGTGCAATGACGCTCACGTCATGTCCGGCCACAGCCAGGCGGGCGGCCATCATCCCCCCGATCGCGCCCGCGCCAACGACACAAGTCCTCACCGCGACAGTGTGCCAGCGGATTCGGGTCGTACGGTATACCGCCTCAGCGCGGCGGTGCCGAGACCCTGGGGGGAGGCCTCGGCACCGATTGGGGGCTGGAGAACCCAAGGATCGCACCCTCAAGTAAGAACTGCGCGAGAACGGTCTCAGCCGACGGCCGACCGCGTGACCTGTCGGGAGCGCCCCCAGACATGAGCTGCTAGACGCGGTTGAGTGCCCGCCAGACCCGCTCGGGAGTGAAAGGGATCTCGAACAGGCGAACGCCAGTGGCATTGACGATCGCCGATCGAACTGCGGGGGCGATGCTGTCCACGCCGATCTCCGCCACCGCCTTCGCTCCATAGGGTCCGCTGTCCTCCATGGTCTGAACCAGGATCACTTCGATCTCGGGCATGTCGTCAGCCCGGTAGATGCGGTACGGCCCGAACGCGGGGTTGATGCAGCGGCCATTGCCGTCGTAGACCATCTCCTCGCAGATGGCGTATCCGAGCGCTTGCATCATGGCGCCCTCACGCTGACCCGAGGCGGGTCGAGGGGGATGACCGCCTCGGGGCCGGCCTCCCCCCTTGCATCATGGCGCCCTCACGCTGACCCGAGGCGGTGATGGGATTGATGGCAACGCCGCAGTCGATGGCCATCACCAGCTTCTTGGCGGTGACCTGCCCGGTCTCCACATCGACCTCGATCTCGGCGAACTGTGCCGCCCAGGGCGGCGGAGACTCCGGCGACACGTAGGAGGCCTGGCCCATGATCTGGTGCTGCTCGTCCTGGTGAAGCGAGTTGAGGGCGACCTCCTCCAGCGACACCGACTCCCCGGACGGCGCCCAGGCACGCCGGTCGCGCAACTCGATGGTGCAGGGCACTTCGACGCCGAGCATCTTCGCGGCCCGCTCCTTGATCTGCCACCAAACTGCTTCGGCCGCCTTCTTGGTGGCGGTGCCCGAGATGTACGTCGTGCTCGAGGCGTAGGCGCCGGTATCGAAGGGCGTCACGTCGGTGTCGGACGAGTAGATCAAAATGTCCTCATCAGGGAACTGGTGAACATGCGCCAGAAAGGGAGGAGCCGCGTGGGCACATTCAACCGGCCGATCCGGCTCGACAGCATGGACGGTAAGCGGTCCTTGCGACTCGACGCGTTGGTGGACACCGGCAGCTTCTACACGATCGTGCCCGCCAGCATGCTGACGAGACTGGAGGTCGCTCGGACCGACGAAGCCTGGCTCGAACTAGCCGACGGGCGGCAGGTCCCCTACGACATGGGAGAGGCTCGAGCCACGGTGGACGGGCGCAGCACCGCTACCTGGGTGGTCTTCGGCGAGGATGGCGTTCGTCCCTTGCTCGGGGCGTACACGCTCGAGGGACTCCGCCTGTCGGTCGATCCAGTCGAAGAGACTCTCGTGCCCATACCCTACGTACGGGCGTAACGCCCGCTGTCACTGATCGCCACTGTGCCGGTGGGCATCGTCCGCGACGCCCACACCATGACCCCGCAAGGCCACTCCCCGACCGGATCCCGAGCTGCGGTGTCGGCTGGCCATGTAGAAGCCACTCGGGCCGCAGCAGTTCTGCTTCGCGCGGGCGGATCGGCGGTCGACGCGGCCATCGGGGCCGATGCGGTCATGGGGGTGGTGGAGCCTACCGGCGCCGGCGTCGCTGGAGATCTGATGGCTGTCTTGGCCACTCGCGAGGGAGTCTCAGTGCTCAACGGCAGCGGCCGCTCGGGGCGGGGCACGGACGCGGAGTCGGTGCCCGACAACGGCCACGGCTTCGTGCCGTCCGCCGGAGGATGGGCGGTGACCGTGCCGGGGGCGGTGACCGCATGGGAGGACCTGCACTGGCCCGTCTGCTGGCGCTGCCAGTTCGGGGACCCCCTGCCGGGGGCGGTGACCGCATGGGAGGACCTGCACGGCCGGTTCGGCCGGTTGCCATGGCCGTCGCTGTTCGAGCCGGCCATCGAGGCCGCCACCGAGGGCGCCGAGGTCGGCGCGACCGGGAGCCGGCTCTGGGAGGGTTCCCGAGGCCGGCTGGACGCCGCAGGCGAGGCGCTCTACTTCCCGAACGGCGCAGCCCCCGTGGCGGGCGACGTGTGGCGCAATCCACCCCTGGCCGAGGTGCTGACGCAGGTCGCAGCCGACGGTCCCGATGCCCTGTACCGCGGCCCGCTGGCCCGGGCCGTATGCGAGGCCGCCACCGCGGCGGGCGGGCGCATGCACATCGACGACCTGGCCGAGCACCGCAGCGAATGGGTCGACCCGCTGCGAGCGGGCCTGGGGGAGCACGAGCTCATCACGGCGCCGCCTCCGTGCCAGGGCGCGGTCACGGCTCTCGCTGCCGAATGGGTGCACGACCGGGGCCTGCTCGGCGCCACCCGGGACGATGCCGGAGCCGAGGCCGCGGCATCCATGGTCGAGGCGCTCGACCGCGCCTTCGCGTTGGCCCTGGACTGCCTGGCCGACCCAGCCGTAGCCGAAGTGCCTGGTTACAACGAGATGAGGGCCCGGATGGCTGGCGCGCCGCGACGCGGACCGATGCCGCTGGGGCCGGGAACGGTGTTCACGGTGGTGTTCACGGCCGAGCAGGCAGTGGTGCTGACCTCCAGCGTGTGCGACCGGTTCGGGTCGGGAGTGACCGTGCCCGAGGGCGGCTTCGTGCTGCAGAGCAGGGGACGGGGCTTCTCCACCGATCTGAGCCACCCGAACGCGGTGGCACCCAACAAACGCCCCTACCACACGATCGTTCCCACGCTGGTGCTCGAGAACGGCCAACCCATGCTGGGCATGGGAGTAGTAGGCGGGATCATGCAGCCCCAGGGCCAACTGCAGATCCTGCACCGGGTACTCGGCGGCGCGGACCTGACCGCCGCCGTCGAAGCCGGCCGGTTCCGCCTGATCGGCGAAGGGCAGGTCACCACGGAAGCCAGCCTGGAGCCCGAATGGCGAGCCGCCATCGGCCGAGCCGGCTATGACCTCGTCGACACAGCCGACGTGATCGGCGGCTTCGGCGGCGCCCAAGCCGTCCTGAGTGCAGGCGACACCCTGACCGCGGCCAGCGATCCCCGCCGCGACGGCGCCTCAGCCCTTATCGGGATGACTGACTGACCGGCCCGGCCGGCCGGAAGGCTCAATCGCGGTAGCTAGTTCTACAGACTGTTGAGCCAGTCGATGACGTGGTCGAGAGGGGCCACGTCGGCGTACTTCATGTGCAGGTCGAGCAGGTTGACCTTGTGGGAGATCTGGCTGCGGTCGGCCACGCACTCGAAGGGGATGACCACGTCGAAGTCGTACTGGAAGGCGTCAGCCGCGGTGGCCCGTACGCAGCCGCTGGTGGTCAGGCCGGTGACCACCACCGTGTCCACCCTGTCGTAGACCAGCAGCGCGGCCAGCTCGGTGCCGAAGAACCCGCTCGGCTTGTGGCTCTTGCAGATCACCAGCTCGTCGGGCCTGGGGGCCAGCTCGTCCACGATCACATCGCCGGGAGGCAGGTCGTCCCCGGGCGGGCGGCGGCCCACCGTCTTCCAGCGTCCCTTCTGGCCTGGGAAGGGAACGTGGCCCGGGTCGGCGTACAGCTTGGTGAAGTACACCGGATGGCCGAGCCGGCGCATCTCGTCCAGCAGCCGGGCATTGGCGTCGACTGCGGGCCGTGCCGTCTCGGGGCAGCCGGTGGGCCAGCGGCCGTCCACGAAGGCCAGCGTCATGTCGACCACGATCAGCGCCGGCGACGTGCCCGCGCTGATGGCCCGGAACTCGTCGCCGCTGAAGGTTGTCCCCCTATCCGGCGGCGAGATACCGGGCCGACGTCCTCGGGGGGTATGGCGCCCTGCCAGGGGTACACGGCGACCGTTAGGGAGAAGCCCGCGAGGGAGCACGACCCTGTCCTCATCGGGTCGTGCTCCCTCGCAGGTGGAGGGGACCGTCAGGCCTCTGCGATCAGCTCAGCGTCATGTCCTCCACGCGAGCCGTGTCGTCGTAGCGCGGGATCCAGCTGAGGTTCTCGGCGCCGCCGTTCACGCTCAGGTAGGTGAGCAGCGGCAGGTTCGCAACCTCGTCGCAGTGCTCCTGCATGATCTCGTGGTACATCCGCTCGCGGGCGGCAGCATCGAGCTCGCTGGCGGCCGCCTCCAGCCTGCCGACCAGGTCGGGGTCGTCGTAGGACGACGTCGAGCTGTCACGACCGACGTACGAAGCCAGCCGGTCGCCGTCCTGGAGCTCGTTGGAGGCCGACGACAAGAACATGTCGGCGCCCACCTCGCCGACCGGCTTGAGGAACTCGTCGAAGAGCCAGACCTCCCAGGCCAGCCACTGGTAGTCGATGTTCAGGCCGACGGCTCGCAGGTCGGCCGCGACGGCCTCGGACAGCTCGTCGAACTTGACCCACCGGGGCCCGCCGGCGAGGAACGAGATCTCCTCGCCCGCGTAGCCGGAATCGGCGATGATCTGCCGGGCCAGATCGGGGTCGTAGGGCCGGTCGGCGAGGTCGGGGTTGTGCCCGAACACGCCCGAGCCGAAGAGGTTGCAGCCGGCTCGACTGGCCTGGCCCTGATAGATGAACTCGACGTAGTCGTCGATGTTGACGGCGTGGGCGATGGCCACCCGCAGGTCGGGATAGGCGGCCAGCGGGCCCTCGTAGTTCTTCATCCGGAGGTACGGGAACTCGATGCCCTCGTCGCGCACGAACAGCTTGGGCATCTGGCCGGCAGTATCGGCCGACAGGCCCACCGCGAGGTGGACCTCGCCGCTCTGGACCGCGGCCACCCGGCCCTGCTCGTCGGGCAGGAACACGAACGTCACCTCGTCTATCTGCGGCTCGGGGCCCCAGTAGTCGGTGTTGCGGGTGAGGGTGAGCGAGTCACCCGGCACCCATTCCACGAACTTGTAGGGGCCGGTGCCGATGGCGTCGTTCGTCAGGTCGTCGACCGTGGTTCCGTCCGGGACCATCTGGATCATGTAGAGCCGGGCCGGCAGCACCGGATCGGGGCCGTCGGTGTTGATGCGGATGGTGTAGTCGTCCACGACGTCCACGCCGGTGATCTTCTCGACCTGCTCCCTGAGGTCGGAGTCGAGCTCGGGGTCGAACACCCGCTCGATGGAGTGCTTGGCCGAGGCCGCGTTGAAGTGGGCGCCGTTGTGGAAGGTGATGCCCCGGCGCAGCTTGAGCTCCCAGGTGGTGTCGTCGACCAGCCTCGGCAGCGACGCCGCCAGCCTCGGCACGAAGATCGCCGGGTTCACGAGGTCGCGCTCGACGAGCCGCTCGTAGACGTTCTCCATGGTGCGGCGCATCTCGCCGTCCTGGTAGTGCGGGTCGATCCTGCCGGGACCCGACGTGATCGCGATGGTGATGGACTCGGGCGCCTCGGCGGCCATCATGGCCGCTTCAGCCGCAGCCGCAGCTGCAGCGGCGTCGGCCGCGGCGGCGGCGGCGTCCGCCTCAGCCGTAGCCGCAGCCTCCTCGGCGGCATCCAGCTGGGCTTGGAGCTCGGCGAGCTCCTCGGCGCTGGCAGCCCCTTCAGCTGCGGCAGCCTCCAGCGCCGCCTCTGCCTGAGCCGCCGCATCGGCCGCAGCCTCAGCCTCAGCGGCGGCCTCGTCAGCCGCAGCCTGCGCGGTGGCGGCCTCAGCCTCGGCGGCGGCAGCCTCCGCCTCGGCCGCAGCCAGGGCAGCGGCATCCTGCGCGCTGGTATCCGGCGCCGCGGGCTCGTCGTCGTCGCCGCACGCGGCCGCGACGAGGGCAAGGACGAACAGCGCAGCCAACAGCCGCTGCATGAACGTGAACTTCGTCAACATCTGGAGCTAAACCCCCCAAGTGAATCCGTGGTTGAGGACGGCTGTGGCATGCGTATCCGCAGTCGGGTCGCTCAAGGTATACCGCAAAACGCGGTCCTGCAAGTCGTTGTATACAGCTGCCGGAACTCCCCCATTCCCGCTCGACGTCGGTGTCGGAGAACCCGCAGACGTTGCGCAGCGGTTAGGTTGCGCCCGCTCAGGAGCGGACGAACACGGTCTTGGTGCGGGTGAAGAACTCGAGCGACGACTCCCCGCCCTCGGCCCAGCCCGCGCCGGAGTGCCCGTAGCCCTCGAAGGGCACATGGAAGGGGACGCCGGTGAGGGGCGAGTTGACCTTGACGGTGCCGGCGTGCGAGCCCTTCCAGAAGCGGCGGGCCACCGCGATGTCGCCGGTGACGATGCCGGAGGTGAGGCCGTAGGCGGTGGCGTTGGCCATGGCGACGGCCTCATCGATGTCGCTCACCGGCTCGAAGGTGACCACGGGTCCGAAGATCTCCTCGGTGGTGAGCGGCCCGGCGGCCGGATTCACCAGCAGTGCGGGCGCCACCCGGCCGTCGCGCCAGCCGCCGGGCTCGGGGCGCACCACGTCGGAGGCCTGATGCTCGGCCAGGGACACGTAGTCCTCGACCCGGCCCGCCTCGCCGTCGCTGACCAGGATCCCGAGCTCGTCGCGGCCGGACGTGTCGGTCATATCGCTCAACCGGGCCTTCAGCCGCGCCAGCAGGTCGTCGTAGACGTCGGTGTGCACGAGCAGCCGTCCCGCCGCGGTGCAGATCTGGCCGTTGTTGCGGAAGCTCGAGGCCACGATGACGTCGGCCGCCTTGGCGAGGTCGGCGTCGGCCCACACCACGATGGTGTTCTTGCCGCCCAGCTCGGCCTGGAACGGCACCTCCATCCGCAGCCGGCTCCTGATGTCCACCGCGGCCTCGTAGGAGCCGGTGAGGCTCACGCCGTCGAGTTCGGGGGCGGACAGCAGGGAGTCGGCGATCACCGAGCTCCGGCCGATCGTGGCGTGCAGCAGGCCGGCGGGCAGGCCGGCGTCGAGCAGGGTGGCCGCGGTCATCAGGCCGGTGACGCCGGCGTTGGTGGACGGCTTGAAGACGACTGCGTTGCCGGCGGCCAGGGCGGCCGACAGCTTGCGGATGGGGATCGTGAACGGGAAGTTCCAGGGGGTGATGAGGGCGACGGTTCCGAGGGGCTCGATGAGCGTGAAGACTTCCTCGTCGAAGTCGGTGGAGTAGGTGGCGCCCAAGCGCCGGTAGCCGAGCTCGGCGTAGTAGTCGAGCACGGCCGCCCCCTTGGCCACCTCGACGCTGGCCTCCGAGGCCGGCTTGCCCATGTCGGCCGAGATGATGGGGGCCAGCTCGTCGGCCCGCTCGAGAAACAGCCCGGCGGCACGGTGCAGCACCTCGGCCCGGGCTGCGGGACCCGCCGCCGCCCAGTCCGGCGCGGCCCGGGCGGCTGCCTCGTATGCGGTGCGGACGTCTTCGGGGCCGGCGCTGCGCATCACGGCCAGCACCCGGCCGTCGCTCCGGCTGACCAGCTTCTGCTCGGGCCCCGAGCCGGGCCGGATGGCGCCGTCGATCAGGATGCCGACCTCGTCGGCGTCGCCGCTGCCGTCCACGGTGATCCGAGCGGGTACCAGCGTCATGGTGTGCCTCCACCAGCGTGCGCATCGCCCGCGAGGCGGGCGCGCCGCGCACGACCGCGCCTTGTATACAGGACGCCGTATACCCTAGGCCGACCGGTTCGAGACTTGCCAACGAGAGGACCCAGAGGCCGAGCGGGCGAGCGACACTCCATGAGGAAATCGAGAGGCCTTCAGCGAGGCCCCGGGGCCGAGCGGCCCGTGAGCGAAGCGAACAAGAGCGGGAAGCACGGCCCGAGCGGCCCGTGAGCGCAGCGAACAAGAGCGGAGAACACCAGGTGCACGATCGCTCCGGGCCGGGTCGAGGCAGCCTCGTGAGCAGTTCGGGACACGGCACCGGATTCGCCTCCCTGGTGACGGCCACCCTGGTGGTGACCGCCGCCGCCAACCTCAGCCCGATGCTGGTGAGCGCCCTGGCGGTCCAGATCCAGGACGACCTAGGCATCGGGGAGGCGGAGATCGGGATGACCGTCAGCGCGTTCTTCTTCGTGGGCGCCCTGACCTCGGCGCTCTCGGGGCGGATGGTGGAGCGCATCGGGCCCGCGGCAGGACTGCGCCTCTCGACCGCGGTGGCCGGCGCCGTCCTGGTCGTCACCGGCGCGCTGGGCCGGTCCTGGCCGGCGCTGCCGGTCCTCGTGGGTCTGGCCGGCCTGGCCAACTCGCTGGGACAGCCGGCTGCCAACCTCTACGTGGCGAGGGGGATCTCCAGCCGGCGTCAGGGACTCGCGCTCGGCATCCAGAAGTCCGGAAACCCGGCCGCCTCCCTGCTGGCCGGGCTGGCCATCCCGACGGTCGGGCTGACGATCGGCTGGAGTTGGGCCTTCGTGCTCGGCGGCCTGCTCGCTTTCGGGGTGACACTGGGCGTGCCGGCCGCGGGCCGGACGCCGCCGGGCGCGGGCCGCGGCGGTGCAGCCACCGACCGTCCGCCGGTCCGGCCCCGCCCCGACGTCGCCGTCCGGCTGCTGATCGCGGTGACCTGCTCCACCTGCCTGGCCGCCATGGGCTCGATGGCGCTCAGCTCGTTCTTCGTGCTGTCAAGCGTGGAGACCGGCGTCGACGAGGCCGCGGCCGGGATCCTGCTCATGGCGGGAAGCGTGGTCGGGATCGCTTCGAGGCTCGCGCTGGGCGCCGGCGCGGACCGGGCGTCGCTGAGCCCGCTCGACATGCTCACCGCGATGTTCGCGGCGGCGGCGCTGGCCTTCGTGGGACTGTCGACAGGGTCCGAGGCGATGCTGTACGCGGCCATGCCGTTCGCCTTCGCGACCTCGTTCGCGTGGCCGGGCCTGTTCCATCTGGCCATGGTGCGCCAGAACCCGTCGGCGCCGGGCGCGGCCACCGGCATCACCTTGACGGGCAACCTCGCCGGAGCGGTGTGCGGCCCGCTGCTGTTCGGCCTGCTGGTGGAGGCGACCAGCTACGGCTGGGCCTGGAGCTTCGCGGCCATCACCTCGGGGGCGGCCGCGGCCCTGATGGCCGTGACCAGCCGCCTGATCGCACATCGCACGGCGAGCGGCCGCGGGTAGGGGAGCGCGGGTCGGCGTCTCGGCTTCCTGTCGGGATGGGCCAGCCTGTAACATCGGCCAACCGCCCATGGAGGACTGATCTTGAGCGACAAGGACGGTGAGCAGCCTCTACGAGAAGTTGTCGCAGGCCAGCTTCGCTTGATGATCCTCGACGGAGAGCTGAAGCCGGGCCAGCGGCTGGTCGAGGGCCAGCTCGCGGAGCGGCTGGGGGTGAGCCGCAACCCGGTACGCGAAGCCATGCGATCGCTGGAGGCCACCGGCCTGATCGAGGTGGTGCCCCGGCGGGGCGCCCACGTGTCCGCCATCGACAAGTGCGAGGTTCACCACATCCAGCAGATCCGGATCCTGGTGGAGGGATACGCCGTCGAGCAGGCCGCCATGCGCCAGGACCACGACAGCATCGAGCGGATCCGTCAGTGCATGGAGGAGGGCCGGCAGGCGACCGAACGGGGGGATGCGGTCACAGCCGCCCTGTGTCACCGGGACTTCCACATCGCGGTGGAGAAGGCGGCCGGGATCCCCTTCCTGCAGCAGGTGCTCGACCCGCTCCGCCAGCAGACCGAGCTGGTGTTCTCGGTGGTGACCGACAGCCGTGGCGACATCACCTGGGAGGAGCACGAGGACATCTGCAACGCCATCGCATCGGGCGACCCCTCGCAGGCCCGTGAGATGAGCCGCAGGCACATCATCAACGCGCTGGAGTCGTTCCAGACGGCCGTCGAGTCGAAACCGGCGACCCTCTAGAGGCCGAGCGGACGAGCGGACGAGCGCGCACTCGTGAGGAACTTGACGACGCACTCAGCGAGGCCGTGGCCCGAGCGGCCCGTGAGCGCAGCGAACAAGAGCGGGAAACACACCGCTGCACGGCGAGGCGGCACCACCCGCCCAAGCCCATTCTGAGTTTGACACGACATCCGCCCACAGCCGGGAGTGACCCGGCAGGCGTGCGGGAAGAGGCCGAGCGGTGGCTGGCCGCCGATCCCGACCCCGGGACGCGGGCCGAGCTCCAAGGCCTGCTGGACGGCGACCCCGCCGAACTCGAACACCGCTTCTCCGGGCGGCTCGCCTTCGGCACGGCCGGCATCCGGGGTCCGATGGGGGCCGGGCCGAGCCGCATGAACCGCGTCCTGGTGAGGATGGTGACCCGGGCCCTGACTGAGCGGCTGCTGCAGGACGGAACGCCCGATGGAGCGGTGATCGTCGGGCACGACGCCCGCCACAACAGCAAGGACTTCGCCACCGACACGGCCCGCGTGCTGGCCGGGCGGGGTATCGGCGTGAGGATGCTGCCACCCGAGCTGCCCACGCCGGTGCTGGCCTTCGCGGTCAAGAATCTCGACGCTCCGGCCGGGGTGATGGTCACCGCCAGCCACAACCCGCGCTCCGACAACGGCTACAAGGTCTACTGGCGAGGCGGCCGCCTGCTGGCCGCACCGATCGACGAGGAGGTCGGCCGGATCATCGACCGCACCGCCCCGCCGGCGGAGTCCGACCTGGCCCCCGGCGACGATCCGCTCATCACCACCGCCGGCGACGAAGCGGTGGAGGCCTACCTGGAGGCGGTGACGGCTCTACTGGCGCCGGGAGGGCCCCGCTCGGTGCGGATGGCCTACACACCGCTTCACGGCGTGGGCGCCGGCACGTTCCTGCGGGCCGTGGCCAAGGCGGGGTTCGACCCGCCGGCGCTGGTGGCCGACCAGGCCGAACCCGACCCCGAATTCGCCACCACACCGTTCCCCAACCCCGAGGAGGCCGGCGCCCTCGACCGGCTGCTGCGGCTGGCCTCCGACACCGGCGCGGACGTGGCCCTGGCCCACGACCCCGACGCCGACCGGCTGGGGGTGGCTGTGCCCGACGGGGGGCGGTGGCGGCCGCTGACCGGCGACGAGACGGGCTGCCTGCTTGCCGAGCACCTGCTCCGCCGGTCCGCGCCCGGCGACGGCGGGGGGCTCCGACGTCCGAGGCTGGTCATCAACACGGTCGTGTCGTCGCGCCTGCTGCCCCGCATCGCGGACGGCCACGGCGCGGACTGGGCCGAGACGCCCACCGGCTTCAAGTGGATCATGAAGGCCCGCTCGCAGCTGCCCGGCCACGAGCTGGTGCTGGGCTACGAGGACGCTCTCGGTTACGCGGTGGGCGACGTGGTCCCGGACAAGGACGGCATCGGCGCGGCGCTGGCCATGGCCGAGCTCGTGGCCCACCTCAAGACGGAGGGGCGAGCCCTTCCCGATCTGCTCGACGACCTCCACCGCCGCCATGGGGTGCACGCCACCGGGCAGCGCTCGGTCCGCTTCGAGGCGGCTCCCGGCGACGAGCCGCCGATGGCCCGCGCCATGGCTGCGCTGCGGGCCGACCCGCCGACGGAGCTGGCCGGAGCCGCAGTGACCGCGGTGCACGACCTGGCCGGCGGATCGGAGCACCTGCCGCCCGTGGACGTGGTCGTTCTCGAGCTCTACGGCGCCGAGGCCAGGGTAATCGTCAGGCCGAGCGGGACCGAGCCCAAGATGAAGGTCTACGCCGAGGCGGTCGTGGCCCCGCCCGCCGGCGCCGGCCGCGCCGACGACGAGTGGCTGCGCTCGGCCCGAGTCGAGGCCCGCACGACGATGGCGGCGGTGCTCGAAGCGGCCGTCGGCCATGTGGCCAGGCCCGAGTGCCCGCGCGCCGGCCGGGGTCAGCACTGACGGCGGGCTGATCACACGGTGAGGGCCTGCCAGCAGACGAGGTGGACGTCGGCGGCAGTGATCTCAGGGAGGGGCTCGGGCACCGGCTGGGGCTGCAGGCCCTGCTCGTCGATCACCCGCAGCACGGCCTCGGCCTGCGCGGCGGGCTGCTCCGCCGGCCTCAGGGCGGCTCGCACCAGGCGGGTGACGCGCTCGGTGTAGGGCGCCTGAAGGCTGTCGATGGCTCGGGCCACGTCGTGCTGGGTCATCGACGGCGGAGGATTGGAACGCACGATCTCGGCCGCCTGTCGCAGGGCGGCAGGTATGCGGGGCTCGAGGTTGGCCTTGTCGGCGAAGTGGTTCCAGCGCGCCACGATGTCGGCGCGGGCCGCCTCCCATGCCGTGAAAGCCGTCTCCAAGGTCGCGTCGTCGAACTGGCGCGGCGTCTCGAACCCGTCGGCGGGCCGGGCGAGCCACAGGCATTCGAGCGTGTCGCTGCTGACCCGGCCCGATGCGCCCACGAACCTGAACTGCGGGTTCGGGTCGTCGCCCACCCTGGCGCAGAACACATGCCCGGACTCCCCGCCGGGGTGTGCCGCCATCCCCGAGCCGGTGCCCCAGGGCAGGCGCTGCAAGACGCGATGCATGTCGGGATCGTCGACGGCGCGCCGGAGCTCGGCCCTGAACTCCTCGCCGGACTGTGCGCCGAGATCGGTGCCCCCGCGCTCGAAGATCGCGGCGTCCTCGGCGCGGAGGCGCTCGATCTCGGCCCGGGTCTGGCTGAAGCTGCGATCGAGGCTGCGCTCCTGGTCGGGTATGACCTCACCGACTCCGATGGAGGCCGCAGCTTGGGCAATCTTGCGGTTCAGCCGCTCCTCGAGGCCCAGAAGCTCGTCAAGGCGCCTGTCGGGAAACACGCAGCTGATGAACACTTCGCGGTGCCTGGAGCCGATCCGGTCGATGCGACCGTGGCGCTGCACGAGCCGCATCGGGTTCCACGGCAGGTCGTAGTTGACGATGTGGCGGGCCTGTTGGAGGTTCACGCCCTCGGCAAGCACGTCGGTGGTGACGAGAATGTCATAGAGGTCGGGATGGTCGAGCCCCGGCGCCGCGGTGCGGGGGGCGAAGCTCAGCGCCGGATCACGGGCATGCCCCGAGCCGCCGGTGTGCCAGGCGATCCTGCCTCGGTAGGCGGACAGTCGCTCGTCTCGCACCACGGCATCCTCGAGGAAACCGACGATCCATTCCACCGTGTCGGCGAAGTAGGTGAACACCAGCACTTTGCGGCGGTCGCGGGTGTCGTCGGCGCCTATGCCGTCGCGCTCGGCCTGCTGGACGACGCCGGCCAACTCATCGGCCAGCGCGGCCAGAGTGGGATCGTCGGAGCGCGTCACCGTCTGTGCCTGCCGGGCGAAGTCGCTCAGCAGTCGGTGGTCGCGGCGGGCGTGGGCCACCATCTTGCCGACGTCGAATCCGGCGGCATCCTCCAGATCCTCGTGGTGGGCGTCGAGGTACTTGTCGATCTGTTCCAGGTCGTCGGAGTCGGTGCTCGCCCAGTCGGCTATCGCGCCGCCGGTGGCGACTCGGCCGTGGAGCTCGGCGAGTTCCGCGAACGCCAGGCAACCCTCGGCCATCCGCCGGCAGGTCTTCGCGAACGCCCACGGGGAAGACTCGAAGCGCTTGAGCAGGCCCGAACGCAGCAGCCCGGCGAGCTGCAGCTCATATGCGTCCGGGTTGTCGCGGCCGAGCCGGTAGTTGGAGGGCACGTAGCGCGCCAGGGTCAGCACCGCGTCGTCGGTGTCGGGGGCTGCGTCCGGGTTGAGCGCGGCCGCAAGCCGCTCGAAGAAGCCGGGCAGCACGCCGTCCAGGTCGTAGGTGACCTTGTGGACTCTCGGGGTCGGGAACACGATCTGGTGGTCCGCGCCGTCGATGCGCACCGTGTCGTTGGCGTAGTGCTTCTTGACGAACGAGCGCGTGCGCCGGACGGCCACCGCGTCGAGCACGTCGAACAGGTGCTGGGGTGACAGGTCGTTGGGATCCTGGCGCATGGCCTCCGCGAAGTGGTCGCGCAGCGAGCGGATCCCGTCAGCGGCGAAGGTGCCGTCGTTGCGCAGGAAGTATCCGAGCAGGTGGTAGAGGTCCCAGAGGCTGTTGTTGACCGGGGTAGCGGTCAGCAGCACCAGCTTCTTGGGCGGGAGTCCGGCCAGCAGCCTCCGCAGCGACTCGGCCCTCTGGGTGGACGGGTTGCGCAGATTGTGGGCCTCGTCCACCACGATGAGGGCGTAGTTGTGAAGGTCGGGCCCGAGCGGGCGCGACGGCTGGCGCCCGGCCTCTTCGGCATGTTCGGCCCTCTCGCGGTTGAGTCTCGGATCGTCGGCGAGCGCGTCGAACGACACCAGGGTCATCGGCAGGTTGTGCTGCTGCCTGAAGGCCTCCCAAGGGCCGTCGCGCAGCGTCGCCGGGCAGATGACCAGCACTCGCTGGCGGCGTTCGACGGCGGCTTCCTCGATGAGCTTGCCCGCGAAGTAGGTCTTGCCCAAGCCGACCTCGTCCGCGACGAGCACGCCGTTGTAGGCGTCGAGCAGCTTTCGGGCGCGCCACAGGCCGTCCTTCTGGAACGAGGTGAGCTCGATCGTCGACCGCGGCAGGGCGGCCTCGTCGTCTTCGGCCAGTTCGCGGCCGTAGCGCTCCCACAGCATCCGCAGATAGATGAGCTGCGGAGGGTGCGGCTCGAAGCGGGGAGCGAAGATCGAGGCGAGGTCGTAATCGGCGGCGGAGCCCCAGAGCCCGTCGAACCATTGGGCCACAGCCGTCACCGTGTGGGGGGTGTAGTTGCCGAGGTTCAGCTCGAGGTTCGTCGAGAGGCCGGCGCGGGTGAAGTTCGACGACCCCGAGACGACTCCGTGGGAGTGGGTGGCCACCAAGAACGCCTTGCCGTGAAGGAACCTGTCCTCTAGGCGGCGCACCTGCACTCGGCCGCTGCGCAGCCAGTCCAGCAGCCGGCGCGCCGTGCTGTCGGCCTCGACGGTGAACCCGAGCAGGTCGCGGTCGGCGGCGAGCGCCTCCTCGTGGGAGTCGAGCAGGTCGCCGACTCGGCGCAGTTCGGCGCGGTGCGAGTTGGCCGGCTCGCGCTTGAGCGCACGTCGTCGGCTCTCCGGCGGCGCGGGCTCAGCGCCGAGCAGCAGCCGCACGCCTGACAGCTTGTCGAGCGAGTCTGCGAGCAGCGAGTAGCCACCGACGTTGAAGTAGGCGGTGGCGACGTCGAGCCGAACGTCGTGGGCGAACCCGTCGGCGGCGTGGCCGATGAACCCGTTGAGTGCATCGGCCACCGTCGCGCCGTGCTGGTTGACAGCCAACTCGGGCTTGGCCTCCCCGCTACTCATCGGGCTCGATCACCTGCCAGCGCTGCTCTCTGAGCACACCGGCAGCTATGTCCGGGGACCGCCGCACCGCCGCTCGAAGCTGGCCGTCTCGAAATCGCTGCCGCGACTCGTTCAGAGCCTTCTCCCACCCAGGCCGCGGCTCCACGAGCCGCTCAAGGATGCAGAACTCGATCAAGTCCTCCAGACAAGGGCGGTATCGCCGCCCACCGACGGGGAAGTGCAAGTCATCAGGCTTGTGCTTGGGGCGTCCACATCGCTCCAGCATGTCCTGCACCGCGACTGACTCGCCATGGAGATGAAAGTGAGCCTCGGGGTACTCATTCGGAGGATCCCGGGTGTAGTCATAGGTCAAGATCGGCTCTGAATTGGTGGCGTGCATGAGCTTATAGCTGCTCTTGGTCGTGGTGAGAAACCGCTGCGATTCGTCGAGCGCGAGCGTGTGCAACAGGCGCAACGCCAACAGGGCCGGGGCCTGAGATAGGGTCAGCGCTACTGGGTCACCGCGTGGCTTCAGTCGGGAAATCTGGTTCCCAATCGCAGCGCGACCGCTTGCCTCCATCAGCACGGACAGGCAGAGACCGTGCGTGAGGGTGCGATTCAGCGCCTTAGTGAGTTCGCCAGCAAACTCCCGAGCTTGGCGATCGAGGTTAGGCTGGCGACGGCTCGGCGAAGGTCGAGACAACGAACCAGGCCTCGCGGGCCGTCTCGTTCGTAAATCGTCCGGCTCGAGCCTGATCTTGCAGTGCCTCCCAGCTGTAGCCAGCTTCAGCCAACGCGTTGCTGATCAGTTCCTCGATCCCCGCCTCGTCGAGGACTTCGACCTCAATGTCGGCGTAGGGATCTTCGTTGGCGCTCATTGGCTCCTCCTCACTCAAGCCGTAGCGGCCACCCGGCCTCGGACTGACGTGCATCATCCTATGACGGTGTGACATCGACTGGAGCCAGCCTTCGTCGCACCCAAGCGAACGACACGATTATAGCCGTTCACGATCTCGGCCTCGCTCAACCTCAAAGTCGTCGTAGAGGTCATCAACGAGATCGGCGTCCTCGCAGGAGTTCATCGCCCCCTCCGCCTCGTTGGTCATGGGGGTACGGGGTCGCACTACTTCGCGGCGCACCCTAACGGGAGATGGCAGCGGACCAGCGGCGAAAATGAACGAGGACCGCGGCATGGTGCTCGGCGTAGCGGTCGGGGCGCCTGGCATCGAAGGTGCTGTACAGCACGGCCAGATCGTCCTCGTCGAGGCCATAGAGATGCGCCACGCACGCATCGAGCTCGGCAATCAGATCGTCCTTGGCCTTGCGATCGTTGACGGAGCCGACCGGCACTCCTACATTCCTGGCCCAGTCGGCGAAGCGATCGTCCACCGCAGCCAGCCGCCCCGCAATCTCGACGACGCGGTCGCGAACTGGGTGGCCCTCGCCCGGGTCGGGCACCGGCAGCGCATTGAGGACATGGAAGTTCAGGCTCATCTCGACGGTCCGCCGGGCACACCAGTCCATAATCATCCAAGCCAACAGCCCAAGCACGAACGCCTCGTCGCGACAACCACCACGGGTTTGGAGGAGGTATGGACCCTTGTTGGTGATGACGACCCGAGGCGGGATGAGCGCCGCGACGATGGTACGGGTGTTGGTCGGGTTAGTCACGTCTCGGAAGGCGATGCGCGGATTGCGACACGGCAGGGTCGCTGGGTCAAGGAGAACCGGCTGGCGTAGTTCAGCGAAGGCTGACCGGACAGTCCGGCTTTGCGACTGGCGCTTCTGCTGAAGGTTAGCCGTGATGCTCACAGCATCAGCGCTGTCATAGAAGTCGCCGGTGTCGGGCTGCCAGAGGTTGAAGCTCTTGCCCGCGTAGACGGGCCAGACATCGCCAGTCCTCGGCTCGGACGGTTTGCTGTCATCGCTGCTGGGCCTCCCTGAGTTGCCGGTAGATCGCGAGGACCTCGTCCCGGCGGTCATCCCACTGCCCCGGACGCCCGAAGGTGTCGTACACGACGGCGATGTCGTCCTCGTCGAGGCCGTAGAGGTATGCCACGCACGCATCGAGCTCGCACAGGGCCTCTACCCCCCCCCCGGTCGATGTCGGGCCAGCTACTGCGCCCACGGGCACACCGACCTCGGCGGCCCAGCCCTCCAATCGCTCGTCGCGCGCGGCGAGGCCTCCCGCCAGTTCGATGATCCGGTCACGCACCGAATGGCCCTCTCCCGGATCAGGTATTGCCAGAAGATTCAGTTGATGAAAGTTGAGGTGGAGCTCGAGCGTCCGACGCGCTTGCCAATCGCAAGGCATCGAGCACAGCACTCCCAGCACGTATGCCTCATCCCTAGCGGATCCCGCTAGTCGAAGCAGGTAGGGGGCCTGGTTCGCCACGACGCGATCCGGCGGGATGAGAGCGGCCACGATCGTGCGGGTGTTGGTCGGGTTGGTCACGTCGCGGAACGCGATCCGGGCTTGGCGGCAGGGTAGCGTTGCTGAGTCACGCAGTACCGTCTCGGGCAACTCCGCGAACGCCGACGATTTCGTACCGCTTTGCGATTGGCGCCTGTGCTGAAGGTGCTCTGTGATGGTCGCGGCGTCGACGCTGTCGTAGTAGACGCCCGTGTCGGGCTCCCACAGGTTGAACGACGTGCCCTTGTACACCGGCCAAACCCGGCTCATCGCTCAGTCTCCGCGCTGGAAGCCGCCGCGCCGTCGTCGTTCATGAACCTGTCCCGGTCGCCGGTGGCGTCGAGTTCGCGGACCGGGCGGAAGCGCCATCGTCGTTCACGAAGAGGCTCCGGTCGTGGGTCGCGTGGAGCTCTGCGACTGCTCGGAAGCGCCACGTCCGTCGTCCCGGAAGAACCGGTGGCGGTCGGTCGTTGCGTTGAGATCGCCTTGGACCGGCCGGAATCTCCATCTCCGACGCCCCCCCCCCCGCAGGCGCGTCGCGCTCATCGAGGTCGCTGCCGTCGAATCTTGGATGCTGCTTCATCTTGCGCCAGACTCGGAACGCGGCCCGGTTCGGCACCTGCGGGAAGGCGGCCGACTTCGACCAACTTCGGAACTCGGACACCGGCACCAGCTCCGGGCCAGCCTCAAGCACTTCCCGATAGTGGACCTGCGAGGATGCTGGACCGGGATAGATGGCTACAAGCGGCTCCGAGGCTTCCGCTTCAAGGCCACCCCCTGGGATTGGTTCGGGCGTTGGCAGTGCAGATCGCGATGAGGGCAGTTGTGTACCGTCCGTCCAAGCCGTCGAAGGCCCATTGCCCTGTGTTGAGGCAGGTAGCGGCCGAGATGACCGCGCGTGAGTGAGCAGCGCCACTGTGTAAGCGTTGTGGACTTCCTCGAAGACCCACCCCTTCTGATTGATGAGCGTGAGCACCGACACCTTGGGCTTTGCTTGCAGAGAGAGAGAGAGAGAGAGAGAGATTTATTCGGTGCCGCGACATCCGTGACCCGCAGCCGCCATTCTGACATGCCTTCGGAATTCAAGGCCGTTCGGGGGACAACCAGCCCAAGATGACCTCCGACCCGGATGAGTTCAAGGTTCGCCCACATGAAGGCTTGGTACAGATCTGTCCGGCCCGAGCCGAGACCAGGAAACGCGACTCTGAGAACAGCCCTCGTCTTCTCGGCCACCTCCGAATCATGTAGAAAAGCTTCCTCAAGGTCAGGCCTCTCCAGGCGCGTCCTAGTGATGACTCGTCGCATGGCACCGACCGACAAGCCCCGCATACCCGGCTGGTGCATACCCCACCAGACATGTTCTTGGACGACCGCCTGCTCCCATGGTGGGTTGCCTATCAGGCAGTCGAAGCCGCTGAGGTCGCCTCGTCTGAACACCTCGGGGAAGCGGGCCGGGAAATGGACGGGGTTCAAGTCCGCTACCGCTCGCCGCACGGCATCCGTGGCCGCCAGCGCCTCGAAGACGGCCGGGTCGTAGTGCTCGGGGAGGTCGCAGGCGCCGGCGCGCTGGGCCGCGACCACGTCGAAGATCGCCCGAGCGGGCGCGACTGCAGCGAAGGCCTCGCGGTGAGCCTCGCGGGCTTGGTCGATCTCGGCCTTGGTGGCGTCGGAGGTGCGGGCCAGCCGGCTCAGCGCCTCGCCGGCCTCGTCGAGCATCGCGACCAGCTGGTTGCGGAACAGGCTCGGCGCCGACGGGTCGGCGTCGGGCTCGAAGACACGCAGCACGTCGTCGAGCGTGCCAACGCCGGTGAGGCTGTTGCCCTCGATCAGGTTGTGGTCGAGGAAGCTCAGCGGCAGGCCAGGCACGAACGTGTGGACCCAGATCGACAGTCGGGCAAGCTCCACTGCGACCCGGTTGAGGTCCACGCCGTAGATGCAGTATCGGGCCACTTGGCGGCGCAGAAGCGAACTGGTCTCGATCTCGTCCTCGCCGCCGAGAGCCCCCGGGACCGCGACGGCGGCAGTCCTCAGGCGCCGCAGGGTTGCATGCACCCCGGCACCGGCAGAGGGGTTGCGGCTCAGCCAACCCGACAGCCTCCGCTCGATACGGTCCACTGCCGCCACCAGGAAGTGCCCCGAACCCATCGCGATGTCGGCGCAGCGGAAGTCGAAGAAGGCCGTATCGACCCCGGCGACGTCGCCCGCGGTCGCCAGTGCGTCGAGACGGGCGAGATGCTCCTCAAGTGCGGGCTCCAGCGCATGGTCGAGCAGATGCTCCACGGCGAAGGGCTTCGTGAAGTAGCTGCCGGTGCTCTTGCGCACGCCCGAGCGGTTGTGGAAATAGACGCTCCCTGCGGCCACCTCCACCTCATCGTCGGCCTCCGCGGGAACGTAGGTGGGCTCACCCTTGAGGAGCTTGACGGTGAGATCCTGCTCGGCCAGCGACAGCTGCGACTCCAGCAGGCCCTCGTAGATCGTGCCGAACGCGCGGACCGACAACGACCGGAAGTCCACCGGACCCTCGCCCTCGGGGCTGAGGTCGATCAGCATGGCCGACAGCGCGGGGCCGAGCTCGGCGTCGGTCAGCGGCGCCATCGCCTCGATGGCCGCGCCCGAGCCGCTCACATCCGGGTCGCGGGAGAACAGCCCGCCGTCGTATGCGGGCAGCGCCCAAGCAATATTGCCGGTGTCTATGGCGCTCCAGAGTTGCTTGATGTCGGCCCACATCGAGGTGGCCGCCGCGTCGAAGACCACCGATCCGCGGCGGCGGTCCTCGGCGAGGCGTCTCGCCAGCCGCGTCAGCGAGTGGTCGGCGTAGCGGGCGTTCGTGCTGTAGGGGAAGCGGTCCATGGCCTCGGCGTAGGCGACGAACAGCAGCCGGAACAGGATCACCATCACCTGCTCGTAGGCAGCCCTCAGGTCCTCCGGACCCGGCGCATCGGTGACACGCCTGGCCACCGCGTCGGCCAGTGCGGGCACGGTCTCGGCGTACACCCGCTCTCGCAGCCGGACCGCCAGGTCGGCGGCGAACCGGTCCGACGCCTCGAGCG
Source organism: Acidimicrobiaceae bacterium (assembly GCA_009844405.1). GTDB lineage: Bacteria > Actinomycetota > Acidimicrobiia > Acidimicrobiales > Aldehydirespiratoraceae > Aldehydirespirator. Next base: position 42,185 of record VYBO01000043.1, read on the forward strand.
CCTCCTCGATCTTGCCGCCGGCGTCGAGCGCCTCCGCGGAGAACAGCAGCCTCAGGTATCCGGCGTGCTGCTCGCTCAGCAGCGCCAGGTTGGCCTCCACGTAGGTCTCGGCCCGGCCCTTGCGGCCCACGCCGGTGTCGGGGCGGGCCGCATACAGCCGGATCTCGCTGCCGCGGGTCAACAGCACCCAGTCAGCGCCGTGCGCATCCGCATGCGAGAGAGCCAGGGACACGGGGGTGATCCCGTCGAAGCGGGCAGCCGGAGCGTCGAAGGGCTCGTCTTCGGAGCAGAACACGGCCGCGGCGCGGCTGTGGCCGTTCACCTTCAGCAGATGGACGTGGTTGGCATGCTGCTCCAGCCGGAAGCCGAGCCCCTCCGCCAGTCGCCTGCCCCGCAGGCCCAGCAGGGACCGGCCCGACCGCACCGACGCGGCCCAGTCGGACCGCTGCGGCAGACCCGAACGGAGTTCCTGGGTGGCGAGCAGGCCCACGTTGCGCAGGCCGGCCTCGAGCCTGGCGTGCTCCGGCGCATCGAGTCCGACCAGCGCCTTCTGGAGGACGCGCACGGCCGCGTGCAGATCGGGCTCGCCCAAGGCGCAGTCGGCGACCCGCTCGACCGGAGCGGCATCGAGGTCCCACACCACTGCCGGGCTGTCCCCGACGGGGCCACACACGGCCACCTGAACCGAGTCCGACGAGGTCGTCGCATCCGCAGGCGCCGGATAGCCCACGATCATCAGAACCGGGCTGGCTCGTCCGGCGCGGCGCTTTAGGTAGCCGTCGCGCATCTGGGACGCCTGGGGCCTGCGGGAAGCGGACGCCAGAACCACCTCAAGGCCGTTGGGCACGACCCGGCCGCGGCAACGCTGAAAGAACGCTCCGCACGGCGCCAACGCTTCAGGGAAGCCTTGCGGCCGGGACCAGCGGTCGGGGTCTCGCTCTGGCAGGAAGCGGTCAGCCCAGCTCACGCCCTCGCCCGGAGGTTCGTTTGCACTCCCGGCCCGGCGGGAGCGCATGGGAACGCCGTCCCGCCGTGCCGCTCATGGCGACGCACGCTACTGAATCGCGAGCGGCCTTGCCAGGGTGGGTCAGTGGGGCGTCGGGGACGCCCAGCCGACGCCAGCGCGGCTGACCCCACGGCTCGAGTGCTAGCATTGTGCGACATGGCTGTCCTCTACCTCCGCAACGTCTCCGACGATCTGATGCGCCGGCTGAAGCTGCTCGCGTCCCGAGAGCAGACGTCGGTCTCGGCCGCCGCGCTCAGAGAACTCGATGAGGCGACCCGCTGGGTCGACGTCCCCGATCTCTTCGAGAACCTCCCGGACGTGCAGGTTCCCACCGCGGAGATCCTCGCCGCGCTCGACGAGGGGCGCTCGACGAGGTGATCGTGGTCGATGCCTCGGCCGTGGTCGAAGCCCTGATCCACGGCGGCGAAGCGCGGCAGCGGCTGACGACTGAGCGAGTTGCGGCGCCCCACCTCGTCGACGCCGAGGTCATGCACGCTCTTCGCAGGCTGACTGCACGGGGCGCCTTGGACGACCTGTCCGCCCACCGCGCGGTGCGACGGTGGCGCGGCGCGCCCGTCCGACGGTTCGCGATGCACGCCCTGGTCGATCGAGTCTGGGCCATGCGGCACAACCTCTCCGCCTACGACGCCTGCTATGTCGCGCTTGCCGAGGCGCTGGACCGCCCCCTGCTGACCGCCGACCACCGGCTCGCGGCGGCGCCCACGCTGAAGTGTCCCGTCGTGCTGCTGGCAGGCAGAGAAAGTCACGATCAATAGTGTTTCAATAACTGTCAGTAGCTTTCAGTGCTGGCGGGAGCTAGGGTGGGTCCTCAGGAAGAACTCGTACATCCCTATCGGGCCCGGTTGCGAATGGAGGTCGAAGAAGGCATGAACGAGAACACCGGCGATGCCGGCGCCCCGGGCGGCACCGGTGCGCCCGAGAGCCCGTCGAACGGCGCGGAGGCCGCCTTCGTGGATGCTCGCGTCATGCACGCAATGGCTCTCGAACGCCTCGACGCGGCAGACATCCGAGACGCCGCGGAAAAGGCCTGGTGCGCCGCCAAGCGGGCTACCGACGGCCTGATCATCGCCCGCACGGGCCAAGAACCGAAGAAGTCTCCCGACACCACCCGGTTGCTGCGGCAGTTGTCCTTCGAGGACCCTCACGTGCGGCCGCTCAGCCACCTCTACTCCACGGCCAGGGACCATCTCCACGGCGACTGCTTCTACTCGGGGCTCTGCGAGCCTGTGGAGGAGACCCTCCGACTGATCCGCGAGACCGGCGACTACATCGCTGAGGCCGAGCGCCTGGCCACCCGCCGCGCCGGCTGATCCGGCGACGCCGGAGGCTCGCCGGCGACAGCCAGTGAGGGCAGCCGTAGCAGGCCGCGCCGGATCGAATCCTCAGCAGGCCCCAGCAGGCTCGGCAATAATGCCCGGTCGGGAGGGCCTGCATGGCTGAGGAAGTCGCGGCGGTAGAGATCGAGGGCGTCACCAAGCGCTTCGGCGAGGTCGTCGCAGTGGACAACGTCGACCTGGCCATCGACGACGGCGAGTTCTTCGCCCTGCTGGGCCCGTCGGGCTGCGGCAAGACCACCACCCTGCGCATGATCGCCGGGCTCGACCTGCCGACCGAGGGCAGCCTTCGGATCTTCGGCGCCGAGGTGGGGATGGCGCCGCCCGACCTGAGGCCGGTCAACACCGTGTTCCAGGCCTACGCCCTGTTCCCGCACATGACGGTCCGCCAGAACATCGAGTTCGGCCTGCGAATGCGGAGGGTCAAGGATCCCGAACTGTCGCAGCGGGTGGCCGAGGCCACCGGGATGGTGCGGCTGTCGGGGATGGAGGACCGCCGGCCCGACCAGCTCTCAGGAGGCCAGCAGCAGCGGGTGGCGCTGGCCCGGGCCCTGGTCAACCAGCCCAAGGTGCTGCTGCTCGACGAGCCGCTGGGGGCGCTGGACCTCAAACTGCGCCAGGAGATGCAGCAGGAGCTCAAGGCCCTGCAGCGCACCGTGGGCATCACGTTCGTGTTCGTCACCCACGACCAGGAGGAGGCCCTCGCCATGAGCGAGCGGATCGGGGTGATGTCGGAGGGCAGGCTTCTGCAGGTCGGCACCCCCCGCGAGATCTACGAGCGGCCGGCCAGCCGCTTCGTGGCCGACTTCATAGGCCGGACCAACCTCCTCGACGCCACGGTGGAGCCGGCCGGGACGGTGCGCCTAGCCAACGGGGCGCGCATCGAGGCCGAGACCTCGCTGCCGGCCGGCGCCGAGGTCTCGGTCAGCCTGCGTCCGGAGCGGGCCCGGCTGCAGCCGGGTGGCACGGCCGCCGCCGAGGGCTCCAGCCTCGACGGCCAAGTGCGCGACATCACCTACCTGGGCCACGCCGTGGTGTACGAGGTGGCGGTCGGGGAGATGTCGGTCGAGGTGCGGGTCGAGGGCGAGACCGGCCAGCCGTTCGCCCCCGGCGACGACGTGACCATCAGCTGGGATCACGGCGCCGCCGCCGTGGTCGCGGATTAGAGGATGCAGCCCGCGGGCCGGACCTCGGAGAGCACTGCGGCCTCCGGGGAGAAGGCGGCCGCCCAGGCCCAGCGACGCCAGGGGATGCTCCTGGCGTCGCCCGGAGCCCTATACCTGCTGATCTTCTTCGTCGCTCCGCTCGCCCTGATCACGGTCTACTCCTTCGCCACCCGCACCTCCACCGGCCGGACGTCGCTGAGCGACTGGAACGTCGAGTCGTACCGGGCCATCGGCGACGACATCATCGTGGGCATCGTCGGGCGGTCGGCGTGGCTGGCCACCCTCACCACCGCCCTTTGCCTCGCGGTCGGCTACCCCTTCGCCTACTACCTGGCCACCCGGCCCCGCCACGTGCGGGCCATCCTGCTGGTGCTGGTGATGATCCCGTTCTGGACCAACGGGCTGGTGCGGGTCTTCGCCATCCGCTTCCTGCTCGGGTCGAACGGCCCCGCCTCGGCGCTCAGCGAGAATCTGGGCTTCGGGACGTTCCGGATCCTGTTCACCCCCACCGCGGTGACCATCGGCATGGTCTACAGCTTCCTGACCTTCATGGTCCTGCCGTTGTACGTCTCCCTCGAGCGCATGGACTGGAGCCTCACCGAGGCGGCCCGCGACCTGTACGCCAGCGGCTCCAAGGCGTTCTGGAAGGTCACCCTGCCCCTCACCAAGTCGGGGATAGTGGCCGGCAGCGTGCTGGTTTTCGTTCCCAGCTTCGGCTCCTACGTGGTGCCCGACATCCTGGGCGGGGCCAAGACGCTGCTCATCGGCTCCTACATCGCACGACAGTTCCGAGACGCCCGCAACTACCCGCTCGGGGCGGCCCTGAGCGTGCTGCTGATCGTGGCCATGCTGGTGGCGGTCGCGCTCAATCAGCGCTCCGGCAGCGGCGCCGAAGGCGGCGACCGGCCCCGGCGCCGAAGGCGCGGGCGGGCCCGAGGCGGGCCCGAGCCGGCGGCTGTGTCATGAGCGGCAACGTCGAGACCGGGCTGGGACCGCGCACCCGGCGGCTGCTGGCCGCGTGGGCATGGGTCGTCTTCGCCTTCCTGTACGTGCCCATCGCCGTGCTGGTGGTCTTCTCGTTCAACGCGTCGTCCCGGGTGAACATCTGGGGGGGCTTCTCCCTCCAGTGGTACGGCGAGGCCCTCAACAACGAGGTGATCACCTCGGCGATACGGGTGTCGCTCATAGTGGCGGCGGTCTCCACCGCCGTCTCGGTGGTGCTGGGCACCGCGGCAGCCCTCGCGCTCGACCGCTACCGGTTCAAGGGTCGCCGCGCCCTCGACGGCACCGTCTACCTGCCCATCGTCATCCCCGACATCACCATGGCGGTGATGCTGCTGGTGTTCTTCGCCGAGGCGTTCAAGTTCATCGACTCGTTCGGCCCGCGGTTCACCCTCGGGATCTCGACCGTCGCCCTGTCCCACATCGCGTTCAACATCTCGTTCGTGTGCGTGGTGGTGAGGGCCCGGCTCGACCAGTTCGACCGCACCCTGGAGGAGGCCGCCCGCGACCTGTACGCGACGGGGTGGCAGACGTTCCGGAGGGTCACCCTGCCGCTCATCATGCCCGGCATCGCGGCCGGAGGTCTGCTCGCCCTCACCCTGTCGCTCGACGACGTGGTGATCTCCGCGTTCGTGGCCGGGCCGGGCTCGACGACCCTGCCCGTGTACGTGTTCAGCAGCATCCGGCGGGGCGTCACACCGGAGCTGAACGCCATCTCCACCCTCATGCTCACCGCGTCGATCACGCTGGTGCTGGGAGCGCTCGCGCTGCAGCGTCGCCGTGCCAGCGCATCGCAGCGGACGCAGGTCCTATAGTTCTGTCGTTCTCTAGCGAACCCAGGAGGGAGACATTCGATGAGTTCAATGACTAGGACGGGAACTGCGCGCCGGCGAGACCGGGGCCGCACCGGACGCGCCAGGCTGATCCTGCTCGGCGGGATCGTCGGCATCGGCAGCCTGCTGGCCGCGGCCTGCGGCGACGACGAGGCCGACGAACCAGCGGCGGCGCCTGAGACGACCCAGGCTCCCGCACCCGCCGAGGAGGCCGCACCGGCCGAGGAGGCTGCACCCGCCGAGGAGGCCGCACCCGCCGAGGAGGCCGCACCGGCCGGACCGGCAGGGCACTGCGCCGCCGGCGAGACCGACGGCGACCTGACCTTCTACAACTGGGCCGAGTACATCGACGAGGAACTTCTCGCCGCCTTCGAGGCCGAGACCGGCATCAATGTGGAGTACTCGACCTACGAGTCCAACGAGGAGATGCTCACCAAGGTCGAGTCGGGCGCAGCCATCTACGACTTGGTGGTGCCGTCGGACTACATGGTCGACACGATGCGCCGAGACGACCTGCTGCTCGAGCTGAACTTCGACGCCATACCCAACGCGGCCAACATCGGCCCCGAGTTCGCCAACCCGCCGTTCGACCCCGAGCACAAGTACAGCGTCGCCTACCAGTGGGGCACCACGGGCATCGGCATGTCCTACGAGGTGCTCGAACTTCTGGGCGGCGAGTCCACCTGGGCGGTGATCTTCGATCCGGCCACCGCCGCCCTGGTGCCGGGCAGCATCTCGATGCTCGACGACGCCCCCGAGACGGTGTCGGCCGCGCTCAAGTACCTCGGCTACAGCATCGAGGACGTGATCAACAACCGGAACGAGGACGCGGTGCGCGAGGCCGGCGAACTGCTGAGGGCCACCAACGACCGGCTGCTCAAGTACGACTCGGTCACCTTCGGCGACGACCTGGTCAACGGAGAGGTGGACGTGGCCCACGGCTGGAGCGGCGGGTTCTTCCTGTCGTTCTTCGAGGCCGACGCCTACGAGGACTACGTCTACACCATCCCGGCCGAGGGCGGGGTCCGCTGGGTCGACAACATGGCGATCCCCCACAACGCCGACAACATCTGCTCGGCGCACGCCATGATCAACTTCCTGACCGACGCCGAGAACGGCGCCACGCTGACCAACTGGACCTACTACGGCAGCCCGAACGCGGCCTCCACGCCCTACATCCTGGACGAGATCCTGGAGGACCCGGGCATCTACCCGCCGCCCGAGGTCGACGCACGGCTCGAGCTGATCCCCCACGCGGGCGACATGGCCCTGCTGATCCAGGACATGCACAGCCAGGCCAAGAGCTAGCTGTACTGATCCGCACGGCCGGGGCGCCCCCGAGCGGGGCGTCCCGGCCGGCGCGCTAGCGGGCTTGCCGGTCTCGGGGGCGGCGTCGCACTGGACCGGCACCGATCGGGCTAGAGCCGTACCCTGGCGCCATGACCACCATCACTGCCGACGTCAAGATCGAGCCCGGCGCCCAGTTCTCGGTGGAGCTGCGGTCCGGGTCGCACCTGTGGCACGCCGACGAGCCAACCGATGTGGGCGGGGCCGACACCGGCCCCAACCCGTACGAACTGCTGCTGTCGTCGGTGGCCGCCTGCACCTGCATCACCGTGTCGCTGTACTGCCGGCGCAAGGGCTGGAACCTGCACTCGGTGTCGGCCAGCTACACCCACGACCGGGTCCACGCCAACGACTGCGACGACTGCGAGTCCGAGTCGTCGGGCTACATCGACCGGGTGCGAAGCCAGGTCTTCATCGAGGGCGACTTCGACGACGACCAGCGCTCCCGCCTGGCCGACATCGCCCGCCGCTGCCCGGTGCACAAGACCCTCGAACGAGGCGTCACCTTCACCACCGAGACCGTCTTCGCGGGCTGACGGGCACGACTAGTCTCGCGGCGACTACCGGAGGGGAGCAGGGTGATAGACGAGCCGGCATGGACCATGGGCGTCGAGGAGGAGTACCTGCTCGTGCACCGCGAGACCGGGGCCCTCATCACCAAGCAGCCTCCCGGCGTGCTTGAGACCGTGTCCAACGTGCGCCACGGCCTGGTGGCCAGGGAGCTGTTCGACTCCCAGATCGAGATCGGCACGGACGTCTGCTCCAACCTGAAGGAGCTCCGCGCCGACGTCTGGGTGCTCCGCCAAGCGGTGGCCGACGCCGCCGCCGAGTACGGGATGGCGCCCATCGCGGCCTCGTCCCACCCGTTCGCGCGGTGGCACCAGCAGCAGTACACCGACAAGGAGCGCTACCAGGCCATCGCCGCCGACCTGCAGGGCGTCATCCGGCGGCTGGTCATCTCCGGGATGCACGTCCACGTCGGCATCGAGGACCAGGAGCTGCGCATCGATCTGATGGAGCAGGCCTCGTACTTCCTGCCCCATCTCCTGGCTCTGTCGACCTCGTCACCGTTCTGGGAGGCCCGCAACACCGGCCTCAGGAGCTACCGCATGGCGGTGGGCGAGGCGATCCCCCGCAGCGGGATCCCCGAGAAGTTCGGCTCCTGGTCGGAGTTCAGGCGGCACATCGACGTGCTGGTCCGGGCGGGGATCATCGAGGACTCGACCATGGTGTGGTGGTACATCCGCCCGTCGGAGCGCTACCCCACCTTGGAGATGCGGGTCACCGACCTGCCCACGAGAATGGAGGACTCGGTCGCCATCGCGGCCATGTACGTCTGCCTGCTGAGGATGCTGTGGCGGCTCAGGCTGGAGAACCGCCGCTGGCGGAGCTACGCCAACTTCCTGCTGTCGGAGAACCTGTGGCGGGCCCAGCGCTACGGGGTCGGCGGCGAGCTGATGGACTTCGGCAAGGGGGTGCTGGTGCCGTTCGGCGACCTGCTGGAGGAGTTGATCGAGATGGTCCTGCCCGACGCCGAGGCCTTGGACTGCGTGGCGGAGATCGAGCACACCCGCACAATCTGCCGGCGGGGCACCTCGGCGGACCGCCAGCTCGCCACCTACCACGGTGCGCTCGAGGAGGGCGCCACCGAGGACGAGGCTCTCAAGGCCGTCGTCGACGTGCTGGTCGCCGACACGGTGGCGCCGGCCGAGTTCTAGACCGGGGGCGGCCCCGCCGGTGCGGGGAGGTCGCGCCGACCGGCGTCAAGGAGGCCGCCAATGGACGCCGGAGAGGCACTCCACGCCTGCGACACGAAGCCCTGGGCGTGAGTGGCTGGAGGACAACTTCGACACGGCCGCAGAGACCTGGCTGATCTATCCCAACCAGGTGAACAACTGCCGGTGTCTGGGGGTGTATACTCCCTCTATGAGGCGTATACAGCTATACCTGGACGAAGACGTCGACGACGCTTTATCGGCTGCGGCTGCTCGACTCGGGGTCTCGCGATCAGCGCTGGTGAGAAACGCCGTCAGGTCGGCTCTCGACGATGGGCCCGAGGCACTCACGGATCCTTTTGACGCTCTCGTGGGCAGCGTGGATGTTGAGCCGGACGACGATCTCGACACGGTGATTTACGGGACCGAACGGTGAGGTTCGTCGACACGTCCTTCTGGATCGGTCTGCTCGTTCCCGCAGATCGCCGTCACCCCGATGCCGTGCGATTGTGGCGCGACGGGCGCGGACCCCTCCGGACCTCCAACCTGGTGACAGGAGAGACTTGGACATGGTTGAAGCGTCGCGCCGGCCATACGCACTCCCTCAGCTTCATCACCATGCTCCGCCAGGCGCCGCGTGTGTCGGTAGCAGTCGTCGACTCGGCCATAGACGAGCGGGCATGGGAGTGGCTTGCTCGCCATGACGAGCGGCACTACTCCTACGTCGATGCCACCAGCTTCGAGATCATGCGGCGCGAGCGGATCACCGAAGCGCTCGCGTTCGACGGCGGCTTCAGCGCGGCCGGCTTCATAGAAGTCCGGCCCTGACCCGATCGGTATGCTGGCGACATGGCCGGAGCGGTGGTGATGGTGATCGTGCTGGTGGTGGTGTTCCCGGTGGTGGTGCTGGTCGGCTGCGGGATCCTGGCCGCGGCACTGGGCAGCTTCCTGAAGGTCGACTCCGACGCGGCCAACCGGGGCGACGACGGCCCCAACGAGTACCTGGAGCTGGCCCGCAAGGAAGCCGAGACCGGCTACCCGCAGCGGCCCGAGACGCCGTCGCTGCGTTCTAGGCTCGAGTCGAGGATCCGGTCGGCCAGGTAGACGGGCAGCCACGGTCGATCCACACTGCGGCGGCCACCGCGGCGAACACGGCGTCGCTGCCGTTGACGGGCTCCGAACCGTCGTCGATGATCTCAACCTCGACGGCGGGCATGTCGGCCGCGCCGACGATGCCGAAGGATCGGACGGTCAGGTCGTGAACGTGTCCGTCGGGATCCACCCCGAGCGACTCGCTGGTCACCCATGAATAGGCCATGTGGGCCGCACCGGTGCAATAGGAGCGCAGCACGGTCTCGTCGAGGGTCCGGCCGGCCCGCACCTCCACGCAGATCGTGCCGTCGGGCGCTACCGCTGCGGTAGCAGATCCGCCATCGGGTCCGGCGATCCAGCCCGGCTCGCCCCGGGCTGCGGCCAGAAGCACCGCCGCCTCGGCCCAGCCTGCCCCCCTCACCTGCGACGAGGTGGGCGGCCCCGGCACGTCGACCTCGGTGACGACCAGGCCGGGCGCCCATTCCTGGATCACGGCAGCAATGCCCGGCGTTCGTGCCACGACGATCCCACCGGTTCCGTCGGGCCGCAACCCCGCCGCGATCGGCGGGCGTTTGGGGCCGAGTTCGACCGTGTCGGGGCGGGACCACAGCACCCGCACCGGCCGACCGTGACGGGCGGCCAGCAAGCGGGCGGCCTCCACCACCGGCGAGTGGAGCTTCCCCCCGAACGCGCCGCCGTTGCCGAGCGCGGATGCGGGCTCGCCGCCGGGCCGGCACCAGGCCGCGTCGGTCTCCAGGTAGCCGGGCTCCACCCAGCTCGTGCGCAGGGTGACGGCCCAGTCGCCGGGCGGCACCTCCAACGGCGGCGCCCAACGGGCCGTGGTGCGCCGGCCCGGAACCTGCCCGGCCAGGCTTCGCGCCTCAGCGGCGGTCTCAGCGACCACCCAGCCGTGCTCGTCAGCAGCCTCGCAGTCCGGCCCGGCCCGCACAGCCACGAGGGCGCCTGCCGGAGCCGTGTCGTCCGCGAAACCGCCAGCTCCGAGGGACACATGGGGGCCGGTGGACTGACGAGTATGCCCCTCGATCGTCGCCCGGAGGTCGGCCGCGGCCCTCTGGTCGGTGTCCGGGGCACTCGCGGCGTCGGCGGCTGTCGCTGCGAGCCCGGGATAGGCCTGCCAAGCGTCGAGAATGGGCTGCCAACCGGTGCACCGGCACAGATGGGCGGCCAGAGTCCGGGCCGCGACGCGGCGATCACGGTGATCGGCGCCCCTGCCGTGCAGCCCCGCGAAGCGGCAGATGATCCCCGGCGTGCAGAACCCGCACTGGCTGGCGCCGGTGGCGGCGAAGGCCCGGGCCCAGCCGTCCCGCACCTCGGCGCCGAGCCCTTCCAGGGTGGTGATGGTCCGTCCCTGCACCCGGCGGGCCGGGGTCACGCACGCCACCCTGGGCTGGCCGTCCACCAGCACGGTGCAGCAGCCGCACTGACCCTGGGGGCTGCACCCGTCCTTCACCGAGCGCACCCCGAGTTGCTCGCGCAGCACGTCAAGCAGCGTCAAGCTCCCGTCCGCGACAACCACCGCCGCGCCATCCACAACGATCTCGAAGCTCTCCCGAAACTGATGCGGATCCTGGGCCTCAGAGGGCTGGAGCGTCATCAATTTCGGGCCCGGACCCACTGGCCCGAGCGGCCGGTTAGCTGAAGCTCTGGCCGCAGCCGCAGGTGCGCTGAGCGTTGGGGTTGTCGATCGAGAACCCGGCCGACTGCAGGCTGTCGGAGTAGTCGAGCGTGGCCCCCTCGAGCAGCATCGCCGAGGACGGGTCCACCACCACCTGCACCGCGCCGAACGTGGCGGTGGTGTCGCTGTCGGCCACATCGGTGTCGAAGTACATCTCGTAGGAGAAGCCCGAGCAGCCTCCCGGACGGACGGCCACACGAAGCGACAGCCCCTCCTCGTTCTCGGCCTCGATGAGTTCCGACACCTTGTCGGACGCCTTATCGGTGAGTGTGATCACGACGGCTCTCCGTGAGTGGTTGCCCAACGCTTGCTGTGACGACAAACCTAGCGCCCGGATCCGGGCGAGGCTACTGATGCAGAAACCGGCCGGATCGGCAACCGGCCGGATCGGCGCTGCAGGCGGCGCCGGTAGCATCGGACCTGTGACCACGACCGTACCGACGGCCGAGGCCGTGATGGACATGATGCGGGGCGTGGTCGATCCTGAGCTCGGCAGCAACCTGGTGGAGTTGGGCATGGCCCGGGGCGCGCAGGTGTGCGACGACGGCGTGATCCGCATCGAGATCGCCCTCACCACCTCGGGCTGCCCCCTGAGGGCACAGATCCAAAAGGACGTCAAGGCGCGGCTGGAGTCCCTTCCCGGCGTGACCAAGGTTCGTATCGTCTGGGCCGAGCTCAGCGCCGACGAGAAGGCCGCGGCCATGGCCAAGGCCCGCTTCAACGTCGCACAGCGGGCGCCGGACACCGCCATCCCGCCCACCACCAAGGTGCTGATGGTGGCCAGCGGCAAGGGCGGCGTGGGCAAGTCCACGGTCACCACCAACGTGGCCGCCGCGCTGGCCTCGCAGGGGTTCAACGTCGGCGTGATGGACGCCGACATCTGGGGCTACTCGGTGCCCCGGATGCTGGGCGTCGACGGCGATCTGCGCTCCCTCGACGGCAAGATCGTCCCGCTCACCCGGACCGTCGGCGAGGGTCGCCTCGACGTCGTGTCGATGGGATTCCTGGTGGACCGCGAGGACTCGGCGCTGATGTGGCGGGGGCTGATGCTCAACCGGGCCGTGCAGCACTTCTGCGAGGACGTCCGCTGGAGCGACGACCTCGACTACCTGCTGATCGACATGCCGCCCGGCACCGGCGACGTGCAGATGGGCCTGGCCAGGATGCTGCCGCGAGCCGAGATGATCATCGTGACCACCCCGGCGACGGCCGCCCAGAAGGTGGCGGCCAGGGTGGTGGACATGGGCCGCAAGAACTACCTGCGCATCGTGGGAGTGATCGAGAACATGAGCTACCTGGCCACCGGCGACGGCGAGCATCACGCCGTGTTCGGCTCGGGCGGCGGCGAGGCCCTCGCCGCGGAGGTCGGGGTGCCGCTGCTGGGCCGCATACCCCTCGAGGCTGCCGTGGCCGACGGCGCGGACCGGGGCGAGCCGGCCGTGCTGGGCGACGGCCTGGCGGCCGAGGCCTTCAAAGCGGCGGCCCAAGCCCTGTCGGAGGAGCACGTGCCCCCGGTGGAGATGGCCGGCTGCAGCGCCCGCATGCTGGAAGCCGCCGCCGCCGCGCTCGACGCGGCCGAAGCCTGACCGGCTACGCCTGCGAACTCCTGTCGAGGAGGCGCGGTCAGCCCGGCACTAGTCGCAGAGGCCTTCTTCGCTTACGCCCCGGTGGCTGTCGCAGATCGTTGTGCTCTCGACGGACTTGAGGACGAACGAACCGGAACCGGGGTCCTGCTGGGCGAAGACTTGCAGCCGGAAGCCGCGGACGGCGTCGTCGGGCAGACCCAACACGTCGACCGTGATCTCGCCGAGATCGCCGATGACGGGAGCGCCCGAGACGACGATGCGAGACGGCGGACCGTCAGAGGCCACCGCTCCAGCGACGATCCGTGCCAGCTCGGCCAGCGTCTCAGCGGCGGGCGTCTCGCCCAGGGTGGCGACGATGTCGGCGGTGGCGTCCGAGGTGTCGCCCAGCGGCGACAGGAAAGCGCTGCTGGCCCATCCCACCGCGTCGGCCATGCGGATCTCATGCCAGATGGTGGTGGGGAGCCTGCGGGTGTTGCCGGTGGCGATCACGCCCCGGTTGAGATCGAGGGTGGCAAGGAGTGCGTCGGAGTCGGCCTCGCGGACGTAGACGACCGGCTCGCTGCCCACGTTCATCACGTTGTCGAGCCGGGCGACGATCTCCCCCGCGGGCACGTCGCGCACGTTCAGGACGCTGTCGTGGGAGACGCCGACCACCGCGAGCGCGGCGCCTTCGGGGGGGCCGAACTCGTGAGGCTCGCCGGGAAGGGACGCGGCCGGCTCGGGCGCGCCGTCCGGCGTGCCGCCGGCTCCGTCCGTCGACGCTTCCCCGGACTCGTCGCCGCCCGTGTCGGCGGCGGCGGTGGCGTCGGTGTCCGTGGCCGCGTCCGTGTCGCCGGCATCCGTCTCGCCGGCGGGCGCCGGCGTCTCCACGGCCTCCTCGGTGGCGGCGGCTGGGCCGGACCCCGTGGCGGCCATCGTCTCAGCCTCGGTCTCCTCTTCCGATGCCTCCGCCGGCCGCGCATCACCCCCGGCCGCCGCCTCCTGGCCCGCGGCGAGGGCCTCCGCCGCCGCGGCAGCCTGGGCAGCCGCCGCCTCGGCTACGGCCGCGGCCTGCTGGGCCATCACGACCGCCTCCTGAGCCACGACAGCCGCCTCGTCGGCGGCGGCAGCCGACGAGGCGGACTTGATGGCGGCATCCTCGGCACTGGCCTGCGCGGCGGCGGCAGCCGCTCGCGCCTCCGCAAGGTCGGCGCTGCCGGAGTCGTCGGCCGCGCCGTCACTGCCGGGGTCGGCAACGAACGCGGCCACCAGCGCCACCAAGGCGACCAGCAGCGCCACCAGGGCCAGCAGCAGCGCCCGCCTGGCTACCGCCAGGCCGAGCGACATCCCCATCGGGGGCTTCGAACCTCGATCAGCTTCCATCTCGCACCGGACCCAGTATGCCAGCGCACCGATCCACGTCCGGGCACCCCCTCCCCCGGGAGGATGTCCGACCTCCAGAAGCGAGCGAGGATCCGCCCGCCTACCCGCTCGGCCCCGGCTCCCGCTCATGTTCGCTGGCGCTCACGGGCCGCTCGGGCCACGGCCTCGCCCGCACGAACTGGATCCGCCCGCCTACCCGCTCGGCCTCTGGGGCTGGGCCAGGCCGATCGATGGCCGGAAGGTCGAACTCACCTCGTCGGCGAGGAGGCGGGCCACTTCGGCATGGCCCGCGTTGTTCAAGTGGAAGCTCCGATACCAGCCGTTGAGCGGGTCGCGACCCACGTGGGTGATGCCGTGCAGGAAGTCCGGGCCCCGCCCGCACACCTCATGGCCCCCCTCACGGAAGGGCGTGTACGTGTCGACGTAGTGGACCCGCACCTTGCCGAGCTCATCATTGGCCTGCCGCACCGCCGCGGCGAGCTGCCGGTTGAGATGCCCGGCCAGCAGGCCCAGCATGTCGACCGTCTCGGGCTTGTACACCACCCGGCACGGATCGAACAGCCTCCACTCACTCGACGGCGCGATCAGGCTGGGATAGCCGATCACATACAGGCGGCCCCTCTCAGTGAGCCGCTCAGACACGATCTCGCGGTAGAAGTCGGCGATCGACCCGTGGCGGTTCCCGGCGATGCGGAGGGCACACCGGTAGTCGGGCCGCGAACCGGTCCGGCTGGCGCCGGGGCAGGTTCTCGCCGGCGCGACGAGGTTGTCGATCCTGGCCTTCAACCCGTCCTCCGACGGGCATCCCAGGAACAGCTCGGTCACCCGGGTGAACGGCACGCAGGCCAGCACCACGTCCTCGAAGCCGATGTCGTTGCCTCCCAGCGACAGGGCGACGATGTCCACCCGCCGGGGACCGCCGAGCACCTCCGTGTGTTCCGCCCACATCGACACCCGGCCCGGATCCTGCGGCCGGGAGTTGAACATGTCCTCGACCAGACCGCCCTCGCAGGCCGTGTGGGTATGGGCTATGGCCCATCCCCGCTGCCTGAGCGCATCCGATGCGGCCGGGCCGGCCGAGCGCGGGCTCCGCCGGCAGGACCCCCGGGCGTGGGGGTCGGTCCCGACGCCCGAGGAATACGAGTCGCCGGCGGACAGCCAGGTGATGGCGGCATTGAACCGCAGCGCACGAGTCAGCAGCGACGCCATCTCGGCCCGGGTCACAGGCGCATCCGGGCAGAAACGGGCCGGGGAGGTCGAGCAGCCCGTCGTGACGCCCGCCACGGCGAGCGCGTCGATCGCCGACTCGTGGATGTTGCCCCCCGTATCGACGAACCCCGCGATCTCCGCGGGATCGGCCGGGCTGAGCCGGAACGCCCGCCTCAGGAAGCTGGCCGTCTCGCCTCGGGACACCGGCTGGTACGGGCAGAAGCGGGCCGGGTGGGCGCCGCACCCGTAGGTGACACGCAGGTCGAAGAGACGCTCCACATGCGGCGCCCACCATCGCCGGGACGCGACATCGACGAAGCGTGAGTCTCTTGTGCTGGGAGGATCCCGGCCGTCGAGTGCGCGCACCAGCCAGACCGCCATCGCCCATCGGGGCAGGTGCTGCTGCGGGCACAGGCGGTCGGGCGTGCATCCCGTGCCGCTCAGGACCCCAGCGGCGCCGAGCGCCTCGACCGCGTCGCGGTGCACGCCGGCTTGATCAGTGTCCGACGGTTGTGCCCATGCGGGCGCCGCGGCCAGTGCAGCGCACGACGCGGCGAACAGTGCCAGTGCCGTCCCGGCCAGCGTCCACAGCCGCATGCGCGGCCTTGCACACCGCTCTCTCGACATCCGCGTGCCTGGTTTCAGCCGGCTAGAGACAGAGGCCCTCCCCGCTTGCGCCTCGGCGGCAGATCGCGGCGCGCTGCACGGCGGACGCGTCCGGAGCCGCGGTCGGATCCTCGGCTCTGTCCTGCGAGCCCGCAGCCACCACAGCGTCGGCCGCGAGCTTCCGGACGTCCTCCAGTTGGGCTTCAAGACACACAATGGCGTCGGAGGTCACCGGATCGCCGGGATCGGACAAATCAGCGGCCCTCGCCTCCTCCGACTGCGCTGTCTGCGCGGCGGCGCCCTCTGCAACGGCCTTGGCCGAGACGGCCGTGGCGATGGCCGCGTCTGAGGCGGCCCTTGCCTCGGCGACTTCGTTGCGGAGCCGATCGATGTCCGCTCCCTCGGTCCGGCCGCCCGGCGAATCCACCAGAAGCGCAGCCACGACCGCCACCGCGGCGACAACCGTCGAGGCCGCCGCGACGACCATCACCCGCCTGGCCGGCGCCACGGCAGGCGGGACGGGCCGCCAGGGCGCCTGCCGCTCACTCATATCCGACACGCCTCCCAGTATTGCATTGCGGCCCCGGCGCGGGCCGACGACCTGGGCCGGTGGTCGGGGGCGACTCGGCCGGCATCGCGGTCCAGGCCACGCGCCGCACCCGCAGTGAGCTGGACCGAGGTCCTCATACGGTCAGGGGCCCGCGGTGGCCTGCTCGATGTGGGCCTTGATCCCCTCCACCACCCGCTGCATGTTGCTCCGGTGCTCGGCCATTCGACGGTCGATGATGCGGGGCTCCAGGTCGGGGCGGGCTGAGATGATCTCGTCGAGCCCGGAGGGGCCGGGACCGAGGATGCCCCGGAAGCGCAGCCGGGTGCCGCCCACAACGGGCTCGAGCTCGAAGCGCCAGCGGGCGCCGGGGTTGCCGACGTCGCTGGTGCACCAGCCGAACGCGACCTGCTCGGTGAACACGTCCACGAAGCACCGGGCCTCCCAGTCCCCCCGGCCCGGGTGATGATTGCGGCCCACGAAACAGGCGCCCAGAGACGGGCCGTCGTGGCCGCCGGTCCATTCGGCCCCCTGGAACTCCTCGGAGAACCGCGCTGGCAGGTTGATGTCGGTCACCTCGGCCCACACTGCGGCCGGCTCGGCCCGGACGTCCGCCTCCACGACCGTGCCGGGACCGTCGGCGATGCGCACCGGGTCGCTGGGCCCTCGCTCGTAGGTGCGGGCGTAGCCGTCGAAGTAGGCGATCTCGCGGGCCGGATGCCGCCGAGCCGGCTTGAAGTCGGTGCCGACGGTCCAGGCCACCGGGAACATGGCGATCTCGGTCACATCGTCGGGGATGCCGAGAAGTTCCTTGATCTCGGCGGCCTTGGCCAGACCGGCAGTGGTCCAGGCCGTGCCCAGGCCCCTGGCTCGCAGGGCCAGGCAGAAGCTCCACGCACTCTGGATCACCGAGTCGAACAGGCCGGGACGCCCGCTGCCGTCGTGACGGCCGAGGATCACCGGTATGACGATTGCGGGCACCTCGCCGAGGTGCTCGGCCAGATGACCCGCGGAGAGCATGGCCCGCTCCCGGGGGTCCCCGGTGCCGGCCAGGCGGTCGCGGGCCTCGATCATGCGGTTGCCGATCACGTCGCGGTAGAGGTCGGCCAGCCGCTGCTTGAGCTCCGGATCACGCACGATGAGCCAGCGCCGGCTGCCCTGGTTGCCCCCGGTGGGGGCCTGCTCGGCGACTTCGATGCAGTCCAGGATGATCTCGTCGTCCACATCGCGCTCAAGGTCGAGGCGCCGTCGCACGGCGCGGGTGGTGGTGAGCACCTCGTCCACGGCCGCAGTCGTGCTCGGGTCAATCTCCATCTGAGTCCTCACTGCTCTGCCGGCTGTCGCGGATCTCACGCACCTCGTTCACGTCCCGGACATCGGGACCGCCCGGGTGGAACCCACCGGCACCGCCCGAGCTGTAGCCGAAGCCGAACCCGCCTCGACCGCCGGGGCCAGCAGACCATCCCCCGACGGTGACCTTCTTCGAGAAGTGACGCATCAGCAGCGACCTGACCAGCACACGGGTGGGAAAGAACAGCAACAGCAGCCCGACCGCGTCGGTGATGAAACCGGGCGTGAGCATCAACGCGCCCGCCACGAGGATCAGCAACCCGTCCACCAACTCGGCGGCAGGCAGCTCGCCACGGCTCAGGCGGGCCCGGATCTGGTTGAGCACACCCAGCCCGGAGCGGCGCACCATCCACGCGCCCACCACCGAGACCCCGACCAGCAGCACGATGGTCTGGCCGGTCCCCATCCCGCCGGCCACACCGATGATCACATACAGCTCCAGCAGCGGCACGCAGAGCAGCGCCAGGAGCAGCAGGCCGAACACGCCCCCAGCGTATGGGCGCAATCCCCCGCTGGATTCTCGGGTCGGTTGTAGGCGCTGTACGCGAAGAACCAACCCGAGAATCCGCCGACACAATCTCGGGTCGGTTGTACGCGCTGTACGCCCCCACTCGCGGCGTGCCTAGCCTTGTGGCCGACGTGCCGACCCAGGATCGACCGCCCTCCGTCGACCGGCTAGCCCGCTCACTGGCCGGGACCGGACTGCCCCATGCGCTTCTGGTCGACGCGGCCCGGGCCGCGGTGGCGGCCGGGGACCCCGGCTCGGCCGGAGCCCGGGCCGAGCGCATCCGCCGGCGGCTGCTGTCGCCGGTGATCAACGGGACCGGCGTGCTGCTGCACACCAACCTCGGCCGGGCGCCGCTGGCCTGGAGCCAGAGCGCCGGCTACTCGAACCTGGAGCTGGATCTCGAGACCGGCGAACGCGGCGACCGGCAGGCCGGCGCGCCCGCGCTGCTGGCCCGGGCCTGCGGGGCCGAGGCCGCGATGGCGGTGAACAACTGCGCCTCGGCGGTGATGCTGGTGCTGGCCGCGCTGGCCGAGGGCCGCGACGCGGTGGTCTCCCGGGGCGAGCTGGTGGAGATCGGCGGCGGGTTCAGGGTTCCCGACGTGATGGCATGGTCGGGTGCCCGGCTGGTGGAGGTCGGGACCACCAACCGCACCCGCCGGGCCGACTTCGCGGCCGCCGTCGCCGACGGTGCCAACGATGTGGCCGTGGTGGTGCAGGTGCACCAGTCGAACTTCCGGGTGGTGGGCTACACCGAGGCGCCCCGTACCGCGGAGCTGGCCGGCCTGGGGCCGCCGCTGGTGGCCGACATCGGCTCGGGGCTGCTCGACAGCCGCTGCCCGTGGCTGGACCGCGGGCCGCCGCCGTGGCTGGACCGGGAGCCGGCCGCCCGCCAGACGCTCGAGGCCGGCGCCGCGCTGGTGACGTTCTCCGGCGACAAGCTACTGGGCGGGCCTCAGGCCGGCATCATCGCCGGGCGGGCCGATCTGGTCGAAGCCTGCCGCCGCCACCGGCTGGCTCGGGCCCTGCGGCCCGGGTCACTGGTGCTGGCCGCGCTGCAGCAAACCGCGCTGGCCTACCTGCGCCAGGACGGCCAGGCCATCGACTTCTGGCGCATGGCCGCGCCAACACCGGCCCAGCTTCGAGAGCGTCTCGGCGCCTACGAGGGCCTGCAGGAGGTGAGCACCGCGGCCACGCCCGGAGGGGGCACTCTGCCCGGTGTCGAGATCGAGTCGGTGGGCGTGGCCGTGCCCGGCGACCATGTGAGCCGGCTGAGGTCGCGGCCCCGTCCGATCATCGCCCGGGTCGCCGACGGCGCCACCGTGGTCGACCTCCGCACCGTCCACCCCGACGACGACGCCGAGGTGGCCGCGGCCCTGCGCGAGGCTGCCGACGTCACCGAACCACCCGCCTGACCGAATTGGCAGCAGAATGCCCCCTATACGGCGCATAATGCTGCCAATTCCGATTCCCGCCGCCGAGACGGCCGACCGTCCATGCACGTAGTCGCCACCGCGGGCCACGTAGACCACGGCAAGAGCACGCTGGTGCGGGCTCTCACCGGCACCGACCCCGACCGCCTGGCCGAGGAGAAGGAGCGGGGCCTCACCATCGACCTGGGCTTCGCGTCGATGCCGCTGCCGTCGGGACGGCAGATCGCCTTCATCGACGTGCCCGGCCATGTCCGCTTCCTCAAGAACATGCTGGCCGGGGTGAGCGGGGTGGACGCCTGCGTGTTCGTGGTCGACGTCACCGAGGGATGGAAGCCGCAGTCCGAGGAGCACCTGCGGATCCTGCAACTGCTCGGCCTCGGCCACGGGCTGGTGGCCCTCACGAAGATGGACGAGGCCGACGACGACCTGGTGGAGCTGGCCCGCCTCGACGTGGCCGAGCACGTGGCGGGCACGTTCCTGGCCGACGCGCCGATCGTGGCCACCGACGCGGTGACCGGGACCGGCATCGACGCGCTCGTCGACGCGCTGGACGGCCTGCTGGCC
Organism: Acidimicrobiaceae bacterium; assembly: GCA_009844405.1. GTDB lineage: Bacteria > Actinomycetota > Acidimicrobiia > Acidimicrobiales > Aldehydirespiratoraceae > Aldehydirespirator. The sequence continues at coordinate 62,559 of VYBO01000043.1, forward strand.
CTGACCCCCACCTCAGCCGACCGCCACCGGCCCCGGCTCTGGGTGGACCGGGCCTTCGCCATAAAGGGCTCGGGAACGGTGGTGACCGGCACGCTGACCGGCGGCGCGCTCACCGCCGACGACGCCCTGACCCTGCTTCCTTCCGGGCGCGGCGTGCGGGTGCGGGCCCTCCAGAGCCTTTACCGGCGGTGCGACCGGATCGGTCCCGGCAACCGGGTGGCGGTCAACCTCGTCGGGGCGGGTCACCGCGACGTGGATCGGGGAGATGCCGTAGTGCGGGCCGAGCAGTGGCACACCACCGACACCATCGATGCCGAGCTGTCGGTGCTGGCCTCGCTCGACCATCCGGTCACGCGGCGGGGCGCCTATGCGGCCTACATCGGGTCGGGCGAGCATCCGGTGCGGCTGCGGGTGCTGGGGCCGGCGGCCATCGAGCCGGGGAGGACCGGGCTCGTCCGCCTGCACCTGCCGCTGCGTCTGCCGCTCTGCATGGGCGACCGGTTCATCCTGCGCGAGTCGGGCCGGTCCGAGACGGTCGGGGGTGGCGAGGTTCTCGATGTGGAGCCGGTGCTGCCCGCGTCCAGGGCACGCCCCGACCGCTCAGTGGACCGGATCATCGCGGAGCGGGGCCGCATCGACGCGGCCCGCTTGGAGCGGATGACCGGTATCGCCCGCCCAGCCGACCTGGAGCGGTGGGCGGTGGCGCCCGAGCACCTTGAGCAGACCAGCCGGCGGCTGACCGGGGCCGTGGAAGCGGCCGGGCCGCTCGGTCTCGATCTGGCCGGCCTCGACGACTTCGAGCGGGCTGTGATCGACGCCACCGAAGGCATCGACTCGGTCGAGGGGCGGGCCCGGCCCGCCGGGGGCACCGATCCACTGGCCGGCCACCCGTTCGTGAAGGCGGCCGAGGCCGCCCCGTTCGCACCGCCCGCTCCCGACGGCGTCGGCGGCGACGAGCTGCGCCTGCTGGTGCGGCAGGGTCGGCTGGTCGAGAGCGGCGGCATCCACTTCGGGGCGGACGCGGTCGCCGAGGCGGCGCGGGTGGTGGCCCGGCTGCTGGCCGGCAAGCCCGAAGGGGTGACGGTGGCCGAGGTCCGCGACGCCTGGGGCACGACCCGCAAGTACGCCCTGGCCCTGCTGGCCCGGCTGGACGGCACGGGCGTCACTCGCAGGCGGGGGGACCTGCGCATCGCCGGGTCGCGGCTGCCTCAGGTGTAGGTCGGGTACTCCAGACCGGGACCCGCAGATCAGGTGCGGGCCATGCGCAGCAGGAGGTCGCGCCGCTCGATCTCGTTGAGGCCGCCCCATATGCCGTGCTGCTCGCCGATGTCGAGCGCGTACGTCAGGCAGTCGGGCTGCACCGAGCATGAGGCGCAGATGTCCTTGGCCCGGAGCTCGCGGCGCCGCTTCTCGTCGCGCTTCTCGACGTAGGGAGGCGGGAAGAAAACCGAGGCGTGCGGCCCCCGGCAAGCAGCCCGCAGCTGCCATTCGACTTCCTCGCGCGAAGCGAACCTCATAGGTGTGCGCCTCCTCCGACTGAGGAACTAGCACACGCACCTGCAGAGATACAAGCCGCCGGAGAGCCTTTTTCGGACTTCGGCCGCGGCTGCCGTCGGGTCTCAGGGGGCGTTCGCAGCCTCAGGATCCTCAGGCGGGCCGTCCTCAGGGTCGACCGGTTCCACCGTGAGGATCAGTCCTTCCAGCGCCATGACGCGCACCGGGTCGCCACCGGAGATGGGGGTGGCCCGCTGGGTTCGGGCCCTCCACGGGGCGCCGTCGATCACCACCACCCCTTCGGGGTCGACGTCGTCGCGGGCCACGCCGAGCGACCCGATCATCCAGTCGCGTCCGATCGTCGGGGTGCCGTAGCGGGTTCGCACCATGGCGGGCATGCCGGCCACCATCCCGGCGAACACCCCGACGATCCCCGCCACCAGCGTGATCCACGACAGCAGCAGGCCGGCGAACAGGGTCAGCGACCCGGCCACCAGGCACACGGTGGCGATCACCGTCCACACCCTGGGCACGCCGATCTGTATGTCCACCGCATAGCCGAACATGGCCACCAGCAGCAGCGCGACGGCCCAGCCCCGGACCGGCAGCGCCGCCAGCCCGTAGCAGCCGAGCAGGAAGGTGATGGCGCCGATCCCGCCGGCGATGCCCACGCCCGCGGTGTAGAGCTCGAAGACGAGCAGCCCGCCGCCCACTAGGAACAGCAGGTAGGCGACCGCGGGGCTGGCCGCGACGTGCATGAACTGGTCGAGCAGCGCCAGCTTGGCGAACCGGACCCGGCTCACCGGGACCCGCAGCGGCTCGCCGCCCGATTCGTCGATCTCCGTCTCGAAGCCGGGCAGGTCGAGCACGAAGAAGGGCAGGGTCGGCGCCTCCCGGGCCACGCCGAGTTCGATGGCCTCCGCGAAGGAGACGGTGGAGGAGCGCATGCTCGGGTAGGCCCGGGCGAAGGTCTCCGTCAGGTGCCCGGCCGGCAGTACCGGTGGACCGAGGTCACCCAGTTCGGAGCCGGGAGCGAGGGCCAGGTCGGTGACCACCCCGGCGAGCTGTCCCACCCCGCCGCGGGCCTCGGCGCCGGACGGACCGACCCACATCGTGACCGGCACTCCCGCACCGGCGATGCGGTCGGCCAGCTCACGAAGCCGCTGGTCGTCGACGGTGGCCCGGGAGCTGTTCACCTGCAGCACCAGGCTCAGCGAGCCGTCGGCCTCGGCCTTGTCGATGGACCGCTCGATGAAGTCGGCCATTATCGGGTCGAGATAGCCAGAGACTTCTACGACGTCCACCACTCCCGGCGCTGCCTGGGCGGCACGGTCGCCTGCCTGCGCGACGGCGCCGCCTGACTGCGCGGCAACGCCGGTCGTGTTCGAGGCGGCAGCCGCCGCCGGCAAGCCCAGTGCCAGTGCCGCCGCCAGCAGAACGCCCGCGAGCGAGAGCACGCGGACCCGCCGGGTGAGCCTCATCGGACGACGCAGTATGGAGCGGTGCCGCCGTCGGAGTATCTCCCGCTCTTGTTCGCTCCGCTCACCGGCCGCTCGGGCCACGGTCTCGCCAGTATGAACCGGAATCGCTCGCCTGCCCGCTCGGCCGCTAGGCGTCCGGATCGCGGTCGAGGGCTCCGACGGCGGCATCGAGGGTCTCTTCCACCGGCACGATGCGGTCGAAGCCGGTGGTGTGCAGCAGGCGGAGCAGCGTGGTGCCGTTGCAGTACACCACTACCCTGCCCTCGTTCTCGCGGACGCGGCGGATCCCGCCGATGAGCGCGCCGAGACCGGCCGAGTCGATGAAGGGCACGCCGCAGAGATCGACCACGAGGCGGCCCGAGGTGGCGTGCTCGGCCAGCGCCTCGCGGAACTGGGCGACGGTGTAGGCATCGAGTTCCCCGGTGGGGCGAAGCAGGTGGTACGACGCTGCCTCGTTGTGGAGAGACTCGATGTCCAGCACGGGCAGGAGGATATACCGCCGCTGCGGACATCGGGGGCAGCCGGCAGGCCGGTACTATCTGCGCCGTGGCCGACGTGTTGCTGGTTACCGACGCCGACTGGATCGCGGAGCAGTGCGAGGCGGCACTGAGCGGCGACCACCGCCTTCACCGGGTGAGGCAGGGCGCGGACACCCTCGAGGCGATCGAGCTTGTCGAACCCCATCTGGTGCTGCTCGACCTGCAGGTCGGCAACATGGGCGGCATGGCGGCATGCCTTGCCGTCCGCCAGGAGGAGGACATGGGCCGGCTGGAGCCCCGGCCGGTGATCATGCTGCTCGACCGCGACGCCGACGAGTTCCTGGCCCGCCGCAGCTCTGCCGACGCCTGGCTGGTGAAGCCGATCAACCCGATGGCGCTGGCCCGCCTGGTGGCGTCCACCCTGGCCGAAGCGGCCGCTCCGGCCTGAGAGCGTGGCCGGCGAGCGGTTCCCCGCTCGTGTTCGCTTCGACCAGAGGGCCGCTCGGGCCCGGCCTCGGCTAGCATCTCCGGCGCTGCACACGGGCAGTGGCGCAGCTTGGTAGCGCGCCTCGTTCGGGACGAGGAGGTCGTGGGTTCAAATCCCGCCTGCCCGACTCTTGTGATGTGTCGCGGGACGCGACGCGAGGCGGTCAGGGGCCCAGGAGGGTGACGGGCACGACGGCGATGTCGTCAACGGTCTCGAATGCTCGTCCCGCCGCGGTCAGCACGATCAGGCGCGAGGGCTCGCCGGCCTGCTGGGTGTCCACCCTGCTGCGGACACGGCGCAGGGACTCGACGGCCGAGGCGACGGCGTCAGCGCCGCCGAGCTTGATCTCCACAGCCGCCCAGTCGCCGGCGCCGCGAGTGATTATGGCGTCGGCCTCGAGGTTCTTGGAGTCGAGGTAGTAGCGAACCTCGGCTCTCGCCGCCTGTGCGTAGACCCGCAGGTCGCGCAGGGCCAGAGACTCGAACAGCAGCCCGAGGGCGGCGAGGTCGGCCCGAAGGCCCGCAGGCGAGGCCCGCAGCGCGGCCGCGGCCAGCGACGGGTCGGCGAAGTAGCGCTTGGGAGTCGACCGCAGCGTCGTGCTGCTGCGCAGATGGGTGGCCCACGCGGGCAGCGGCTCGACGACGAACGCCTCCTCCAGGCGGTCGAGGTACCTTCTCACGGTGTCGCGGTCCGACGGTCCGCCCGTGTTGGCGGAGTCGGCGATCAGGGTCCTCGCCGAGGCCGAAGTGCCCTCATTGCGGGCCAGTGACGTGATCAGGGCCAGCATCTTCAGCGGATCGTGGGTGACCTCGCCACCCCGGAGGTCCACCATTGCGACGTCCCGGAGGTAGTCGCCTAGGCGGGCGCCGGCATCGGCAGGCTCCAGCGCGGTAAAGCGAGGGAACCCGCCCCGGCACACCAGTTCGGACACTCGCAGCAGATCGGACTCTGGAGGATCGGCGCGGCACGGCCCGCCGGCCAGGAGACCGCTGAGCGAGATGCGGCCGGTCGAGTCTCCCGACTCGTACAGCGACATCGGGCGCAGCCGCAGCCGCGCCACCCGGCCCGCGCCGCTGTGGTCGGTGATGGTGTAGGTGGGCCGGATCGATCCGGCCAGGATGAACTGCCCACAGGCGGCCCGGTCGTCGCAGGCGTGACGCATCGCGTTCCAGACCCCGTCACCTAGCAATACCGCAAAAAATACCCAGGCCATACCGCAGAATGCACCTCGCCTGGGCGAACTACCTACGGGACGGAAGAACCCGTCCCGGTGGTGGGACGGGTTCTTCAGCGGCGCCGGCATGACCGACGCACCCCGGCATCGCTGCTCCGGGGGTGCCGGGTTGGGTGATGGGCGCAGGCGCACGATCCTTGCGCCTTGCTCGGCGCTGCCCGGAAAGGAGATCATCAACAGGCAGGACGCCCAACGGGGTGCCAATGGCCAGACACCCCCCAATCCCGGCGATGTTCCTGTCACTGCGGCACGGCGCTGCCTCCTCTGAACCTCACATGCCATTGTCCCGCGGAGGTGTGACACCGCTGCCGTCAGCCGCACGGTCCGGCGGCCCGCAGGACTGCGGACGGCCGGCGCTGCGCAAGCGACGCTCGGCAGTTACGGTCCGGCGTGTGGGAGCGGACTCGGGGAACGAGTCGTGGGCCTCGTCGCCGGCGACCCGCAAGTCGATGCAGGGCAACCGCAGCCGCGACACCAAGCCCGAGATGGCGGTGCGCTCCGCCGTGCATCGCCGAGGCATCAGGTTCCGGGTGTCCGCGCGGCCCCAGCCCGAGATTGCCCGCACCGCCGACCTGGTCCTGCGCAAGACCCGCATCGCCGTGTTCGTCGACGGCTGCTACTGGCACGGATGCCCCGACCACCACACCCAGCCAGCCACAAACGCGCAGTACTGGGCGGACAAGATCGCCCGCAACGTCGAGCGCGACAGCGAGACCACCGCATACCTGCAGCAGGCCGGGTGGACGGTGCTGCGCTTCTGGGAGCACGAGGATCCCGAGGCCGTCGCCGACCGAGTGCAGAAAGCCGTGCAGTCGGCCCTTGGATATCCCGGCACGACGGGTACCGACGAACAGACGTTTCCCTCGGTTTGAGACCCCTTGCCGGCCCTGGACCGTGGCGGTTGACTACCCAAGAGGTGGCGGGTCGGGCGTGTGGTAGTCGTGCTTAGCTCCATCGAAGTCGGACCCGGTGAGGACTGTTCTAGAGAGATCGGCACCGGTGAGGTCGGCACCGCGGAAGTCCGCCCCATAGAGGTCAGCACCAGCGAGATCAGCACCAGCGAGGTTCGCCCCGGTAAGGCGCGCACCGGTCAGGTCGGCGCCAGCGAGACTCGCCCCGGCTAGATTCGCGTCGCAGAGATCGGCGTCGCAGAGGTCAGCGTCGGTGAGGATGGCACCGGAAAGTTGCGAGCCGGAGAGGTCAGCGCTGGTCAGGACCGCCTCGGTAAAGTTCGACTCATCGAGACTTGCGCCAACGAGTATCGCTGCAAATAGGTCCGCCTTGGTGAGATTCGCCCTGCGAAGGTCCATGTCGGTGAGGTCCATGCGGACGAGGTCAGCGCCGACGAAGTCCGCGCCGAGTAAGGCCTTGGCCTCTGAGCGAAGGAACTGCAAGTCGGTGTCATCTATGTCGGTCGCGCCAATGAGGCGAGCATAGTTCGTCAGGCAGCTGGCACGCACCGGCGACCTAGTCCCGCTCAAGACCCGAATCGCCGTATTCATTGACGGGGCAGCGTCCCACCGAGTGGTGGAAATTGAGGTAGGCGACAGGGTCCACCGTTA
>VYBO01000034.1:0-53115 GCA_009844405.1 Acidimicrobiaceae bacterium
TGCCCAGCCCCAGGAAGCTGACCCTGAACCCGCCCCCGCCCGATCCGGGACTCGACTGCGACGCCGTCACGATCCGGCAACCTAGACGAGGTCGAGGGGATAGGTGGACAGGCGTTCGCGGCCGGTCTCGGTGATGAGGATCTGCTCCTCGAGCTTGACCCCTTCGCCGCCGGACTTCGGTCCCACGAAGGCCTCGACGCACATCACGGTGCCCGGCTCCAGTACGGCGTCGTACCCCTCTCGGCCCCAGCGCTCGCGGGTGAACACCGACGGGTACTCGTCGCAGAGGCCCGCGCCGTGCGACAGCACCGTGTAGCAGTTGTAGTCGTCCAGCGACGGGTACCACGACCGCTGCGCCAGCTCGCGCACCGTGGCGCCCGGCCGGTGCAGCTCGATGTTGCGCTCGATCTGCTCCCGGGCCAGCGACCACACATCGTGCTGGGCCGCAGACGGCGCGCCCCCGCCGCACAGCCAGGTGCGGGACATGTCCACGCAAGCCCCGTAGGCGCACACCATGTCGGTGTCGAAGCCCATCAGCTCGCCGGCCTGGACCCGGCGGCTGCTGACCTCCTGATACCACGGGTTGGTGCGGGGGCCCGAGGCGAGCAAGCGGGTCTCGATCCACTCCCCGTAGCGGGCGAAGTTGCCGGCCTGCAGGGTCGCCCAGAGCTCCATCTCGGTGACGCCGGGCTCGAACACCGCTCGCATGTCGCCGATGGCGGCCTCGCAGGCGTGCACTGCGCAGCGCATGGCCGCGATCTCCTCTGACGACTTGACCACGCGGGCCTCCTCCATGGGCGCCCAAGCGTCTACTAGGCACACCCCGTGAGCCTCCAACGCCCGCAACCCGATCAGGTCGAGTTGGTCGACCGCCAGTCTCCGGTCGCCTCGCCCGTGCTCGGCCAGCAGACCGGCAATCTCGGAAGCCCACCGGTAGGCGACCTCCGGAGCCCGGGTCCCCGCGTAGAAGTAGATGTACGACAATCCCGGCCTGATCTCGTCCACCACCTCTGAGTGTGTGTCGAGGAACTCTCCCTTCGAGAACTCGAACAGCACCACCGGCCCGTCGGTGGCCACGAAGGCGTAGCGCACCGCGTTGTGCATCGTCCAGATCGACATGTTGGTGGTGTCGGTGGCGTAGCGGATGTTCAGCGGGTCGTACAGCAGCGCGCCGTCGCAGCCCGCGGCCCGCAGTTGCGAGCGCACCCGCTCGATCCGGTAGCGCCGGATCGCCGTGCGGTCGGGCAGCCGCAAGCCCGCCGCGACCCACTCCGCTTCCAAGTCGGCTCCGGGCCCCAGGGAGTGCATGTTGCGGTCCCCGTGGTCGAGCAGCCAGTCGGGAGGCGCCGCACGGGCAGCCCCGATCCTTGGACGATGCCTCGGTCCAGTCACGACGAGATTCTGCCCTACGACTATCCCACAGTGGTGTCTCTACTAAGGTCGCTGCCAGTGGTCAGGCGAGGTCGACCCCGCGTCGCAACCCGGTCCTCCGCCATCGCCCAGCTGCCGTGGCGGTCCGTGGAGAACCCGCACGGGACTCTCCAGGTGCTCGACGACGAGGGGCTGTCCACTGTCCACGCGGCCTCAATGCGGGTACTGGAGGAGCTGGGCGTCGAGCTGTGGTCGCCGGACGCCCGCAAGCTCTTCGCGGACGCCGGCGCCATCGTCGAGGACGAGGTGGTGCGGGTCGGCCGTGACGTCGTGGAGGCCGCGCTGGCCACCGCACCGGCCAGCTTCACGCTCGCTTCCCGCAACCAGGCCAAGCAGCTCCGCGTCGGCGGCCGGAGCATGGCCTTCGGTCTGGTGGCCGGGCCGGCCGCGGTGCACGACGAGATCAATGGCCGGCGCAGTTCCAACATGGCCGACTACGAGAACTTCATCAGGCTGGCCCACTACTTCAACGCCATCCACATCATCGGCAACCAGGTCGTCGCGCCGATGGAGCTGCCCGCCAACACCCGCCACCTCGACGCCTACCGGGCCAACCTGGTGCTGTCGGACCTGTCGTACCACTGCACATCCATCGGCCGGGGCCGGGCGCTCGACGGGATCCAGATGATGGCCATCAGCCGGGGAGACAGCCTCGACGCGATGACGGCCTCGCCCGGGGTGACCACCATCATCAACGTGAACTCGCCGCGCCGCTTCGACGTCGAGATGGCCAACGGGCTGATGACCATGGCCGAGCATGGCCAGCCGGTGTCGGTGACCCCTTTCACGCTGATGGGTGCCATGGCCCCGGTGACGCTCGCCGCCGCCCTGGTGCAGCAGAACGCCGAGGCGCTGTTCGGCATCACCCTCACCCAGCTCGTCCGCCCCGGCTCGCCGGTGCTCTACGGAGCGTTCACCTCCAATGTCGACATGCGCTCGGGCTCGCCCGCGTTCGGCACGCCGGAGCAGGTCAAGGCCAACGTGGCGTCGGGGCAGCTGGCCCGCCGCTACGGGCTCCCCTACCGGGCGTCGAACTCGAGCGCGTCGAACGTCGTGGACGCCCAGGCCGCTTACGAGACGCAGATGTCGCTGTGGGGCTGCATCCTGGGAGGGGCCAACCTCGTGTACCACGCGGCCGGATGGATGGAGGGCGGGCTGCAGGCCAGCTACGAGAAGCTGATCCTCGACGTGGAGATGCTCCAGCAGACGATGGAGTTCCTCACACCCGTTCCCGTCTCCGGCCCGGACCTCGCCTTCGAGGCCATGGAGCGGGTGCCCACCGGCGGCCACTTCTTCGGCGACGAGCACACCCTCGAGCGCTACGAGACCGCCTTCTACCCGCCGCTGATCTCGGACTGGCAGAACCACGGCACCTGGGCCGACTCGGGCGGGCTCAACGCCACCCAACGGGCTACAACCGTCTGGCAGGCAGCGCTGGAGGAGTACGCCGAACCGCCGCTCGACAGCGCCCGGCGGGAGCAACTCGACGACTACGTCGAGCGCCGCCGGTGCGAGATCGGCGACGGCGAACCCTGAACAACCGGTCCCGGCGCGAAGAGGGCGGGGCCGCGGCCCCGCCCTCTTCAACTGTCAGTCTCTTTGTGAGGTCTCAGACCTCGCGTGCAGTTAGACCGCGGCCAGAGCCTCGGCTAGCCACCCGTCGACCACGCCGCGGTTGTCGGCGATCCACTGCGTGGCCAGGTCGGTCGGGTCGGCGCCGTCGTCCTGCTCCACGTTGGCCAGTGACACGTCGATCACCGACAGCTTGACAACCTCGAACAGCTTCGCGGCCGCCGGGTTGGCAGCGAGGAAGTCGTTGTTGGCCGTGATCAGGATGTCGGCTGCTATCCAGCCGATCGGGCACAGTCCGTCGGGGTTGTCGGCCGCCGCCGGACACTGGTCCGCACCGATGGCCGCGTAGCCGCCGGAACCGTCGTCGCCGCGCTGGTCGTGTTCCGTGCCGCCCTCCTGGTTGGCCGGGTTGGAGTCGTCGAGGATCGCGCCGACGCCCGCCCAGTAGACGTTGTCACCGGGCCGCAGCTGGGTGATGTACGCCGACGGGGTCCAGGTGTAGGCCACCATCGGGACACCCTCGTTGGCGCTGTCGGCGGCCTGGGCGAACATCGCGTCATAACCGGCGATCGTCTGCTGGATGTTGTCCCAGCCCGAGAACGCGATCTGGTTGGTGATGATGTTGTCGCAGGTCCAGGACTCGGGGCAGCCGAAGATGTCGGCGATGCCGTTGCCGGGCACGGGGTCGGTGGCATCGAACGCAGCTAGCGCCTCAGCGTTGTCGTTGAGGTCATCCAGCGTGTAGACGCCGTACTCGTCGGCGAAGGACTTGGTGATCAGATAGCCCTGCAGGCCGCCCGCGATCATCTCCTCGCCCACGATCGACACGTGGTCGCCTACCAGTGACCCGTCGGGCAGTTCGCCTGCCAGCCACGCCAGGTGGCCCGGGTACCAGCTGTTCGGCCAGAAGTCCATGTCGCCCTGGGCCATGGCCACATAGCCGTTGTTGGGCCCGAGCTCCAGCTCGGCCGGGTCGGACACGTCGTAGCCCAGTTCCTCGAGCAGCTGCTTGTAGAGCTCGGCCTGGAAGTAGCCCGTGCTCCAGTTGGCCCGGCCGGCAATCACATCGACGCCCTCGCCGGGCAGCATCGGCTCGGCCACCGGCTCTTCCTCGGCCACCGGCTCTTCGGCGGCCACCGGCTCTTCGGCGGCCGGCTCTTCGGCGGCCGGCTCCGCGGCAGCCGGAGCTGCCGGTTCCACCGTGACCTCGTTGTCGTCGTCGCCGCAGGATGCCGCGATCAGAGCGAAGGCTGCGAGCAAAGCGAGCATCATGCTCACGCTCTTCTTCATTTTCATTGTGGTTCCCTCCTAGGGTGGGGCTTGTTGGGCCGGGCCAAAGGTTAGGCGGCGACCGGCCGAGGATCAACCCGCGCACCGGCAACACCGTCGCGGGTCTCAGCTAATGGCACGCGCGACTCCGGTAACTGCGGTTGCCTGTCAGGCGCTGCCATCCGTCTCAGGGATGTCGCCGTAGACCTTGTTGCGGTCGAACTCTCCGAGGGTCCCTCGCGACGTGGCGAAGATGGTCGCTCCGGCCGCCATCACGAACACGGATCCGACCCCCGTCACGAAGTTGGCGTCCGCAACCCGCACGATGCTCGCGACCCAGCCGAGGGCGACCATCGCTATGCCGAGTCCGAGACCGGCCACAAGGGCACTCCAGCGGTAGCGGAGACCCTCGTCGATCCCGAACACTCCGATGGCCGGGAACACCAGTGCCAGCGCCCCGATGCCGGCGATCAGGGTCCAGATCCCCATGCCCGCGCCACTTCCTTCGAAGCCGTCGTGGATCACGTCGCCAGTGCGCTTGGCCTCGGCGATCTTCGCGGCGATGTCGGCCGCCCTCACACCGGCGAGCGCGAGCGCATCGTTCTCCACCCGCCTCATCTCCTGGTAGAGATCGACATCGCCGGCGGCCTCGGCCGCGTCCGCCGCTGCCGCTGCTTCCACGGCTTCCCTCTGCGCGACCGCTCCCTCCTCGGCGATCCGGTCCAGATCGGCCCGCAACTCCGGGCCGATCACCGACTCGGTGCGGGTGTCGAAGCTCCATCCCGCGTAGCCGCCCATCACCAGCAGCAGCACGGCGAAGACCGCGCCGATCAGCCTGCCCCAGCCGATGTTGGCCGACAGGGGCCGACGGGCTGTCATGGGCGCGAGCCACAGCCACGCGATCGCGCCGACCGTCGCCAACAGGCCGCCGATCACCGCGACCCACACGCCGAATCCGGTTGAATGGACGAGCACGTTGTCGGGCGGGTTGGCCAGCAGGAAGACGAATGAAGCCACAAGACCGCCGATGGAGAACACGGCCGCCCCGTGCGCTGAGAACCACCCTGAGCCCGCCCCGGGCCGCCACAACGTGGCCAACGCAGACCAGAGCACGACGGCGGCCGCCACGGCGAGGAAGATGCCGTGCCACGACCCGCCGGAGGCGGCCACGCCGTTGTAGCTGTTGGAGATCCACTCGATGTCGCGAGTGCAGGTCGACTCCCCGACCTCCGCGCCCGACAGGGGATCGAGCGCGGCAGTCTCGATCCATTGGCCGGGGCAATTCTCGGTCCGCAGGTCGACGTCGGTGGCCCGGGCATAGGCCGAGACCAGACCGGCGTCTGTAGTCCACGGCAACAGCAGTGAGACGAGCATTATCAGCGCCCCGAGGCCGGTGACGACGATCGAGGCCCGCTCCTTGCCGGAGGCCGGCACGAACGACTCCTCGGGAGTCTCCGGCTCCTCTGCCAGCTTGAAGACCTTCTCGTCCGCCGCGGCCTGTGCCTCCTCCAGCAGCTTCTCGGGAGTCCGGCGGTTGGCCCAAGCCTTGGCGATCCGGGAGAACAGGTTGCTCGAGTCGGCGTCGGTCTGGCTCAGCCTGTCGAGCACCACCGCGACCAGGAAGAAGGCCAGTCCGGCCGACCCGGCCAGGGCGACGTCGAGGTTGGCAATGGCCTGGAACAGCAGCCGGCCCAAGCCGCCCGCGCCCATGATCGCGGCCACGCCCAACATGGAGATGGCGAGCAGCAGGGTCTGGTTGAGCCCGGTCATGATCGCGGGCCGGGCCAGTGGAATCTGCACGTCCAAAAGCACTCGCCACTCGGGCGCGCCGTACGCCCGGGAGGCTTCCACCACATCCTCGGGCACCTGGCGGATTCCGAGGTTCGTGAGACGTATCAGCGGCGGCAGCGCGAACGTCATCGTGACCATGGTGGCCGAGACGAACCCCACCCCGAAGAAGAAGATGAACGGCAACATGTACACGAACGAATGGATCACCTGCATGGCGTCCATAACCGGCCTGACGACCTTCCAGGCGCCATCCACACGGCCGCACAGCACCCCTACCGGGATGCCCACGATCACACAGAGCAGCACTGCCACGCCGATGAAGCCGATAGTGAGGGCCGTCTCCCTCCAGAATTCCTCGCCCAGGAGGGCGCAGATCGTCAGTCCGATGAACGACAGCGCGCCGACCTGGAAGCCGCGAACCGCCCAGCCCAGAGCGAATACGGCAATGCACACCGTCAACCACGACATGCCCAGCAGCCAGTCGTCGACGATCAACCTCAGCAGCGTCGCGAAGGGCCACTCGATGACTTCAAGGGTCTTCCTGAGATTGTTGTCCACCCAGAAGACCGTCTGTTCGACCCAGTCTCCGACGGTGATGTTCCACAGATCCAGGACAGTGTTCTGGCGAACCTGCGAAACAATGCCTGAACTGCACCACAGCAGCTCGCCCTCGCTGTCGACGATGGCGTTCTTGCATTCGAACGTCTCACCGCGCTCGGTGAAGGTGGTGAAGCCCGACGCAATGCGCTCCTTGGGGAGCGTGCGGTACCACCAGATGGCGAGTCCCGCGATGAGGCCGCCCGCGGCCATCCCGTAGCGGCGGCCCCTCATCCCGCCGAAGATCAGCATCAGGGGCACCACGATGAAGGCGATCAACACCAGCCACTCGATGCCGACCTTGATCCAGTCGACGACCACATCACCGGCCTCCGGGCTGGTGACGGTGTCTATGAACCGGTCGATGAAGTGCCCGCGGTACTCGTCGCCATTGGTCTGGGCCAGAACCCCCGTCCCAGCCGGGGTGAGCCCGCTCACATGAACACCTCCCGCTCGAAGCCGTCTATCAGTTGCTCAACCCGGCCCATCTCCTCCATGATGAGGCGGGGGTCGAGGTTCCCGATCAACTTGCCGTCATCGTCGACCACCGCGATCGAAAGTCCCCGGCCAGCAGCTGCGTACATCTCGTTGAGCGTGGCCTCGGAACTGCACTTGTCGAAGTCGCTGCGCAGCGCGGCCTTCAGGTCGTCGGATCCCATCGACCGGACCCGCAGGCCGTCGGCGGCCGTCAGCAGGGCGACGGGCCTGCCCTCGTCGTCACAGCAGAAGCGTCCCGTGACATCGTCGCAGAGGGTCATCGCCTGCGACAGCGAGATGTCGGCAGGGACCGGCTTCGGCTCGGTCATCACCTCGAGGACCTTGATCACGCGGCCCTGGTCCACGTCCTGGACGAACTCGGCCACATAGCCGGTGGCCGGTTCGGTGAGGATCTCCTCCGGCGTGCCGATCTGCACCACCGCGCCGTCCTTCATTATGCAGACCCGGTCGCCGATGCGCAGGGCCTCGTTGAGGTCGTGGGTGATGAACAGAATCGTCTTCTTGACCCGGCTCTGGATCTCCATCATCTCGTCCTGCATCTGGCGGCGGATCAGGGGATCGAGGGCCGAGAAGGCCTCGTCCATCAACAGGATGTCGGGGTCCGACGCCAGCGCCCGGGCCAGGCCGACCCGCTGCTGCATGCCTCCGGAGAGCTGTGCCGGCCGGTGCTCGGCGAACGGGGCCAGGCCCACGAGCGACAGTGCGTGCAGGGCGGCCCGGTTGCGCTCATCGCGGTCCACCTTCTGCACTTTCAGGCCATAGCCGACATTGTCGATCACGTTGCGGTGGGGGAACAGCGCGAAGTGCTGGAACACCATCCCCATCTTCTCGCGGCGGAAGGCCTGGAGCTGGGTGCCTTCGAGCTTCTGGACGTCCACGCCGTCGACCAAGACCTCGCCGGCGGTGATGTCGTAGAGCTTGTTGACCATGCGGATGGCGGTGGACTTGCCCGACCCCGACAGCCCCATGACAACGAAGAGTTCGCCCCGCTTGACCTTGAAGTTGACGTCGGTCATGCCGACGACATGACCGGTCAGGCGCTGGACTTCCTTCTTGGGAATGCCCGATCGGGCCAGTTCGAGAGCCCGTCCCCGAGGCTGCGGTCCGAAGATCTTGTACACGTCGTTGAACTCGACGATGGTCTCGCCGTTTGCGTCGCCCATGCCTTCCCTCGTTTGGTTGCCGCGCCGTACCGGGTGGCTACCCTAGTCGCTTCATGTCCGACGCTCCAGACAGCGCCCAGTCCGCGACCAAGCGCAAAGCGAGGGGCAAGTCCCAGGCCCGCGAGCCCAGACACCAGGCCACGACCGCCGGAACGGTTGCCCCCACCCTCGACGGCGAGACCGCCGCGGCCCTGACCCTCTACAACACCTACCTCATCGCCGACCGCGAGCAGCAGGCCCACGAGCGCGCCCTGAGGAAGGCTGAGAAGGCGAAGGACGACGCGGCCGCGGCCGTGCGCAAGCTGAACGACCGCAAAGCCCCTGCCGCCGAGACGGCCGAGGCAGAAACCAAGTACCGCGAGGCGGCCGAGGCGCTCCAGCGTCTGCGCGGCGGCGACACCCCGGCCCCAGACACCGAGGACGAGACCGCAGACGCAACCGAGGACGACGCGGCGGAGAGCATCGCCGAAGACGCCGACAACGACAAGGACACCGCCACGGAGGACACCGAAGACGCTGTCGCGGAAGACACCGCCAGCGAAGGCTCGCCCCCCGAAGACACCGCCGGCGAGGACGCCGACGACACCGACGACACCAGCGAGCAAGCCGAAGACACCGCCGGCGAGGACGCCGACGAAGCGTCAGCGGGGGTGGAGGCCTCCGTCGGCGACGAGGACCTGGCCGGTGATGAACCGGCCGGCGTCGCGGGCCAGTAGCAGCGCCGGCCCCACCACCTGGTCGGGATGGGCCAAGCGGCCCAGCAGAGTCCCCGCGCCCATCGACCGGGCGGCCTCGGGTCCCTGGTCGCTCAGGTCGAACAGGCTCCGATAACCCTCAGGATCCATGCAGAGACAGCGTAGACAGGCAGTGGTCCAATGGACGCAACGGCCAGGCCGGGGCGGCGAAGTCGAAAGATAGCCTCATCGGCCATGACTGAAGGCGGCGGCAAGCCGTATCCCGAGGTCGGCAGCCCCGATTTCTCGGCCATCGAGCGCCGGGTCCTCGCTCGCTGGAAGGCCGAGGGGACCTTCGAGCAGTCGGTGAAGGCGAGGCCCGCTGAGCGGGACTGGGTCTTCTACGACGGCCCGCCGTTCGCCAACGGGCTCCCCCACCACGGCCACCTTCTCACCGGCTACGTCAAGGATGTGGTGCCCCGGTACCAGACCATGCGGGGCAACCGGGTGGACCGGCGCTTCGGGTGGGACTGCCACGGGCTGCCCGCCGAGATGGAGACCGAGCGCGAGCTGGGGGTGGCCGGCCGGGCCGCGGTCCAGTCCTTCGGCATAGCCGAGTTCAACCAGCGCTGCCGCCAGTCCGTTGTCCGCTACACGCAGGAGTGGGAGGACACGGTCACCCGCCAGGCCCGCTGGGTCGACTTCGGCAACGACTACAAGACCATGGACCTGACCTATATGGAGTCGGTCATGTGGGCCTTCGCCCAGCTCCATCGCAAGGGACTGGTGTACGAGGCGTACCGGGTCATGCCGTACTCATGGGGCGCGGAGACGCCGCTGTCGAACTTCGAGATCCGCCTCGACGACGCCACCCGGCCCCGCCAGGACCCGGCCATCACCGTGGCCTTCGACCTGGTGCCGGCACCCGGCGACCCGGGACCGATGCGCATGCTGGCCTGGACCACCACCCCGTGGACGCTGCCGTCGAACCTGGTGCTGGCGGTGGGCCCCGACATCTCCTACGCGGTGATGGAGGAGGACGGCGTCCACTACGTGCTGGCCGCCGACCGGGTGGCCGCCTACGACGCCCAGCTGTCGCAGGCCCGCCTCGGCGGAACGGTTCTGGGCGCTGAACTGGTGGGCCGCAGCTACGTCCCGCTGTTCGACTTCTTCGCCCACCGCACCGAGGCCTTCCGGGTGCTGGCCGGCGACTTCGTGGACACCGCCGAGGGCACCGGCATCGTCCATGCCGCCCCCGGCTTCGGCGCTGAGGACCAGGAGGTGTGCGAGGCCAACGGGATCGCCATCGCCGACGCCGTGCCGGTCGACGACCGGGGACGGTTCACCGAGCCCGTGTCGGACTGGGCCGGTATCAACGTGTTCGAGGCCAACGCCGGGATCATCCGCCATCTCAAGGACGAGGGCCGCATCGTCCGCCATGACAGCTACGAGCACAACTACCCGTACTGCTGGCGCACCGACACCCCCATCATCTACCGGGCCATCAACAGCTGGTACGTGGAGGTGACCGCCATCCGGGACCGGCTGGTGGAGCTGAACCAGCAGATCAACTGGGTGCCGGACCATGTGCGCGACGGCCGGTTCGGCATGTGGCTCGAAGGCGCCCGCGACTGGTCGATCAGCCGCAACCGGTTCTGGGGCTCGCCCATACCCGTGTGGCGCAGCGACGACCCCGCATACCCGCGGATCGACGTGTACGGCTCGCTCGACGAGCTCGAGCGCGACTTCGGCGTGCGCCCCGACGACCTGCACCGGCCCTTCATCGACGCCCTCACCCGCCCCAACCCCGACGACCCCACAGGACGGTCGACGATGCGGCGGGTGCCCGAGGTGCTCGACTGCTGGTTCGAGTCGGGCTCCATGCCCTTCGCGCAGGTGCACTACCCCTTCGAGAACACCGAGTGGTTCGAGAGCCACTTCCCGGCCGACTTCATCGTGGAGTACATCAACCAGACCCGAGGCTGGTTCTACACGTTGCACGTGCTGGCCACCGCCCTGTTCGACCGGCCCGCCTTCTCCAACGTGATCTGCCACGGCATCCTGCTGGCCGCCGACGGCGCCAAGCTCTCCAAGAAGCTGCGCAACTACACCGAGCCCACCGACATCTTCGAGAACCAGGGGGCCGACGCCCTGCGCTGGTACCTGATGGCGGCCAACATCGTGCGGGGCGGCGACCTGCGGATCAACGACGACGGCATCGACGAGGTCACCCGCCAGATCCTGCTGCCCATCTGGAACGCCTATTCGTTCTTCACCATGTACGCCAACGCCGAGGGCTACGCCGCCCAGCGGCGCACCGACAGCGACGACGTGCTCGACCGGTATGTCCTGGCCCGGACCCGCACGCTGGTGGAACGGGCCGCCGAGCGGATGGACGCCTACGACCTGCCCGGGGGCGCAGCCGAGATCGCGGCCTTCATCGACGCCCTGAACAACTGGTACATCCGCCGCTCCCGGGACCGCTTCTGGAACGCGGGCGGCGCCGACACCGACCGGGCCGCCTTCGACACCCTCCATGTGGTGCTCACCACCCTGACCAGGGTGGCCGCGCCGTTCCTGCCCATGATCGCCGAGGAGATCCACGGCGGGATCGGTGGCGGCGCCTCGGTGCACCTGGCCGACTGGCCCGACCCCGACGCCGAGGGCTTGCCCGCCGACGACGCACTGGTGGCCCGCATGGAGCGCCTGCGCGACGCGGCCTCAGCTGCGCTGCGGGTGCGCGAGGACGCCGGGCTTCGGGTGCGCCTGCCGCTGGCCCGGGCCGTCGTGGCCGGCGACGGTGCAGAGGACCTGGCCCCGCTGACCGACCTGCTGGCCGACGAGATCAATGTCAAGTCGGTGGTGCTGACCGACGACCTCGCGGCGCACGCCTCCCTGGTGCTGCGGCCCAACGGCGCAGTGCTGGGCCCTCGTCTCGGCGGATCGGTGCAGGAGGTGTTCGCCGCCGCCCGCTCCGGCGATTGGACACGCAACGACGACGGCACCGTGACCGCGGCCGGCCACGAGCTGGAGGCGGGCAGCTTCGATCTGGCCGTGGAGGCGTCGGAGGGCGGCGCGGCAGCCGGATTGCAGTCCGGCGACGCGGTGGTCGTGCTCGACACCGCGGTCACCCCGGAACTGGAGGCCGAAGGCTGGGCCCGCGACGCGGTGCGGGTTATCCAGGACTGCCGGCGCCTCGACGGCTACGTGGTGACCGACCGCATCCAGGTGTCGCTGGCGCTGGCTTCGACCGAGCAGGCCGCCGCGGTGGAGCAGTGGCGCGATTACGTGGCCGAGCAGGTACTGGCCACCGACCTCGAGGTCACCGACCTCGGTAAGAGCGACACCGCCGGAGCAGCCGAGCCAACCGCGACGAGCCGCCGGCTGGCGGGTTTCGTCGCTCATGACGTCACCATCGACGGCCAGCAGGCCCGCTGCGGTCTGGCCCCCAGCTCAACCGAGCCGCGCCAACTCGGCGACCACACCCGCCCCCGCTGAACTCCGCTTAGCTGTCTTCTAGGCGGCGGCCGTCCTCTACCAGGTTGATCTCCCAGATCACCTTGTCGAGGGCGTCGGCCGAGGTGATGGTGGGGAACCTCAGAGGGTGCTCGTCGGTCACGCAGGTGGGCAGCGGCGACAGGATCGTCCACGGCGTGGGATGGGCGAACTGCACCACCGAGTAGCGGTCGCCGGTCTGGCCCTCGGTCGCCATCACCCGGTGAATCCCGGCGCCGATCACGCCGTTGGTGAGGTGCTCCAGCATCATGCCGGTGTTGATGATGGCGCTTCCCTCCGGCGGGACGGCGTCGACCCAGCCGTCGCCGGTGCGTACCTGCAAGCCGGGTGCGGTGGCCCTGGGAAGCATGGTGATGAGGTTGATGTCGCCGTGCTCGGCGGCCCACATGAAGCCGTCCGAGGGCGCAGTCTCCATGGGCGGGTAGTGGATCGCCCGGTTGAGGGTCGCTCCGTGCTCGAGCATGGCATCGAAGAACTCCTCGTGGATGCCCAGACCGACCGCGATCACCCGCAGCGCCCGGCGCTGGACGTCGAGCACGGAGGCGTGGAAGGAGAGCAGCAGCTCGGTGACGCCCGGCTGGTCGTCCTCGGGCAGGGTGGGCGGCCCGTAGCGGTGGGGATACCGCTGGCGCAGCGGGTGGCCCGGCGGCGCCGGCTCGCCCCAGTTGAGCATCTCCTTGAGGTCGGGGACGTCGGAGACGGCGGCCGTCTCGGTCATCATCGGCGTGTATCCGGTCTGGCCGTGGGAACCGGCCACGATGTAGCGGTCCTTGCGGTCCTGGGGAAGGCTGAAGAAGGCCTCCAGCCGCCCGTATGCCTCGTCGATCACGCCCGCGCCCAGATCGTGGGCCACGTAGACGAAGCCGGTGGCCAGGCTGCGCATCACGCCGTCCACCACCGCGGCCCGCTGGGCTTGATCGCCCCGCTCGAAAGCTGCCAGATCGACGTCGAGAATGTCCATCCGCGCAACGCTAGTCGCACACGGCGAGCAAGAAGCCCTGTTCAGCGGGGTAGCCGCGGCGCAATTTGACACGCGTGTAGTTACGGTGCTGTAATTCAGACTCCGAAGTTGTGGCCGGTCTTGAGCGGGGTCCACAGCTTGAGGGGCACCCGCTGAACACCGGCAAGAGGGAGGCGCACCGACGTGACGATGATCGAGGATCGGCTGACCACCGTCGCGGAGGCGCCTCCGGCTGCGTCCGCCTCGACGACGATGAGGGTGCGCAAGCGGAACGGCAATCTCGAGCCGGTCGACGTGAACAAGATCGTCAACGCGGTGGCCCGGGCGGCCGAAGGCCTGCTCGGCGTCGATCCGCTGACGGTCAGCACCCGCACTATCGCCGCCCTCGCCGACGGGGCGACCACCCGCGAGCTCGACCAGTTGAGCATCCGCACCGCGGCCGGGCTCATCGTGGAGGAGCCCAACTACTCGAACCTCGCGGCCCGCATGCTGGCCACCTACATCGACAAGGAAGTCCGCAACCAGAACATCCCGTGGTTCTCCGAGGCCATGGAGACCGGATGCCGGCTCGGGCTGATCGGGGACGAGACCGCGGAGTTCGTGCGGGCGCACTCCCCCGCGCTGAACGCGGCCATCGACTCCGGCCGGGACCGCAACTTCGAGTTCTTCGGGCTGCGCACGGTTTACGACCGCTACCTGCTGCGCCATCCCGACACCCGGCTGGTGATCGAGACCCCGCAGTACTTCATGCTCCGCGTGGCCTGCGGGCTGAGCAAGAACCCCGACGAGGCCGTCGCGTTCTACGACCTGATCTCGTCGCTGGCCTACCTGCCGTCCAGCCCCACCCTGTTCAACTCGGGCACGATGCACCCGCAGATGTCGAGCTGCTACCTGCTCGACTCGCCCGAGGACTCCCTGGAGGGCATCTACCAGCGCTACACCGACATCGCCCGCCTCTCGAAGTACGCGGGGGGCATCGGGGTCGGCTGGCACCGGGTCCGCTCCAAGGGATCGCTGATCCGGGGAACCAACGGGCTGTCCAACGGCATCGTGCCGTGGCTCAAGACCCTCGACTCCTCGGTGGCCGCCGTCAACCAGGGCGGCCGGCGCAAGGGCGCGGCCTGCGTCTACCTCGAGACCTGGCACGCAGACGTCGAGCAGTTCCTGGAGCTGCGCGACAACACCGGCGACCACGCCCGCCGCACCCACAACATCAACCTCGCCAACTGGGTGCCCGACCTCTTCATGGAGCGCGTGGAGCTGGACTGGCAGTGGAGCCTGTTCGACCCCAAGAAGGTGCCCGAGCTCACCGACACCTACGGCGAGGAGTTCCGGGCCATCTACGAGCAGGCCGAGGCCGACGGGCGTTTCGAGGCGCAGGTTCCGGCCCGCCAGCTGTACACCCGGATGATGCGGACCCTGGCCGAGACCGGCAACGGCTGGATGACGTTCAAGGACTCCGCCAACGCCAAGTGCAACCAGACCGGCCCCGGACCCGAGGGCGACGCCAACTCCCGCGACCGGGTCGTGCACCTGTCCAACCTGTGCACCGAGATCATCGAGGTGACCAGCGCTGACGAGACCGCGGTGTGCAACCTCGGCTCGGTCAACCTCGGCGCCTTCGTTCAGCCGGCGACGACCTCCAACAGCAGCGCTCCGATGCACTTCGACTTCGCGCGGCTCGGCGAGGTGGTGCGGCTGGTGGTCGGCTTCCTCGACCGCGTCATCGACATCAACTACTACCCGACCGACGAGTCGGGGGCCTCCAACCGGCGCTGGCGACCGGTGGGGCTGGGCCTCATGGGCCTGCAGGACGTGTTCTTCAAGCTGGGTCTGGCCTTCGACTCCGCCGAGGCCCGCAACCTCAGCCGCCGCATCTCCGAGGAGATCTACTTCAACGCCCTGTGGGCGTCCACCGAGCTGGCCGAGGCCAACGGGTCCCATCCCGGCTTCGCCGACACCCGGGCTGCGGCCGGCGAGCTCCAGTTCGACCTCTGGAGCACCGAGCCGTCGGAGCCCGATCGCTGGGGACCACTGCGCGAGCGGATCGGCGCCCACGGGCTGCGCAACTCGCTGCTCGTCGCGATCGCCCCGACCGCCACCATCGCAGCCATCGCCGGCTGCTACGAGTGCATCGAGCCCCAGGTGTCGAACCTGTTCAAACGCGAGACCCTCTCGGGCGAGTTCATGCAGGTCAACCGGTACCTGGTGGCCGAACTGAAGGCCCGGGGCCTGTGGGACGACAAGATGATCGGAGACGTCAAAAAGGCCGAGGGCTCGATCCAGCAGATCGAGCGCATCCCCGACGACCTGCGGGCCGTCTACCGCACGGCCTGGGAGATTTCGCAGCGCTCCCTGATCGAGATGGCCGCCGACCGGGGCGCCTTCATCGACCAGAGCCAGTCGCTCAACCTCTTCATGGAGGCCCCGACCATCGGGAAGCTGTCGTCGATGTACATGCACGCGTGGAAGCAGGGCCTCAAGACCACCTACTACCTGCGCTCGAGGCCCAAGACGCGGATCAACCAGACCACCACCAACGGCTCGGGGCCTTCCGATGACGGGGCCGTGGCCTGCTCCCTGGAGAACCCCGAGACCTGCGAGGCGTGCGACTGATGGCCATCACCGACATCCCTGTCGATGATCTCGATCTCCCGGGCCGGGGCTCAGCCGTCCCCGCCCCTCCCACAGGCTTCCAGCCTGAACCGGAGGCCGAGCCCCGGCCCGGGCAGCCCACGCCGGACGTCGTCGCCCGGCCCAGCATCTTGGATCCGGGCTTCGACCTGACCCTGCGCCCGATGCGCTACCCGCAGTTCTTCGAGATGTACCGCGACGCGATCAAGAACACCTGGACGGTCGACGAGATCGACTTCTCCGACGATCTGGTCGATCTGGACCGCAAGCTCATGCCGGCCGAGAAGCACCTGATACGCCGGCTGGTGGCCTTCTTCGCCACCGGCGACTCGATCGTGGCCAACAACCTCGTCCTGAACCTCTACGAGCACATCAACGCGCCCGAGGCCCGGATGTACCTGTCGCGCCAGCTCTTCGAGGAGGCGCTGCACGTGCAGTTCTACCTGAACCTGCTCGACAACTACATCCCCGACCACGACGAGCGGGCCGAGGCCTTCGCCGCCATCGAGAACATCCCGTCCAT
This sequence comes from Acidimicrobiaceae bacterium, assembly GCA_009844405.1. Taxonomy (GTDB): domain Bacteria; phylum Actinomycetota; class Acidimicrobiia; order Acidimicrobiales; family Aldehydirespiratoraceae; genus Aldehydirespirator. Next base: position 16,630 of record VYBO01000034.1, read on the forward strand.
ACGGGCCAAGGCCGAGTTCTGCTTCAAGTGGATGGACTCGGTCGGCGACGGGCCGCTGCGCACCGCGGACGACCGGCGCCGCTTCCTGATGAACCTGGTCTGCTTCGCGGCCTGCATCGAGGGCCTGTTCTTCTTCGCCGCGTTCGCCTACGTGTACTTCCTGCGGTCCAAGGGTCTGCTCAACGGGCTGGCGGCCGGCACGAACTGGGTGTTCCGCGACGAGTCCATGCACATGAATTTCGCCTTCGAGGTGATCCGCACCGTGCGGCAGGAGGAACCCGAACTGTTCGACGAGGAGCTGGGCCGGCGGATCAGCGACATGCTGGCCGAGGCGGTGGACGCCGAGCACCAGTTCGCGGCGGACCTGCTGGGCGAGGGCGTGCCCGGCATGTCGGTGACCGACACCCGGTCGTACCTCGAGTACGTGGCCGACCAGCGCCTGATGCAACTCGGCCTGCAGAGGCGCTTCGGCAGCCGCAACCCGCTCTCGTTCATGGAACTGCAGGACGTGCAGGAACTCTCCAACTTCTTCGAGCGCACCGTGTCCGCCTACCAGGTGGGCGTGGAGGGCGAGGTCTCCTTCGACGAGGACTTCTGAGGGCCGGCCGCTCCGGCCGGGGTCGGGTTCCGCGATGACTGATCATGTGATACACAAGGCGCCATGCTGAGATTCGCAGAGGAGATCATCCTGCTGACGCTGCGGGACGAGGACGGAAAGTTCCTGTCGGTGCCGGTGGCGTCGATGCAGCACGCGCTGGCCGGCGCCGTGTTGATGGATCTGGCTCTGGAGAACCGGATCGACACCGACCCCGAGAACCTCGTCCTGATCGACTCCGCTCCGGTGGGCGACAGCCTGCTCGACCCGACACTCGAGAAGATCGCGGCCGGCGAGCAGCGCGACGCCCGCCACTGGGTGGAGCAGACGGCCAGGCAGGCCGACGAGATCCGGGAGCAGGCGCTGGCCCGCCTGGTCGAGCGCGGCATCCTCGAGCAGCACGACGAGCGGTTCCTGTGGGTGTTCCGATCCCGACGCTACCCGGTGATCGACGGCCGCGAGGAGCGCGAGGTGAAGCTGCGCATCCTGGGCGTGCTCCTCAGCGACGACATCCCCGACCCCCGAGACATCGTGATCATCTGCCTGGCGGACGCCTGCGGCATTCTGAGCCAGCTCCTGCCGAAACGGGAGTTCGCCGGCGTCCGCGACCGAATCGAGCAGGTCCGCAAGCTTGACCTAATCGGCCAGGCCATGGCCCAGGCGATCCACGACATCGAGCTGTGGCTGGCCGCCAGCCGCATAGAGGCCCGGATGTTCTAGCCCTGGCCGGGCGGACTCGACGTCCCCGTGGACCTCGGCCCGTGACGCCGATCGGGCCGGTGCCGACCTGCAAGAGCGGCTTGGAAGTGCGGAGTCAGGGCGCCTGCACGCGCGCTATGCGGCCGGCAGGTCGAGGGCGCGGGCCAACAACGTCGCCATCTCAGCGCGCGTCACCAGACCCTGCGGACAAAAGCGCGCCGGCGCCGCGGCACAGCCCGTCGTGATCCCCGCGGCGAAGAGCGCCTCGATGCCGGGCGCATGCACCCCGGCCGCATCCACATCAGCGAACCCCGCCAAGCCCTCCGGGACCGGCAGCCCCGGCGGAGGAGGCCCAGTCGGCTCCGACCCTGGCGCAGGAGGCGGAGGCGCAGGAGGCGGAGGCGCAGGAGGCGGAGGCGCAGGAGGCGGAGGCGGCTCGTCGACGTCGGTCACATTGACTGTGACCTTGAGCGTGTCGCTCGCGGCGAGCGGATCCGTGGCGGTGACCGTCAGCAGGTGCGACTGCCGAGTCTCGTAGTCGAGCGGCTTCGCCACGCTCAACCTTCCCGTGCCCGGATGCAGCGAGAACAGCGCCCTGTCCGCTCCGCTCAGCGAGTAGACGAGAGCCTGCCCGTTGGGATCGACGGCCTCCAGCGTCGTAATCGCCGTTCCGGCGGCGGCGTCCTCGCTCACGTTCACCATCAGGGTCTCCGACGCGAAGGCGGGCGGCGCCTGAGGGCTGACCCGCAGGATCTTGTCGGCGCTTCTCCCGTTGGAGGTCGACACGTAGAGCGCGCCTTCGGGGCCCATCACCGGGGTTCGCAGCCGTCCGTGGGCGCCGTCGAGCTCCGCGACCAGGACCTCGCTCTCCAGCGTGCCGGTCGAGGAGAAGCCGAAGATGCGCAGCCTCCTCTCCTTGAGGAACGCCACCGCGAGCCGGCCGTTGTAGGCGCCCCAGTCCGTGCCCGTGATGAAGGCGCCGCCGCTCGGCGCCAGCGACGGGTGGCTGGACGACCATTTGGCCGCCACCGCGTCGGGATAGCCGGCGAGGTCGGTCATGGGGACGTCCTGGTTGTAGCCGGGCACCGGATCCCACCCGTAGTTCGCTCCCGCCGACAGCAGGTTGATCTCGTCGTCGTAGGCCGGGCCGTGCTCCACCGCCCACATCTGTGTGGTGCCGGGGCGGAGGGCGAGGCCCTGCACGTTGCGGTGGCCCCAACTGTAGACGCGCGCGTTCTCCGAGACCCCGTTGCCCGGCACGCCCGCCCCGGTGGCGGCGTCCACCCGCAGCACCTTGCCCGCCAGGGAGGACTTGTTCTGCGGGTTCGTTCCCACGGAGGCATCGCCGGTGCCGATCCACAGGTGGCCGGAGGCGTCGAACCGCAGCCTGCACCCGCTGTGGCGGCCGTCGACGACGCCGCCGAACATCGCTAGCCACGTCGTCTCCACGCGTGTGGCGGCCGTGTAGGCGGCGTCGATGTCCCAGCGCACCACCTTGGCCGACACGGTGGCGCCGCGCTGGGTCTGGCAGGTGTAGATCCGCCGCGTGCCGGACCCGTAGTCCGGGTGGACCTCGATGCCCATCAGACCGGCCTCGTTCACGGCGGCCAGGTCGGAGAGGTCGGCGGTGAGCGTGTTGACCGTGCCGTCGCTGAGGCGGGCCCTAATCCTGCCGCCGCGCTCGGTCACCAGCATCGTGCCGTCGGGCGTGAAGGCGATCCCCCAGGGGATGTCCAGCCCCGACATGTGCTCGACGACCGCCAGCTCCGGGACGGCCTCGGCCGCCAGCACCGGGGCCGCCAGCACCGCGGTCGCGCCGGTGACCGCGACGTCGTCGCTGTCCTTGTACCTCACCTCGACCCTGAGATACTTGCCCACGTCGGCGGCGACTGGCGTGTACCGGTGGCCGGTGTAGACGGCGCTGGACTCCCCGGTGCCCGGGATCGTCTCCCACGGACCGCTGAGGCTGTCGGATCGTTGCCATATCCCGCCCACGAACTCGCCGATGCCGTCGGGGTCGCTCACCGAGGCCCGCAGCACCTGGTCCACGCGGGCCTGCGCGGGAGCGATGGAGGCCGAACCGGGCGCATCGGTGTCGGCCTGCGCCTCGGCGCCGACGGCCGCGGCAGCCAGCGCGCCCGCGACGGCGGCCGCCGCGACGATTAGCAGTGCCGGAGCGGCACGACACAACCATTTGACCAACGAACGCAGGTACCCGACCACTTCGATACCAAGCATATTCTGAGGCCCTGGCATCATGGGCGGAGCCCGTGCGGCCGGGCCGCCATCCCCGACGATCCCGCCCCCGAGCGGCTTCAGCGGCAGGCAAGCGGAGCGATGCTCGGGCGGCCGCGCCTAGAACAGGCTGTCTGTCATCGGTTTGCCGGTGTAGGGGTTGTTCATCTGCGGCAGGGGCGGTCTGCGATCATCGAAGTGGTCGGCTATCGACCAGAGGTGCCGCAGGAAGATGGAGAGGACGATCCGTTCTGAGTATGAGCAGGGGGTGGCACCTCGCGCGCCACCCCCCTTGTGTGGTTTACCCAAGCCGCTTCAGTGAGAGGCCGGACAAGGGCGTACAGAGAGACGGTACCAAACCCCCAGAAGGGACGAAGGGACAACGAGCCGTTCCGAGCGGAGCCAGGGGGTGGCGCCTGGGCGCCACCCCCTTAGGTTCCCCGGCTTTCCCGGGGACAATGCCCCAAGCAGCTTCAACGAGAGGCCGACGAGGAGCGCGCGGACATGATGATACACGTAAACCCGGACCGGCGCAGGGCTCCGGGACCATTCCGTTATGACGGGGCAACGATGCGGAAGCTTGTGGCAGCGATCTCGAACGAACGATTTGCCACCTATCTGCAGCCTGCCGGAAACGACCGCAGGCGCGCTCTGCAACTCTACGCTCACAATGCTGCGCTCGGAAGCGCATTCGATTGGCCGATTCAGGCATTCGAGATCACGTTGCGGAACGCTGTGAATGATGCGATGACACTTGAGAATGGCATCTAATGGTTCAACGGCCCCCATCTTGAGCAGCCGCAGCGAGACGCGGTCATGGCAGCCAAGGACAAACTCGACTGGGAAGCAGGATCCCAACTTCCCGGACGTGTCGTCGCTGAGTTGAGCCTCGGATTCTGGGTTGCTCTGTTCGCGAGAGGCTACGAAGAGTCCCTGTGGCGGACTGCGCTGTATCGCTGCTTCGATCCCACACCAGCGCGGCGACAGCTACACAAGCAGCTCAACCGGCTGCGTAGATTCAGGAACCGGGTAGCACATCACGAGCCGATCCTGTCAAGAGACCTGCAGACGGACTATGAGAGCGAGCGCGGATTGATCGGCGGCCAATCGCGTCGCAGGGTGGTCATACCCGCTCTTGTTCGCTTCGCTCACGGGCCGCTCGGGCCACGGCCCCGCCCCGTATGGGCCGGGTCGCCCGCCTATCCGCGGGGCCTCTGAAGCCATCAAATGGGTGCTCAATATGCTGTCGCCGGCGACGGCCGCGTGGGTCGAGCACGACAGCCGAGTCCCAGAGGAGTTGGCTCACTCGGGCCACACGATCAGGCGGTCCTAGTAATCCGTCGCCCGGTCGTCGGCGTGGATGAGGGTCTTTAGGTCGCTGTGGAAGTCGAGGGCGTGGTCGCCGCCCTCGCGGCCGATTCCGGAGAGGCCGCAGCCGCCGAAGGGGGCGGCCAGGTCGCGCACCAGGAAGGTGTTGGCCCACACGATCCCGGCCCGCACCGCTCTGCCGACCCGTTCGGTCCGGTCGGCTGAGCCGGCGTAGACGATGGCCGACAGGCCGTAGCGGGTGGAGTTGGCCAAGTCCACCGCCTCGGCCTCGGTGTTGAAGGCCTGGATGGTCAGAACCGGGCCGAAGACCTCGCGCTGGACGATCTCGGAGTCGTTGGAGGCGGGCTCGATCAGCGTGAGCTCGTAGTGGAGAGATTCTGGACGGCGGCGGCCTCCCCACACGATGGTGTCGCCCGCGGCCCTTGCCCGCTCCACGAAGCCCTCCACCCGGGCCAGATGGTCCGGGTGGGCCAACGGCGCGATGGTGGTCGAGTCGTCGCGGCTGTCGCCCAGCACATGGGCCTCGGTCCGGACCCGCAGTGCTTCCAGGAAGTCGTCGAGGATCGACGCCTCCACCAGCAGGCGGGTCCCGGCCAAGCACACCTGGCCCGAGTCCTCGTACTGGGCCGCGGCCTGCCTGGCGGCCGCGTCAAGGTCGCAGTCGGCGAACACGATGAGCGGGCCCTTGCCGCCCAGTTCGGCAGTGAAGGGCACGATGTTGACCGCGGCCGCCGCACCGATGCGGCGGGCCGTCTCCGGCGAGCCGGTGAAGCTGATGCGCCGCACCCTCGGATCGGCGGTAAGGGCCGCGCCGACCTCGGAGCCGATGCCCTGCACCAGGTTGAACGCGCCCGCCGGCAGGCCGGCCTCCACCGTCAGGTCGGCCAGCACCGATGCCGACAGCGGCGACCACTCGGCCGGCTTGAGTACCACGCTGTTGCCCGCGGCCAGCGCGGGGGCCACCTTCCAGGTGGCCAGCATGAACGGCGCGTTCCACGGGGTGATCACCACCGCGGTCCCGGCCGGCATGCGCTGGACGGTGTGGGTGGTGCCCCGCGCCGGCCAGCGGGGCTCGGCGTGGGCTTCGGCCATGTCGGCGTAGAACCGGAAGTTCAGCGCGCCCCGGGCCACGAGACGCTCCCGCATGGAGCGGTGCAGGAAGCCCATGTCGAGGGTCTCCACCAGGGCGATGTCGTCGTTGCGGGCCTCGATGAGATCCGCCAGTCGGCGCAGAGCCGCGGCCCGCTCCCCAACAGGCAGCCCGCTCCAGGTGGCGAAGCCGTCGACCGCCGCGCCCACGGCCCGCTCGGCGGTGGCTGCGTCGCCGCGGGCCACGTCGGCCAGTTTGCGGTCCCAGTCCAGCGGCGAGCGGCACTCGAAAATGCGCTCCGCCGCGACCCGCTCGCCGTCGATCAGGTGGTCGAGGCTGACCTCCACACCGCCGACCGCCACCCGCGGCGATTCAGTCATCGCCGCGCCCCGACTCCAGCGCGGATATCTCGGGGGACCTCATAGAGCGAGCGCGGATTGATCGGCGGCCAATCGCGTCGCAGGGTGGTCATACCCGCTCCTGTTCGCTTCGCTCACGGGCCGCTCGGGCCACGGCCCCGACCCGTATGGGCCGGGTCGCCCGCCAATCCGCGGGGCCTCATAGGACATGCCGCCCAGAACACCACCGAGATTCCCAGAGACCGCCCGCGCGGATTTCTCGGGGGGCCTCATGGGACATGCCGCCCAAGACACCACCGAGATTCCTCAAGTCGGGCGCGGGCCGCCATCAGCCGTCGTCTTCCAGAGCCGACTGGTAGTGGCGGGCGCCGGGGCCGCGCGGGGCCCGCTTGCCCCGGTGCTCCCAGTCGCCTCCCATGGCCGTGGACACGACCTCCTCGCTGTCAGACGGCTGGGCACCGACGTCGGAGCGCACCCGCTCCGGTCCGGCGACGACGGTGTTGGTCAGCGCGCCCAGGCCCTCCACCTCGACGGTGACCACATCGCCGGGCACCACCGGGCGGGAGCCGGCCGGCGTGCCCGACAGCACCAGGTCGCCGGGCACCAGCGTGATGGTGCGGGCCAGGTCGGCCACCAGGTAGTGCATGTCCCACTCCATCTCGTCGGTGCTCCCGTCCTGGCGTACCTCGCCGTTCACGAGGGTGCGGATCCGCTTGTGGCGGAAGTCCCAGCCGGCCACCAGCGCAGGCCCGACCGGGCACAGCGTGTCGCTGCCCTTGACCCGCAGCATCGAGCCCGCGTCGGTGTCGCGGAAGTCGTGCAGCCCGTAGTCGTTGGCCACCGTGTAGCCCGCGATGAAGTCGCCGGCCTCGTCGGGCGACACGTTGCGGCAGGTGCGGCCGATGACGACGCCGATCTCTCCCTCGTAGTTCAGCCACCGGCACGGCTCGGGCCGCACCACGTCGGCGCCGTGGGCGCTCAGGGCGGTGATCGGCTTGTGGAAGTAGGTGGGGGCGGGCGGCAGCCTGGTCATGAACTCGGCCACCCGGCTGGCGTAGTTGAGGTGGACGCACAGGATCTTGGTCGGCTCGCACGGCGGCAGGTGCACCGCGTCAGCCGCGGCCACCCGTCGCCCGTCCCGGCCCACGAGGTCGTCGCCGTCCCGCTGGACGATCACCGGATACCCGTCCAGAAGGATGCGCCGGGACTCGGTCACGGGGTGGCGTCGATCCGGCCTGGCGAGACGCGCCTGCACCTGGCCACGTCCGTCCCTGCGTTCACGGCTGCTCGGACTCCGGAATCTGCGAGTCGCGGGCGGCGCCCACGAACGTGTCGAAGAGGTCTTCCCTGGTGAGAAGGTCCGAGGCCGCGCCCTCGGCGGCGATCTCGCCGGTGCGCAGCACGTAGGCCCGGTCGGCCACCTCCAGAAGGCGGGTGGCGTTCTGCTCGACGACCAGCATCGTGCGGCCCTCGGTCCGCATGCGGCCGATCAGGTCGAACACGAAGTCGACCAGCACGGGCGCCAAGCCCAGCGACGGCTCGTCCATCAGGATGACGCGCGGGTTGCTCATGAGAGCCCGAGCGATGGCGAGCTGCTGGGCCTCGCCTCCGGAGAGGTAGCCGGCCGCGGTCGACCATTTGTCCCTGAGCACCGGGAACAGCTCGACCACCTCGTCGAGCCGCTCGGCCCGCTCGTCGGCACTGACGGTCACGCCCCCGACACGGAGGTTCTCGACCACCGTCATCTCCGCGAACAGCCTCCGCCTCTCGGGCACGAGGGCCAGTCCCGCCTTGAGCATCCGATCAGGACTGTCGCCGGTCACGGGCCGGCCTTCGAGGTGCACCTCGCCCTCGGCGGGGCGCAGCAGCCCCGAGACCGTGTTGAGCAGGGTGGTCTTGCCCGCGCCGTTGGGACCGATGAGGCCGACGATCTCATGAGCCGCGACGGAGAGGCTCACACGGCGCAGCGCCGAGATCGACCCGTAGCGAGTGGTCAGCCCGGACACCTCAAGCACTATGAAACCCTATCTGAGGCCCCTCGCCCCCGACGTTGGGCCGCTTGCCTGCGGATGACTGGGAGCGATCAGCCGCCTAGTCTTGCGCCGATTCCGTTTGGTAGCAAACAATACCGGAGACGCCGACGTGGAAGAGCGAGCGAGCCCGCGCCTACTCGATGCAGAGCGCCTCATACAGGCGCGCCTCGGCGACCGTCGACTGGATTTCGACTCCATGCTCGCGGTGTCCAACATCTACCGGGCCGCGACCGCGGTGCGCCGCCGGGCCGAGCGTGGCGTGCTGGCACAGTTCGGCCTGTCCTGGGGCGGCTTCACCACCCTGTGGGTGCTGTGGGTGTGGGGCGAGATGCGGACCGCAGACCTGGCCGAGGAATGCGACCTGTCGAAGGCGACGCTCACCGGGGTGGTCAAGACTCTGGAGAAGCGGGGTTTCGTGGAACGCAGGCAAGTCGAGTCGGACCGCCGCCGGGTGACGGTCGCGCTCACCGACACCGGCCTGGACACCATCGAGAGGCTCTTCCCCCGGTTCAACCGCTACGAGGGCGAGATGGTGCGCGAACTCTCGACGGACGAGAAGCAAGCGCTGGCCGGGCTGCTGCGCCGGGTGATCGTCGAGGCCGGACGGCAGTGACCGGGCGGCAGTGACCGGGGCGGTCCGCAGGCCTGATCTCAGCGCTCGAGGTTGTCGAAGGGTCCGAGGGCCAGTGCTCCGCCGTCGAGTCTGAAGGACGCGCCGTTGGCGAAGCGCCCCGCGGGAGCCACCAGGTAGTGGACAAGGGCCGCGATCTCGCCGGGCTCGCCGGCCCGGCCCGCGATGTTGACGGGCGCTCCGGCCGCGTCTAGCTCGTGGATGATCTCCGCGGCCATGGGCGTGTCCACGATTCCTGGATCGACCTGCGTGACCCTGATGCCGTCGTCGCGCCACTCCTTGGCCAGCGCCACCGTCATCGCGGCCAGACCGGCCTTGCTCGCCCCGTAGACGGCGCCGCCCGCCGAGGGCCGCACCGCGTCCACCGAGCCGATCATCACTACGGCCGAGTCGCCGCCCGCGGCCAGGTGGGGATGGGCCAGTTGGCACAGCCGTAGCGGGGCCCACAGGTTGAGCCCGATCAGCCCGTCGAAGTGCTCCCGGTCGAGGTCGCTCAGCGGCAGCCAGTCGGCCCGGCCGGCGTTGTTGACGAGGATGTCGAGCCCGCCGAGTTCGGCCACCGCGGCCGGGATCACGCCGTCGACGCCGCCCGGGTCGCTCAGATCGGCCACCAGCGGCCGGATGGAGCCTTCCGCCTCCGGCGCTCGACCCGACCGCGACACCGCCACCACATCCGCGCCGGCATCGGCGAGCCGGACCGCAATAGCAGCGCCGATCCCCGTCGACGCACCAGTCACGACCGCCCGCCTCCCAGTAAGGCAATAGGCAGGATCGGACACCTTGTCACCCTACCTAGGTGGCCCTAGGGCTTAGACCCGAAGGGAAAATTCCGCGGATTGCGATGCGTCGCCACTGCATCCTGTCACACCTCGTAGCGAACATATGTTTGATCAGAGCATCCACACTCTGGAGGTGAGTTGATGACAGACTGCAATCAAATATCCCTCGTCGAGGGCGAAACGACCGCGGAGACCCCGGAACGCATGATCCTCACGGCAGATCGGAAAATCGCGTTGCGCGCAGCGGCAAATGACTGGATATCGCGGAACTTCCCCACGCACCGCAAGTACCTGCGGCATGACGCCCCGCAGTACAGCTCAGACGAGGGCGCGTGGTCCATCAGCCTCCGCACCATGGACAACGGCAGCCCCGCCTTGGTGCTCGGGAGCCTGCTCGTTTCTGGTGACGCTTGCATCCTCCGCGCCCCAGACCCCCACGACGTGCTTGAGCTGCTCGCAGATGTGGAGGCGCCGCATGATGATCAGCCGGTCGTAACGGCCATCGTGGACGGTGGATGCGAGTTCTACCTGGGGGATGGCCTCGATGCCGCTGATCGTATGGTTGATCGCACGGTCGACTTGCTGCTCACCGATCCGCCCTATGGGATCAGCCGCCGCTACACCTGCGAAGACCAGGTGCCTCGTCGGCTCCGTAGCAATGGTTCGGACTTCATCATGCCCAAGGGCTTCTTCGGCGACTGGGATGGCCCCATAGACCCAGAGGCGTGGACCGCTCGCGTGCTACCAAAAGTCGCAGGATGGGTGGTTATCTTCTGCGCTCAGGCACAGATAGGCGACTACTGCGGCATCCTTGACCGCCACGGCTTCGTCGCCGTCGGCCCGATGGTGTGGCAGAAGACGAACCCGGTGCCGTTCAACCACAAGTACAAGCCGATCAACGCCTGGGAGGCCCTAGTGGTCGGCAAGCGGCCCGGAACGGCGTTCAACGGCGAGTGTGTGCACAACGTGTTCGTAAGCAAGTCGCCGTCGCCACAGCAGCGCATCCACCCGACCCAGAAGCCGCTGCCGCTCATCGAAGAGTTCGTCGAACTCTTCAGCCGGACCGACGACTTGATCTTCGATCCCTTCGCTGGCAGTGCGACCACTGTGGTCGCGGCCCGCAAGCTGAGCCGGCGGGTCATCGCGTACGAAAAAGACGCTGAGATCTACCAACTGGCCGCCAAGCGGCTAGCCACGGATGCGCTCAGCCTCATGTAGCGATGCAGAGCACTTCAGCATTCGAGGCTACATTCGATCCGACCACCAAGGTGTACGAGGTCTGGTTGGTCCTGAAGGATCAGGGATGGCATTGCCGTGAATGCGAGTACACGCACATTGGCATCACCCAGATCGCGGGCGGCTCGGGAATTCAAGGGTTGCAGCGGGGTACCAAGAGCCGCGATGGGCTGAAGATCGAGAGCGACAACCATCTGTGTCGACATTGCGAACGCACGACCAGACACGACCGTTGGACGGGTGCCTACGAAGCTCCGATCCCGGGCTCGTCCATGCCGAGGAACTTCACGCGACGAGTGATCAACCTGCTTGGCTCTCGCGACGTGGTTGATGGAACGGAGCGATCTCCGAATCACCTGACGGTCGATCACAAGTTACCGATGATTCGCTGGACCACCGAGACCGAACAGAAGCAGACCGCCTATTCGGCTATGTCCGACGACGATATTCGAGAGAACTTCCAACTCCTGAAGAAGTCCAACGGCAGCATTAGTCACAACCAATTGAAGAGCCGGGCGTGCGAACGATGCTTCAAGACAGGCAAGCGCGGAACTCCTCTTGGAATCCTGTTCTTCTACAAAGGTGGCTCCAAGTGGGAGCCAGCCGACAAGAAGGATCCGGGCGGCTGCATCGGTTGTGGGTGGTATGACTTCGCCGAATGGCGCCAGCAACTCAACGATCGTCTGAATACGACTGATCCATAGGCGATTGGCGGCCACGCGGGGTTCGCTTTGGCAGCTTGGGGTGGACGTTGCAGGGTCCGAGTTGGGACGTGGGTAGAGCCTTGATCGTTCGGTGCCGAACGATTATGGTTCCGGCATGGGCGAGCTACGCGGGCTCATAAGCCCGCTTAGGCCCCCAAGTCGAAGGTGTTCGCGCTTGGCGGCTCGGAGAAGCTCAACGGTCATCGACCGCACTCCGGTGAATCCGTGCGGTCGGTAGCGGATGTCGCTCGTTTCGTCGGCTGCGTGGCTGCGGCAGCAACCTCGGCATCGCCGACCAAGGACCGCATCGACGCCATCATCGACGAGATCGGCCAAGTACTGCCGTTTGTCGGGATGTGCATCAACGCGGCCGCGGACCCGAACGGGCGGGGCGAGATCGTGTGCAGTCGTGGCTACCCCGACAAGATTCTCGCCTGGCTCGGAAGCAGGGACTTCCTGGCGGAATGGCGGGGGCTGAGGCCGTCCCCGCGGGGAACCCGGCTCAGGGACACATGGGACCTAGACCCTCTTCCCGCAACGGTCCGCGACTTCGTCGTGCCGCTCGGTTTCGGTGGCGGTGTCTCTGTGCCGTTCTACACCGCATCAGGCGAGGTTCTTGGGGGCATGCACTTCTCGACCGAGTCCGCCGATGACATCACCGACCTGGCCCACGACGGCCTATGCCTTATCGCTCCCACCATCAAGAACTTGGTTCGTTCGTTGCCTCAAACCATCGATTGGGACCCCCTCAGCACCCGCGAGGTCGAGGTTCTGGAACTCATAGCTCGGGGCAGGTCCAACGCGGCCATAGCAACCGAGCTCTACATCGCACCGCGAACGGCCGCGACGCATGTGGAGCACATTCTGGCCAAGCTGGGAGCAGCCAATCGGGCCCAGGCCGCGGTGCTCGGCATGCAGCTCCAGTTGATTCGAGCCAATTAGCCCGTCACTTGCCGGCCGCGTCGGCCGCCGTGCCCATGTAGGCACGCTGCAGTTCTCTCGGATCCTCACGCAGGACATCGGCGTGCTCGCTCAGGACGGTCTCCCCCCGTACCAGCACGCTCACGGCGTCGGCCACGTCGAGAGCAACCGACGTGTACTGCTCCACGAGCAGCACGGCCGCTCCGGCTCGAGCCGCCTCCTTGACCGCGCCGGTCAGGCGTCGCACGACCGTGGGAGCAAGGCCAAGGGATATCTCGTCGATCAACAGGCACGACGGGCGGGCTATGAGCGTTCGGGCCAGTACCAGCATCTGCTGCTCCCCTCCCGAGAGCTCCCGGGCCGGCGTGCTAGACCTCGCCCGCAACTCGGGGAACATCTCGTAAGCAGGATCGGTGTCGCGGGCCGCGACCCGCAGGTTCTCCTCCACGGAGAGATCGCTGAAGACGGCCCGACCCTGGCGCACGTGCCCGAGGCCTAGACGACTGCGTCGCCGTCTCGACGCTCGTGTGATGTCGGAACCGTGCAGTGCGACCGAGCCGCCCGAGGCCTTGACGACGCCCGAGACGGCTTCGAGCATCGATGTCTTCCCAGAACCGTTGGGACCCACGATCGCCATCACCTCGGAGGTGCCGACTTCGAGCGTGACCCGGCGCACGACGGGCACGCCGCCCCGGACCACCACCAGGTCTCGCACCGCTAGGACGGGCGGCTTTGCGGAGCTCACGGAGACTCGCCCTCCACACCCAGGTAGGAAGCCATGACCCGCGGATCGGCCAGCGCTTGCTGGGTTGGCCCGGCGGCTATCACCACACCGCGATCGAGGACAATCAGTGACTGGCAGACCTGTCGCACCAGACGGAGGTCATGCTCGATCAGCAATATTCCGACACCCCATTCCTCGGTGACAGCCCTCAACGCCGATCCGAGGCGGCCGGACTCCTCGTCGGTCAGGCCTGCCGCGGGCTCGTCGACCAGCGCGACTGAAGGAGCGCTGCTGAAGGCGGCCACCAACTCCAGGCGACGGCGCTCGGCGCTGTCGAGTTGTGCGATCGCCGTCACCGGGGCGGGCAAGTCGAAGAGCGCCAGCAGCCAATCCCTCTGGCTGACCGACGTGCGGTTGCGCCCGGCGACGGCCAGGAACTGGCCCACCGCTAGGTTCGTCGGCGTCCGCTCCCGCTGGAACGTGCGGGCCAGCCCGGACCTGATCCGGCGATGAGCCGGCATCCCCATCAAGGGGTCGCGCCCCAAGCCCACCCAGCCGCCGCTGACCGGCACGTAACCCGTCACGGCGTCGACGAGGCTCGACTTCCCGGCTCCGTTCGGACCGATCAGCCCCACCACCTCGCCTGGCCGGACCTCGGCGGACACCCCGTCTACCGCTCGCACCGACCCGTAGTCGACGGCGAGGTCCTCCACCATCAAGCCGGACATGCGCACCGACGGCGGTGGACAATGGCCGATATCGGGCCGATCCGGTTGGCGTTCGGGTCTCCGGCGTCCGAATCTGGCAGCCAGCGCAAGCCACTGCCCGGCGATTCCGCTGCCTCCCTGGCTCAGAACCTGCGCCGCCCCAACGGCGAAGATCATCGGGCCGATGTCCTGGGACCAGCCCAGCAGCCGTAGCAACTCGGGCATCCACGACGACAGGACCCCGGCTAGCGCGGCTCCAAGCGCGCTCGCTGAGCCGGCCATTGCCGTCAACGCGAATACGACCAGCGAGTCGAAGGGCTCGAGTTGGCGGGCCGACAGCCGCCCGATCTGGATGGCAAGCAGCCCTCCGGCTGTGCCTGCGACGAAAGCGCTGGCCGCGAACGCGGTGAGCTTGGCGACGACCACCGAGTGCCCGGCGGCCGCGGTCGCCCGCTCCGATTTCCCTACCAGAGCCCATCTGATCCCGACTGATCGGCGTCGCAGCAGACGCAGGCCGAGTTCGAGCAGGACAGCAACGACCAGCGCCAACCAAAGGAAGCGCACCTCGGACACCGCAGCGCTGGGACGGGGCACCGTGAAGTTGGTACGCGTGCCGGGAAAGCCGCGGTTGAACACCGCCACCTGGATCGCGGCCGCGAATCCGAGGGTCACCACCGCAAAGTCCACACCCCGTAGGCGCAGAGCCGGAAGGCCCACCACCACCCCCACCGGAACTGCGACGACACCGCCCAGCAGCAAGGCCATTTCGACGGGAACCCCGGTGTTGAGTGTGAGCCACCCGACCGTCCAGCCCCCGACGCCGGCCAGGCTCATCTGGCACAGCGACACCATCCGTGTGTCCACGTAGAGGAACCCGAGGGAGCGGGCGATGACCGCGGTGATGATCGCGCTGGTGGCGAGGAAGATGCGGAAGTCGCTCATGTACGAGATCGCGACCCCGGACAGGATCGCGACGGCCACGAAGCGGGCGTCAGCGCGCGTCATCCCACGACTCCGCTCGGCGCTGCCAAAGCAGCAGCCCCAGGATGAACAGGAACGGGATCGTTCCGCGGTAGCGGCTGATGTCGGAGAACCGCCCGGAGTGGGCCTCTAGGAAGGCGATGACAAACCCTGTCCCCAGGGTGGTCCAGACCCGAGAGAACCGGCCCGCGAGGGCGGCGGCCAGGCCCGGCAACAGCAAGAAGACGAGCGGCGCGAAGGCGGCCGGCCTGCTGGGGCCAACAAGAATGGCACCGAGCGCCGCGATGGCTCCCGACACTCCCCACACAGCCACCGTCAACCCGCCGACGGGCACGCCATCGACTTCGGCGGTGACGGAGTCCTCGGCCATGGCCCGCAGCCGGATGCCGACACGGGTCCGGTGCATTACCAAGCTCGCGGCTGTGCCAACTGCGAGCGCAAGCAGGACGGCCATCGCGGTGTCGTAGGTGACTCGAACCCCGGCAATCTCCTCGAAGCGCCCCCCGAAGAAGGGGCGGGCCACCCGAGGATTGTCGCCGAACACCCTGAATCCAGCGGCCAAGAGCCCTAGTAGGACTGCGATGGTTACGGTGCTCCGTGTCAGCCGCTCACTGTCGCGGAACCAGGTCGCAAAGAGCGTCCCCATCAGCGCGCCGATGGCGGCGCCCATGGCCACAGCCACGGCAGCGGCCGCCACGGTGGCCGTTCCGGTCTCGACCAGCACGAGCATCGTGAAGGCACCGATCGCGCCGACTGCGGTGATGGCGAAGTTGAGCGTGCCCGTCAGGCGGTACACGAGGACGATGCACACCCCGAACAGCGCGTAAGCCGCGCCGGAACCCAGCGATGCTGCCAGCGAGCGGATCATGCCCGGGCGGGCTGGAGACGACCCCTCGGGCCGGCATCACGGAACGACGATCCACTCCGGTGTCTTGACTACCCAGGCACCGTCGACGAGCTCGACGAACTTCGCGGCACGGTTCGAACCGTGAGCATCGCCCGCGCCGAACGCGTAGGGAGTTCCGGTGAGGCCGGTGTCGACGGGCTCGAGCCCAAGCAGGGCCGAAGCCACCGATTCCCGGGTGATCTCACCGTCGATCCCCGCCAAGACTCCGACCATGATGGTGGCTGCTAGGTACCCGCCCTGGGCGAAGGATGTCGGGGGCACACCGGCTTCTTCCATCAGCGCCCGCCAATCGTTCAGCGCCGCGCTGTCGGTGTCGGTGAATGGCTCGAACTCCGACGCCAGCACCAGACCGTCGCCGGTGGCACCCAATTGTTCGGCCACGGCGGCGGTGTATCCGGAGGTCAGGCCAAGGATCTGCACGTCGAGTCCTTGAGCCTCCCGGATCTGCATCATCGCCACGTAGTGGAAGTCGTTGGCCTGCACCACGGCCGCGTCGCAGCCATTGCTCTCGAGTTCGAGCATGAACGGCGTCAGATCACCGTCGAATGTCAGCGTCGTGTCGCTGTACGCCAGTTGCTTGCCGGTGGCCGCGGCCCATTCTGCTACGGCCGCGGCGTACGCCGGCTGGAAGTCGGAGACGTCGAAGGCTCCGAAGCAGACACTGGCGGCTCCGAGTTCCTCGCTTGCGTAGTAGAGCGCCACCGCATCGGAGAAGAACGGTCCTGTGTTGACCGGCGAGATGTTCGAAGTGGCGAAGCAGACCGGATCGATGCCGGTGCCCTGAACGGAGTAGAGACCGACTTCGGCGTAGAAGCCGGCGTTCACCGCGCACTCGAGCAGGCTCGCCGATCCGACCATGGCCACGACACCCTCCTCGTCGTCCAGCCGCCGGGCGGCCTGCGCGGCCAGCGCCGGATCGAACCCGTCGTCCTCGACGATGTAAGAGATCGTGCGCCCGCCGATCCCGCCGGCCGCGTTGACCCGGTCGAACACAGCCTGGGCGGCCGAGTGCGACTCCGGGAACGAGGCTGGTCCCGTGAGCGTGGAGATCGCTCCCAGCCGGATCGGGCCTAGGTCAGACGCCGTGGCGGCCGCGCCCTCCTCCTCCTCGACAGGTGCGGCTGTCGTCGCGGGCGGATCGTCCTCCGAGGCGGCCGGTTCCTCCGGCGCGGAGGCTTCCCCGCCGTCGTCGACGGATGCGCTGCTCTCCAGTTCCTGCTCGACCTCCTGTTCGACCGTTGCCGACGACGCCGACTCGGCCGCCGACCCTTCGTCTGGTGCCGGGTCGTCGCCGCAGCCGGACACGGTCGCGGCCAGAATGACGAGCGCGACCGCCAGTCGTTGCAGTGGGCTTGTTCCCTTGGACATTGGTATTCCTCCAGTTGGCTTGTCCGTGGTCGATCAAGGGCTCCCGGCGCCGGGGAAATGACCGAAGACCAGCCGCCCGTCGACGACGGTCGCGGCGATCGGCGTCTTGGCGATCTGGTGCTCGTCCGTGCCGAGGAGGCGGCCGTCCAGGACGCAGTAGTCGGCGACCATCCCCGGCACGAGACTGCCCTTCCAGTTCTCCGCCCGGTCCTGCCAGGCGCCGTCGATCGTGAAGGTCCGGATCGCCTCCAGGACGGTTATTCGCTCCGCGGGACCGTGAACCTCGCCGGTCGCCTTGGACTTGCGCAATACGGCTGTCTCGACGCCCTGACGCCAGTTCGGGAATGTGATCGGCGCGTCCGAACTCGAGGTCACCCGCACGCCGGCATCGAGCGCCGACCGCATCGGCCACTGGTAGTCAGCCCGCTCCCTGCCCAGCATGTCCCGCATGAGGTCGGCGATGGTCCACTTGATGGCCGGCTGCATGCTCGCGCCGAACCCGTAGACCGCCAGCAGGTCCAGAGCCTCAGGGCTTGCGAGGTCGGCGTGGATCACGTAGTGCCTGGGGTCAGGCCGAGGACTCAGATTCTGAGCTCGGACGAAGGCGCTGACGGTCGCGTCGATGGCACGATCGCCGGTCACGTGCACGCCGATCTGGTGGCCCGCCCCGTGGGCGAGCTCGATCATGGTGTCAAGATCCGCGAGCCGTTCACCGTCGGTCTCACCGGCGATGGTCAGGCACCCGCAGCCTCCTCCCGCATACTGCTGCGTCATCCAGGCCGTCTTGTTCGGGGGGACCCCGTCGGCAAAAAGCTTGATGCCGGCAACCCGGAACCAGCCGGGCTTCTCCGGTGGCGGAACGAAGGAGCCGAGATGCTTGGTCACGTCACCGAGGCTCGACGTTGTGGGTGGACTGAAGGCCAGCAGCACGGTCGTGCGGAGCGCGAAGTCCTGGGGCCCGGCCCGCTCGGCCAGTCGCTGTAGCAGCCGCTCACCGGCGGCACCTCCCTCGAACGCGTTCCCTCCCGGGCCGAGCGCCGCGTCGGTGACCGAGGTGATGCCTTCGGCGTGGACGATCTCCCGGACGGTGTCCAAGGCTTGATCGAGTTCGGCGTCGGTCAGGGGCGGCACGTGCCGATCGACAAGGGCACCGGCCGCCTCGCGCAACAGTCCCGTCGGTCGCCGGTCGTGGTCCCTGACGATCACGCCGTCGGGTGGATCCGGGGTGTCCTCGTCTATGCCTGCCAGCTCCAACGCCCTGCTGTTGACCCAGAGTTGGTGTCCAGAGAAGTCGCGCAGAGCGACGGGAATGTCCGGTGTGGCCGCGTCGAGGTCGTTCCGATTCGGGAGGCGTTCCGGATGGGCGTCCTCGAGGTAGCCGATGTCCCAGCCGTTCCCCTTTACCCATCCGTTGACCGGACGGGCCGACCTGACCGCGTCGACCACCTCCGCGATGGACCGGACCGCGGGGAATCCGACGTCCACCGCAAGCGGGGGACGTACTGCACCGAAGTAGCCGATGTGCATGTGCGAGTCGTTGATGCCGGGCACGACGGTCCGCCCGTCCAGGTCGACCCACCTCAGTGCGAGGTCCGGCGAGAGGCGATACGTCGTCGTCGCGGCCGACGGCACACACGAGGCTGCCGCTCACGGCCATCGCCTCGACGACCTTGTCGCCACACGCCGTCACGATCTGCCCGTTCGTGAGTACCAAATCGGGCGCGCCTAGGTCGCGAGCCATAAGGCGATTGAAGCAAAGGGCGAAGTTCACGCCTATCGGCAGATCTACCGATTTTGTTGATCGCATCGACCCCGTCTGGAGTACCTTCGAGTTGTGAGATCGATCTGTGGCGTTGATCGTTCGGTACCAAACGAATAGGGTTGAGGCGTGGCTGAGCTTCAAGGGTTCATGTACCCGAGGACGCCTACCGGGGCAGCCGGCATCGTGCCCGCGCCGCCTTGGCACTACTCGGGAGACATGCTGACGGTGGAGTACCGCACCGACCCGGACCGGGTGGCCGAGCTGCTGCCCGACCCGCTGGAACTCGCCGACGAGGACCCCGGCGCGGTGGCCATCATCTGGGCCGAGTGGCAGAGCTGCGGCGACACCTTCGAGGAGCTGCTCGACCCGGTGCGGGCCCAGTACCGGGAGGTGTTCGCGGTGGTGCGCTGCCAGTTCCGGGGCTCTACCTACAGCCGGGCCGCCTACATCTGGGTGGACAAGGACTTCGCCATGGCCAGGGGCCACTTCCAGGGCTACCCCAAGAAGATGGCCGAGATCGCCATGACCAGGCCGGTGACCGTGGGACGAGCCGGGCCGCGCCTGGAGCCGGGCGGGCGCTTCGGAGCGACTCTGAGCACCTGGGGACGGCGCATCGCCGAGGCTCGCTTCACCATCACCGGCACCGCCGACGCCCCCGGCTTCGTCAACGGCCACCCGATGCTGCACAGCCGCCAGATGCCGGCCATGGAGGCCGACGGAGACGACTCCCTCGACGAGCTGGTCACCATGCGGGGCTACGACCCCGACCTCGGACCGGTGTACGCCGGCGAGGCTGAACTGGTCCTGCCTACCTGCCCCACCGAGGAACTGCACCGGCTGCAACCGATCGAGATGATCGGCGGCTACTACCGCCAGGTCGGCACGACCATGGCCGGCGGCACCACCCTGTGGGCCGCCCCCAACCCCAAGGCCGGCTCGTGAGCACCGCCGACGCCACATTCGTGGACGGCTACCTTCCCGACCACGGCGACGAAGACGCCGACCTGTCCTCGCACGACTCGTTCACCTCCGGCGTGCCCCACGCCACCTTCAGCCGGCTGCGCCGTGAAGACCCGGTGCACTGGACCCCGGAGACCGACGGCCCCGGGTTCTGGGCGGTCACCCGCTACCACGACTCCCTGGCCGTGAGCCGCGACGTCGAGACGTTCACCTCCAGCCGGGGCATCCGCCTCGAGGAGATGGACGACGACGAGCTCGAGGCCCGCCGCACGATGATGGAGCTCGACCCGCCCGACCACACCCGGCTGCGGCGCCTGGTGAACCGGGGGTTCACCCGCCGTACCGTCGAGTCCTACGAGGACTCCATCCGGGCCCTGGCCGCCGAGGTGCTCGACGAGGCCCTCACCGCCGACGCCTTCGACTTCGTCACCGAGGTGGCCGCCAAGCTGCCCATGCGGATGCTGGGCCGGCTGCTGGGCACCAGCGACGCCGACGGCCACCAGCTGGTGGAGTGGGGCGACGCCTTCCTGGGCAACAGCGACCCCGAGTTCACCACCCATGTGATCGACACGGCCGACACCGAGGAGTACCGGCTCATGCCGTTTCGCAGCCCGGCCGCCATCGAGGTGTTCACCTACGCCGAGCGCCAGGCCGCGGAGCGCCGGTCCTGCCCCCGCAACGACGTGATCACCCATCTGCTGGCCCCCACCCGCGACGGGGAGCCCCTCAGCGACCTGGAGTTCAAGAACTTCTTCACCCTGCTCATCGCGGCGGGCAACGACACCACCCGCTACACCATGACCCACGGCCTGCGCACCATGATGCTCCACCCGAGCCTCTGGCGAGCCTGGCGAGCCGACCCGTCACTCACCCACACCGCGGTCGAGGAGATCCTGCGCACCAGCGCGGTGACCATGCACTTCCGGCGCACCGCCACCCGTGAGGTCAGGCTCGGCGGAAAGAACATCGCGGCCGGCGACAAGGTGGTGATGTGGTTCTGCTCCGCCAACCACGACTACGAGGGGTTCGGAAACCCCTGGCGCTTCGACCTTGCCCGGGAGCCCAACGACCACATGGCCTTCGGGCGCAACGGCCCCCACCTGTGCCTGGGCGCGTGGCTGGCCCGCATGGAGGCCCGGCTGGTGTTCGAAGAACTCATGAAGCGGGTCGAGCGCCTCGAACCCGACGGCGAGGCCCAGTACCTGCGCTCCAACTTCATAGCCGGCATCAAGCACCTGCCCGTCCGGGTGGTGGCATGATGCCGGCCTGCTATAGGGAGGTCTGACGATGGGATCGATCGTGGGGGCCGCGCTCGTCTCGCACGTGCCTCCGCTGGTGATGCCCGAGCACGAGCGCCGTGCCCTAAACGACGGCGAGGACACCACGCTGTTCACAGGCCTGCACGCGCTGCGGGCCGAGCGCCTGGCCCCTGCCGCAGCCGACACCGTCGTGGTGATCGACACCCACTGGTTCACCACCGTCGAGCACGTCGCGACGGCCCATGCACGGCGCAAGGGCCTGTTCACCTCCGACGAGCTGCCCCGGGGCATGAGCGCCATGCCCTACGACATGCCCGGCGACCCCGAGTTGGCCTACGCCTTCGAGGCTGCGGCCGCGGACCGCAACGACACCTGGGTGACGGCCACTGGCGACCCGCACCTGCCGGTGCACTACCCCACCGTCAACCTGCTCGGGTTCCTGCAGGGCGACGAGCGTTGGGTGTCGATGGGCGTGTGCCAGACCGCCGAGCCCTACGACTTCCTGCTGGCCGGCCAGCTGCTGGCCGAAGCCGTAGCGGGTCTCGACCGCAGGGTCGTGATCCTGGCCAGCGGCGGGCTCAGCCACCGGTTCTGGCCGCTGCGGCAGTTCCGCGACCACGAGGCCGCCGACCCCGACCTTCATATCCGCACCCCCGAGGCGGCCGCGGCCGACCGAGCGGTGCTGGCGTGGATGGCCGCCGGCGACCACGCCGCCATCATCGACTTCGTGCCCGACTACGCCCGCCACGCCCCCGAGGGCTACTTCGGCCACTACCTGGTGATGGCGGGCGCGCTGGGCGGCCGAGCCTGCACCGCCCGGGGTGTCCAGTTCGGCCAGTACGAGTCGGTGTCGGGGACGGGCCAGGCCCACGTATGGTTTGACCTGTGAGCAATTCGCAAACCCGCGCAGACCGGTGCCTACGTCTCGCGATGCGAAGTTGTGTTTCCCGCTCATGTTCGCTGCGCTCACGGGCCGCTCGGGCCACGGCCTCGCTCGGCACCTGGCGCGGTTCCTCATGAATCGCTTCCGATCCGCTCGGCCTCTGCGGCGAGCACTGGTCCTGGCCCACGAGCCGCAGGGCACGAGCGCGCTGGTCGGCGAGCGGTTGGCCCAGCGGGGCTTCGACGTGCACGAGCACGTGGTGACCGAGGACCTGGACCGGCCCAACGACGCAGTCCCCTTCCCCGACCTCGCCGACTACGACGTGCTCGTGCCGATGGGCTCGATCCGCTCGCTCACCGACACCGACGAGATCGACAGCTGGATCTTCGAAGAGATCGAAATGGTGCGGGCCGCCTACGCGAGGGGCATGCCGATGCTGGGCGTCTGCTTCGGCGCGCAACTGCTGGCCGCGGCTCTCGGCGGCGAGGTGGAGCATGCGCCGGTCCCCGAGATCGGCTGGTACGACATCCACGAGCCCGGCGGCTCGCTCAACGGGGCCCACAACCCGCTCGGGCCCGGGCCGTGGTTCCAGTGGCACCACGACCGCTTCACCCCGCCGGCGGATGCCGAGGTGCTGGCCGTCAACGAGAACGCCGTGCAGCTGTTCCGGCTGGGCCGCTGCGTGGGCACCCAGTTCCATCCCGAGGTGACCTACGCCCACGTCGAGGACTTCCTGACGGGGGCCGACGACGAGTACCTGGCCGATCACGGCTTGAGCCGGGAGGAATTGCTGGAGAGCCTGCGCCGGCACGAGGACCGCAACGCCCGCCAGTGCGCCGCCCTGGTCGACTGGTTCCTCGACGAGGTGGCCCAGTCCTGAGTCCGACGGAACTGCGAGGGTCGGCCGGGTCGCTCTGCCCGGTGCTCAGTGGTAGCGCAGGTACTGCTTCAGCTCCCACTGCGAGAGGGGCTCGGTGCCGGTGATGGCGTCCCAGTCGGCGACGACCTCGTCGCCCGCCTCGGCGGTGTAGCGGCCCCACTCCTCCCGCTTGATGAACAGGAAGTTGGCGCACACCTCCGAGCCGATCGCCTCGCACAACGCCTCGTCGGCCTCCATGTCGTCGAGGGCCTCAATCAGGGAGTGAGCGCAGCGGACGTCGGTGTTGATCTCCCCGAAACCGTCGGCGGTCAAGGGATCAGGGCACTCCAGACCGTCGGCCACACCTAGGCGGGCCGCCTGCAGAACCGCGGCCACCAGGAGGTACGGGTTGGCGGCGCCGTCGCCGATGCGGCTCTCGATTCGCATTCCCGGGCCGGCGCTCGCCGGCACCCGGTTTCCGGCGCAGCGGTGCTCCACGCCCCAGTTGGCCCAGTAGCCGTTGATCTCGCCCGGGCGCAGGCGCCGGTAGGCGTTGACGGTGGGCGCGGCCAATGCGGTCATCCCGCGGTGATGGTGGATCAGGCCGGCGAGGCAGCCCCGGGCCAGATCCGACATGCCGTGGGCGCCGCTCGCGTCCGAGAAGGCGTTGTTGCCGTCGGCGTCGGCCAGCGAGAGGTTCACATGGATCCCGGTGCCTGACACGCCGGGGAAGGGTTTGCCCAGGAACGTGAGGTCTAGGCCGAGGGGGCAGTCGGCTGGGTCGGTGGCGGTGAGCACACTCTCTCGGGCCAGCAGCCGGAACAGGAAGGCGTCGTCGACGGCCGCCAGAGCGTCGCCGTATTCGAGGGTCAACTCGAACTGGCCCTCGTCGTACTCGGCGTTTACCGACTCCACCGCAATGCCCACCGCCTCGGCCCGGCGGACCAGCGTGGTGATCACTCCGGCGGGATCCGAGCCGGGGCCGGTGCCGTAGACCATGGAGTGCGGCGTGTCGTAGGGCCGGGGGGTCTCCAGGCCGCCGCTGAACACGTAGGCCTCGAACTCGAGGCCCGCCTTGGGGCTGTAGCCGAGGGCCTCCCAGCCGGCCACCGCCCGGCGCAGCGCCTCCCGGGGCGACACCGGCAGGGGCCCGCCGTGCATGGTCAGGTCGCCGATGACGACACCGGTGGCGTCGTCGTCCCAGCCCTGCCGGATGTCGGCGGTGTCGAAGCTGACGTGGGTGTCGGGCAGGCCCTCCAGCAGGTAGGCGCCGGGCGCGGGGGCCATGCTGCGGTCGTAGCCCAGAGCGAACACGCACACGCAGTGGTTGGCGCCCTGATGGGCGAGACGCATCGGCACGTACTTGCCCCGAGCCAGCCCGAATTGGTCGGGCCACAGAACCCTGACGCGGTCCCAGTCGGTCATGGCAGCTCCCCCGGTAGCGGGACGGTGAACGTTCGGCTCCGAAAGGTAGCCCGCACCGCGGCGGGGGTCACTCCGGGTCCGCTCAAGCGGGCGCTTCGTCCTGTTCCGGGAAGAGGCCGGTGCAACCCAGACGCTCCAGGCACACCTCGACGCTCCACGGCAGCATGGCCGCACCGCAGCGGGCGTCGCGGTAGGCCTGCTCCAGGTAGGACGGGCGCAGCATGCTGCGTCCGCCGCACACCTGCAGGGCCAGCGACGCCACCGCGGGGGCGCCCTCCATCACGGTCACCACCGACGACCACGCCCGCCGCACCTGGTCGGTGCTCGGGTCGACGCCGCACTCGGCCAGCACCCGGTAGGTGAGCGACTGGGCCCGGTCGTAGAGCAGGTTCATCTGGGCCCAGCCCTGCTGCTTGATCGGATGGTCCCGCCGGGCCGGGCCGGCACCGGCCGATCCCTCGCCACGCAGGTAGGCGGCGGTGGCGTCGAGGATGCCCCGCATCAGGCCCAGGTAGGCGAACGACAGCGTCATGTAGAAGTAGGGCCAGCGGATCGCAGCCTGATCGAAGGCGCCCGGCGGGAGCCACTCATTCTCCTCGGGCACGACTGCTTCGTCGAGCACGAGGGTGCGAGAGTCGGTTCCCCGCATCCCCAGCGGATCCCAATCGCCCTCGATGGTGGCGCCGGGCGCGCCGGCGGGCACGCCCATGAAGCGGATCCGCTCGTCGCCGGGAACCAGGCAGACCACGTCGTGGATGTCGGCCGCGCCCGACAGGGAGGCGAAGATCTTGCGCCCCGTCACCCGGTAGCCGCCACCGGCGGGCACCGCCCGGGTGGAGTAGCCCGCGGTGGCGCCCGCGGCTGCGCCCTCCGAGAAGGGCTGGCTATGGATGGTGCCGTCCGTGACGATCCCGCGACACAGCTCGGTTCGTCGCTCCTCCAGCAGCGACCGCTCGGCGGCGGTGAGGTCCAGATCGTCGGCGATCTGGCCGACGAGGATGGTGGTGGCGGTGTGCATGTTGAAGGTCAGCGCGGTGGTGGCGCAGTGCCGTCCAAGCTCCTCGGACACCAGGGCGTAGGCGACGAAATCGCCGCCCAGGCCGCCGTCGGCTGCCGGTATGCACAAGCCCAGCAGGCCGGCGTCGCGCAGCTCGGCCCAGTTCTGGGTGGGGAACGTGGCGTGGCGGTCGTGGGCCTCGGCCCGCTCGGCGAAACGCGGACCTAGAGCGGCCATCCGCTCCACGAGCGCGGCCCGCTCCGGCGTGAGCATCCCGGCCGCTACCAAGGGAGCCGAAACCCCCGCTGCTCGAAGTCCGAGTCGAACGCCAGCGCGTGCCGGATACCCCTGGCCCTCATCAACTCGAACGACGTCCAGTCCACCAGAGAGACCCGACGGCGACCGGCAGCGAGCATCGCCGCAAGAGCAGCGCGATGGAGAGTCTCGTCAGCCCATTCCCATTCGAGGGTGGCGAGCAGCCCGTAATGCAGTTCCCGCACCGCATCCATGCCCAAGCGCCGCTGAACCAGCGAGTTCGCCTCCAGCGCGACCCCATAATGGGTGACTCCGCGGTACTCACGGGACTCGATGCCCTCGAGCATCCTCGTCCAGGCTGTGACGGCGCGCTCATGGTGCTCGTCGCCAACATCCAGAGCGGCCAGCAAGGCAGAGGTGTCGACGAAGATCCTCGTCACGAGGCGAAGGCTTCCTCCAAGTAGGCATCATGATTCTCGGCCAGGTCCCCACACCCCGAACGGAAGGCGCCGAACGACGCTCGGGCCCTCTCGACGCGAGCCGCCAGAGACTCCCGGGCCAGATGGTCGTCGAGCGCTTGCCGCACTATGGCTGCCTGCGAGACTCGCCGGGCAGTCGCCTCGGCACGGAGGCGTTCAGCCTGCTCGTCGGTTATCGAGATCTGTGTTCTGACCATTGCGCGATGATATCATTTCCGGTCCGCATGATGTAACGCTTCCGGCACGAGAAAGCGCCGCACGAGACCGTTGAAGGCCCGAGACGCCTCCGAGACAGCCAGATGGCCCACACCGTTGAGGACCACCAACTCGGCGTTCGGCAGCCTGTGGGCGAGGATGCGGGAGTAGGCCACCGGGGTCTCGGCATCGAGCTCTCCCGCGATCACCAGCGCAGGCGCCGCGATCTCGGCCAGGCGGTCGAGGACGTTGTGGGAGGGCAGGCACTCGACGGCGGCTCGCAGTGCGTCGGCGGGAATTCGGGCGAAGCCGGCGACCCGCATGGCCAGCAGATCGGGACCGAGGTCGGACCCGGCAACCGCAGTCAGAACGTCCTCCGCGATGTCGGCCGGGGTCAGGCCCGCGTCGAGCGGGGCCAGCCGGGCGGTGCGCCACATGTCGGGATCGGTGCCGTCGAGGCCGAACGCCGGGCTGGTGTTGGCCAGCACGAGCCGGTCGACGCGGTCGGGGTGGCGCAGGGCGGCGTGAATGGCTTGCATGCCACCGAAGGACTCGCCCACCAGGTGGGCCCGCTCCACTGCGACCGCGTCGAGCAGCCGGGCCACCGCGTCGGCGATGGCGGTGAAGTTCAGCACTTCGACGGGTGCCGAGGCGCCGTAGCCGGGCATGTCCCAGGCGATGCAGCGGAACGCGTCGCTCAGGCGGGCCAGCTGAGGCTCCCAGGAGGTGCGCGAACCACCCAGGCCGTGCAGGAACAGGACGGCATCGCCGGCGCCCTGCTCGCGCCATGCCAGCGGCCCGTCCACATCGGTGGGAGTCGCATCCCCGGGGGCGTCCGACGGATCGGGCACGGTCGCAACGTACCTCAGCTGATCCCGGCGCGGACATCTGCCGTCCGCGGCGGCGAGCCCGCCCCGGATGCTCAGGTCGCAACGTACCTCAGCTGATCCCGGCGCGGACATCCGGCCGGTCCGGGCACCGCCGACGGATCGGGCAGGGTGGGAACGTACACTCTCGCCCGTGGCATGCGGACCACTCATCGGCATCACCGGCCGGACCAAGACGGCGGGCGAGCTCAATATGAAGCCCGAGACGTTCCGGGACCTGCACCTCGACGTGTTCTACTGCGACTACGCCCTCGGTGTGATCGCCGCGGGGGGCTTGCCCGTCTTCCTGCCCGGCAGCGCCGATCCCGCCGACTACGCCGACCGCCTCGACGGCCTCCTGCTGACCGGCGGGACCGACATCGAGCCGGAGCGCTATGGCCATGCGCCCTGCCCCGAGCTGTACACGCGCGAGCCGGAGCGCGACGCCTTCGAGCTGGCGCTGCTCGACGGCGCGGCCAGCACCGGAAGGCCGGTGCTGGGCATCTGCCGGGGAATCCAGGTGCTGAACGTGCACGGCGGCGGCACGCTGCACCAGCATGTGCCTCCCCACGCCTGCCACGACCAGCCCCCCGACTCGATCGTCCACCGTGTCGACCTCACCGAGGGCTCGCTGGCTGCGTCGCTGTACGGCCCGTCGATCCGGGTCAACTCGCTGCACCATCAGACCATCGACGATCTCGCCGACGGCTATGAGGTGACAGGAACTAGCGACGACGGCACCATCGAGGTCATCGAGGCCCGCCACCGGCCGTGGCTGGGCGTCCAGTGGCATCCCGAATTGATGGACTCCCGCGACCGCGACCCCGTATTCGACTGGCTGGTGAAGGCGGCCGCGGCCTGACCGCACCCGCGCGCCGCGCTAGGACGCGGTGCGCTCCACGTGGCTGACGTAGCCGACCGTTCCTGACACGCCGGCCGCGGATCCGAGGCGGTGCAGCGCCGCCGTGTCGTACGACGGCGACGGGGCGTATGCCACCGGCAGCCGCTTGACGCCGCCGATGAAGTTGGAGTGCAGGTAGTCGGGCTCGCCGTCGAGGCGTATGTCGGGCATGCGCCGGGCGATCTCGCGGAACATCAGGCGGATCTCCATGCGGACCAGGATGGCGCCCAGGCAGCAATGGGGCCCTCCCCCGCCGACGCCGACGTGGTCGTTGGGAGTGCGCTCGATGTCGAAGCGCCAAGGATCCTCGGAGGCCCGAGGGTCGCGGTCGGCGGCCACGTGCCACCTGAGCACCTTGAGCGAGCTCTTGGTGGTCCACGGGACAGGCTGCCGCTCGCTCCTCGGTGACCGTCATGTTCCTCACCTCGCTCCCGGAGGTTCCAGACCTCGCACCGGCCGTGGCTCGCACGGCGGGCAGGCCCATCTAGCTTCCTAAGAAGTTGCCTTCCTCGGAAGATCCCTCGGTGCGAAGCCGTTTGCAAGCGGTCAGGACCTCATCGGCGGCGATCCTGGCAAGAGTGCCGCGATTTGGTCAGCTGATGTTGCTGGCGGGCACGGCGGCTTGGACGACCGACGCCTCCACCACCGGGACCTCGTGGCGCTCCAGGGGGCGCATCCACTCCTTGCGGGCCAGGGCCTTCTCGATGTAGGGGGCCAGCTCCTCGGCCTTGGCCTCCTCGCGCTCGGCCCGGCCATCGGCGAACTCGCCCCGCACGTCCGATCCGAACAGGCGAAGGCTCGCGCAGATGTCGCCGTGGAGGTTCTTGCCGCCCTGCTGCAGGAAGATCACATGGTCGATGCCGGCGTCCTCGGCCTGCTTGAGCCAGCGGACGGCGTCGGCGGGGGTGCCGATGGTGTCGGCGTAGTCGTCGCCGGCGTCCAGCGCGGCCTCCACCGCGGCGTCCACCGCCGAGCCCCGCTGGGCCTCGTAGCGATCCCAGATGTCGGAGTGGCCCGGGATGGTGTGGTGCACCGCCAGCTGCCGTAGGGCGTAGGCGAAGAAGTGGAACCCGTCGAAGCGTCGCCGGATGGCCTCGGCCCGCTCGGAGTGCAGCGAGAAGCCGGTGACCACCGCGATGTTGGCGTTGACGCTGTGGCCGAGCGGCACGCACTCGTCGCTGCGGATGATGTCGTAATACATCTCGGCCCAGTGGCGGGCCTCGGCCGCGTCCACGAAGGCGAAGGCCAGGGCGCCGAGGCCCCGCCGAGCGGCCAACTCGATGGTGGTGCGGTTGGTGCAGGCGATCCACATGGGCGGATGGGGCTTCTGCACCGGTTTCGGTATCACGTCGCGGCACGGCATCGAGAAGAACTCCCCCCTCGAAGCCGGGGTAGGGCGACATGGCCATCATGTTGGCGATCTGCTCGCCCGCCTCGAGGCTCATGGCCCGCTTCTGCTTGGCCGGTATGCCGAAGCCGCCGAGTTCCAGGCGGGTGGCTCCCTCGCCGGCGCCGCACTCCACCCGGCCCCCGGAGATCAGGTCGAGGGTGGCGATGCACTCGGCGGTGCGGGCCGGGTGGTTGTACGGAGGCGGCGCCTGGCGGATGCCATGGCCGAGGCGGATGCGCTTGGTGCGGGCCGCGCAGGCGGCCAGGAACACCTCCGGCGCCGAGCAGTGCGAGTACTCCTCCAGGAAGTGGTGCTCGACCGCCCAAGCCACATCGATGCCGACTTCGTCGGCCACCTCGACCTGCTCGATCGCCTCGGCCAGAAGCCGCTGCTCGGAGTCGGGGGCCCAGGGACGGGGCATCTGCAACTCGTAGAAGACGCCGAATCGCACGGCCCGTCAACCTGACCAGCGGCCTTGCGGGGCCATGAACCGCGGTTTCAGAACTCGAAGCCGGCCATGCCGAAGTAGCCGCTGGCCGCAGTCTTGTCGCTGCGGTGGCGGCCTCTCACCTCGGCCCCGACGGCTCCGGCGACGGGCTTGATGCCGAGTTCCAGGGCGGACTGGGGACCAGCCGACCGGGCTGAGGCGAGGGTCATGGCGGCCAGGGTACCGCTGGTACTGCGCCCGAGCCGACGGGAGGCGGCGCTACCGTGGCAGGCGGCAACCAACCCTGGACCGCCGCACGACGGGGGGACTTGCGACATGCCGGACCGGAGTCCATGACCGTCACCCTCGGTGAACTCCTGGCCGCCCATGGCCACGTCGTGGCCGACGGGGCCATGGGCACCCAGCTCTTCGCGGTGGGCCTAAGCGCCGGGGACCCTCCCGAGGCCTGGAACGTGCATCACGGCGAGGAGGTGAGAGCCATCCATCGGGCCTACCTGCGGGCGGGGGCCGATCTGGTGGTCACCAACAGCTTCGGAGGAACCTCGTTCCGCCTGGCCCTGCACGGCCTCCAGGACAGCGTGGTCGAGTTGAACACGGCCGCGGCCCGCAACGCCCGCATCGAGGCCGACGCCGAAATGGAGCGGGCGGGCCGGCGGCTGCTGGCGGCCGGCTCGATGGGCCCGACCGGAGAGCTGATGGAGCCGTTGGGCAACATGTCGGCCGCAGCCTGCGCGGCCGCCTTCGCCGAGCAGGCCGAGGGCTTGGCCGCAGGGGGCGCCGACGTGCTGTGGATCGAGACGATGAGCGATCTCGACGAGATGGAGGCGGCGGTGCGTGGAGCCCGCTCGGTCTGTGACCTTCCGGTAGCCGCCACGATGAGCTTCGACACGGCCGGCTGCACCATGATGGGCGTCACCGGCTCCGAGCTGGCCGAGCGTCTGGGCGGACTGGGCCTAGCCGCCATGGGAGCCAACTGCGGCAACAACATCCCCGACACCGAGGCAGCCGTGATCTCAATGACTGCGGCCTCAACCGGGACGCCGGTGATCTCCAAGCCCAACGCGGGCGTGCCGGTGTGGAGCGGTGACGCTCTGATCTACGACGGCACCCCCGAGGTGCTGGCCGCCCACGCCCACCGCGCCCGGGCCGCCGGGGTGGCCGTGATCGGCAGTTGCTGCGGAAGCACGCCGGCCCACACCGCCAAGATCGCGGCCGTGCTGGCCGGTGACGAGCCGCCCCCCGACATCGACTCGGCGCCGCCGTCAGCCCCGGCAACCGAGGACCGCCTGGCCCGCCGCCGCACACGCCGCCGGAGCTAGGTTCTGCTGCTGCGGACAAGAGCGCGGCTCAAGACGCTCTGCACCGGCGCTCGCTCAGAATGCGGTTGGCCGGATAGGACGCTCCGAGTAGCTTGACCTAGTGGACCCCGTGATCCTCGGGAGCGCCCGACGACACGGGATCACGGATCGAGCCATCCTCCACGCCTACAGACGAGTTGGCATACCGCTGCGAGGCCTACGAGCCGTTCCCGAGCGACGAGCGACCCATAGCGGAGTATCTGCTCAAGCGAGCGGCCGAGCACAAGACGCGATGCGAGCATCAGATCGCCCAAGCTGTGGCTGCTGCACGAGCAGAAGGCTCATCGTGGCGCGAGATCAATAGGGTCCTCGGCGCACCAGACGAAACCGCAAGTCAGCGTCACGCTGAGGAGGGCCGTCCCTACGCGACAGGCGATGAAGCTGATGAACGCCTCCAGGTATGGGTACTCCTCATCGAGCGTCCACTGGATGCAGGGGCCGACCTCTCGCTCTATTGGCATGAGCTGGATGCGCTCCGCGCGGCGCGGACGCATATGGAGTCGGACTGGCCTCAGGAGGCCGGAACGATGCCGAGCAACATTCCCGCCGCGATCGAGGGCAAGCTCTACCGGTGGTTGCAAGTGAGGGCAGTGTAGACGCTGTGGGCTGAGTCCCAGTGGTAGAGCTTGCCGGCCTAGTCCTCCTCGGATACTAGCGAACTGGGCTCACGGCTTCAGTGGCGGAACTGGCGCTCGCCGGTGAAGAGCATGGCGATATTGCGCTCGTCGGCTGCGGCGATGACTGCGGCGTCATTGACTGAGCCGCCCGGCTGAACCACGACCG
The DNA here is from genome assembly GCA_009844405.1 of Acidimicrobiaceae bacterium. Lineage (GTDB taxonomy): Bacteria > Actinomycetota > Acidimicrobiia > Acidimicrobiales > Aldehydirespiratoraceae > Aldehydirespirator. The sequence continues at coordinate 48,748 of VYBO01000034.1, forward strand.
CCGCGCCCGCCTCGACGGCCGCGTGGATGCCGTCGGCGAACGGGTAGAACCCGTCGCTGGCGCAGGCGCCGCCCGCGGCCCGGCCCGCGGCCTTGGCCGCCGCGATCTCGCCGGCCTGCACCCGGTTCTGCTGTCCCGCGCCTATCCCCCAGGCCGTGCCGTTGCTGGCCAGCACGATCGCGTTGGAGCTGGTGTGGGCGCATACACGCCAGGCGAACAAGGCGTCGGCCCGCTCGGCGTCGGTGGGCTCCCGGGCCGTAACCACCTGCCAGTCCGCTGGGTCGGCTGCCAGCCAGCGAGGAGTCTGCACCAGGAACTCGCCGGCCAGACCACCGAGAGTGCGCAACTCCCACGGCGGCCCGTCGATGCGGCCCTCCGGTGCTTCCAGAAGGCGCGTGTTGGCCCGGCGCGCGGCCAGGCGGTCAACGACGCCCTTCGCGAAGCCGGGGGCGATCACGACGTCGGCCTGGGCCGCGACGACCATGGCGTCCGCGGTGACCTGGTCGATCACCGTGTTGGTGGCTACGACCCCGCCGAAGGCACTGCGGGGGTCGCAGTCGAAGGCCCGCGAGTAGGCGGTGGCCAGTTCATTGGCGACGGCGGCGCCGCACGGGTTGGCGTGTTTGACGATCACCGCCGCGGGTCGGTCGCCCAGGTCGTGGGCCAGGCGCCGGGCCGCCTCCGCGTCCATCAGGTTGAGGTAGCTCAGCGCCTGGCCGCCGTGCTGGACGACGGCGTCGAAGAATCCGAGCGTCCCCCGGGCGCGGTATCGGGCGCCCTGCTGGTGGGGGTTCTCGCCGTAGCGCAGGGTCTCGGCCGGCTCGAGTTCGAGGCGGATCACGGCGGGCAGGCCAGGCTCGTCCGGCCCGCTCCCGGCGTCGAACCAGCCAGCGATGGTCGCCTCGTAGGCCGCGGTGTGGGCGAACGCCTTGCCGGCCAGCCGGCGGCGGCTGGCCGCTGACAGGCGCCCGTTCGAGCGGAGCTCGTCCAGGACCGCCTGGTAGTCGGCCGGGTCCACCACCACGCCCACGTGGGCATGGTTCTTAGCCGCGGCCCTCACCATGGTCGGGCCGCCTATGTCGATCGTCTCGATGCCGGGCGAAGCCTCGAACGGATACAGGTTCGCCACCACCAGATCGATCGGGTCAATGCTGTTGGCCTCCAGGTCAGCCCTGTGGGCGGGGTCCTCCCGGTCGGCCAGGATCCCGCCGTAGACTCGAGGATGGAGCGTCACCACCCGGTGCCCCAGCATGACCGGCGAACCCGTGTAGTCGGCCACATCCGCCACTGGCAGTCCAGCGCCCTCCAACACCCGCGCCGTGCCCGCACTCGCGATCAGCTCCCACCCCAGATCGACCAGCCCCGCAGCCAGGTCAACCACACCGGCCTTGTCGAAGGTTGACAGCAACGCTCTAGGTGTCATATCCACAAGCGTTGAGCCTACGGGCCACACCCTGCCGGAGAAGGCTGCCGTCACATCAACGTGCGCCCGTTGATCTGTGCTCATATAGCTCAGAATATTATGAAACAGTAGGAACGTTGGGCCTTCGACGCCTATGCTGACCGCGCCATGGCCGTCAACTACCCGACCGAGGATCGGTGGACGTTCTGTTCTCCACAGCCAAGCTGCGACGACAATTGTCGGACCAGAGACTGCTCCAGCGTCGCTGGGGCGCGGAGGGCGCGAAACGAATCACACTGCGGCTTCAGCAGCTTGCGGCTGCGGTTAGCCTCGATGACATGCGCCACCTGCCCGGCAGATGTCACGAGCTCGTTGGCCGCCGCGCCGGCGAACTCGCTGTGGACGTGCACCGGGGCCATCGCCTCATACTCCGTCCGACGGCTGTGCCTCCGCCTACGAGGGAGGACGGTGGCCTCGATTGGGCTCGGGTCGTCAGCGTGACCGTCACCGAGATCGTCGACTATCACTGACACGAGGAGGTTCGCATGGCTGATGCGACCGCAGTTGGGCACCACTACGATCCTGAAGTCGTGCTGGCTCCGGGCGACACGCTCGCCGAAGTGCTAGAGGAGAGGGGCATCGCTCCAGCCGAATTCGCCGAGCGCACCGGCCTGTCGGTTGAGCACGTCAACCTGATGATCGGCGGCCAGGCGCCCGTAACCCCCGAGATCGCCGAACTGCTGGAGCTTGAGACCGGAGTCTCGGCGGAGGTATGGGCAAACCTCGCGGCCGCGTTTCGGACATACGAGATCCGCATAGGGGAGAAGACCAGCGCCGACCAGGGTCTAGTTGCCGGAGCAGCCGACGGCCGTTGAGCGCCGTTACAGGGAAGCGACGATCTCCACCATCAATTCGCCGGCCTCGGTGGGGTTCTGGCCCACCCGGGCCCCGGCCGAGGTCAGTGCCTCCATCTTGGCTGCGGCCGTGCCCTTGCCGCCCGACACGATCGCGCCGGCGTGGCCCATCTTCTTGCCGGGCGGCGCGGTGACCCCGGCCACGTAGGCCACCACCGGCTTGGTCATGTGCTCGGCGATGAAGTCGGCCGCCTCCTCCTCGGCCGATCCACCGATCTCACCGATCATCATCACGGCCCGGGTCTCAGGATCGGCCTCGAAGGCGGCCAAGCAGTCGACGAAGGTCGTGCCGGGCACCGGGTCGCCGCCGATGCCCACGCAGGTGGTCACACCGATCTGTTGCTGCTTGAGCTCGTACAACGCCTGATAGGTCAGCGTGCCCGAGCGGCTGACGATCCCCACCGGTCCTCCTGGCTCAGCGATGTGCCCGGCGGTGATGCCGATGTTGCACTTGCCGGGGCTGATGACGCCCGGACAGTTGGGGCCGAGCAGCCGCACATCCGGATGATCGCGCCTCAGCTTGTTGAACAGGAACGCCTCGTCGTGGGCCGGCACCCCCTCGGTGATCACCACCACCAGCTCCATGCCGGCCTCGGCCGCCTCGAGCACCGCGCCGGGCACTCCCGGCGCGGGGATGAACACGCAGCTCACGGTGGCGCCGGTGGCCGCCGCGGCGTCGGCGACGGTGGCGAAGATCGGCACGCCGTCCACATCGGTCCCGGCCTTGCGGGGGTTGGTGCCGGCCACGACCTGCGTGCCGTAGTCCCGGTTGAGCAGGCCGTAGTAGCGGCCCTGCGAGCCGGTGAGCCCCTGGTACACCACCCGGGTGTTCTCATCCACGAAGATGCTCATGGCTGTCCCTGACCGCCAGCCGCGCCGGCCAGCTTCACCGCCCGGCGGGCGGCGTCCAGCATCGTCGGCTCCATCATCAGCTCACCGCCCAGGTGGGGTTCCAGCAGTTCCCGGCCCTCGGCCGCGTTGGTGCCGTCGAGGCGGATCACGATGGGCGAGTCGATGTCGACCCGGCGGGTGGCCTCGATGATGCCGTTGGCGATCTCCTCGCCCCGGGTGATGCCCCCGAAGATGTTGATCAGGATGGCCCTGACCGCGGGATCGTTGTTGATGACCTCCAGCGCGCCCGCCATGACCTCCGCGTTGGCGCCTCCGCCGATGTCGAGGAAGTTGGCGGGACGGCCCCCCACCTGGTTGACGACGTCCACCGTGCTCATGGCCAAGCCCGCGCCGTTGGCGATCACCCCGACCGAGCCGTCCAGGCCCACATACTGCAGCCGCTTGGAGTGGGCGGCCTGCTCCCGCTCGTCGCGCGTCTGCGTGGCGTCGTACTGGGCGTAGTCGTCGTGGCGGAACGTGCTGTTGGCGTCCAGGGTGACCTTGGAGTCGAGCAGCACCACGTCGCCGCCGGAGGTCACGGTCAGCGGGTTGACCTCCACCAGGTCGGCGTCGGCGTCCACGTAGGCGCCGTACAGGGTCACCAGCACATCGGCCACCGCGTCCGCGGCGGATCCGGGGATGCGGGCAGCCCGCACCCACTGGCGGCACGCAGGCTGCGTCAGGCCGTCCACCGGGTCGATGTGGATGCGGGCGATGGCGTCGGGGTCGAGGGCGGCCACGGTCTCGATGTCCACGCCGCCCTCGGCCGACAGCATCCCCAGGTGCTTGCGGGCGGAGCGGTCGAGAGTGAAGCTGGCGTAGTACTCCTCGGCGATGTCGGACGCCTGCTCCATCCAGAGGCGGCGCACGATGTGACCCGAGATGTCGAGGCCCAGGATGCCGGAGGCATGGCTGCGCACGGCGTCGAGGTCGGCGGCGAGCTTCACGCCTCCGGCCTTGCCCCGCCCTCCGGTGTGGACCTGGGCCTTCACCACCACCGGCAGTCCGAGCCTGCAGGCCGCGGCCACCGCGTCGTCGGGCGAGAACGCCACTTCGCCCGTGGGAACCGGCAGTCCGTACCGGGCGAACAGCTCCTTGCCCTGATGCTCGAACAGATCCACGAGCGGCGATACTAGGCCGCGATGCCCGCTACCCGATCCC
>VYBO01000034.1:53215-67236 GCA_009844405.1 Acidimicrobiaceae bacterium
GCGGCGATACTAGGCCGCGATGCCCGCTACCCGATCCCCAGCGACCGCCGAACCGGCGCACCGAGTTTGAGGCGATAGGCAGCGATGCCCGTTTCCAGCGGACCCCGTCCCGACCTGCGCACCGTCGCGGTGGTGGGCTTGGCCGGGGTGGCGGTCGCACTGGGTCTGGTCCTGGGCGTGCTGCTGCTGACCCGGGGCGGCACCGAGGTCGAGGTCCGCCTCGGCGACCGGGACTTCCGCGACATGGAGACCGGCCGGATCAGCGCCGAGATCGCCGACCGGGGGCCGATCCTGTTCGGTGACGTCGCCGACGGAGAGCGCGACATCATCCTGCAGCACCTCGGGGACGATCCCGAGTCGGGATGGCTGGCCTTCGAGGCCCGCCGGCCGGGCCAGAGCCGGGACTGCTTCTTCGAGTGGCAGACCGAGCAGGCCGAATTCGTGAACACCTGCGACTCCGACGACGTCGTGGACGCCGCCGGCACCGGCCTGCGCCACTTCAGCGTGGCTGTCGTGGACGGCGACGTCCGGGTCGACATCAACCCAGAGGCCGAGCGGACAAACCGCGATCCGTGAGAGCATGGGCGGTCCACCGAGCGAGGCCGTGGCCCAAGCGGCCCGTGAGCGAAGCGAACAAGAGCGGGCATGGCACGCCTGACTTGGCACACTGGAGGATCCATGGCTGACGTGAACCCCACCGACCGGATATTCCTGCGCGACGCCCAGTGCCGGGCCTTCGACGCCACCGTGGCGGCGGTCGACGACGACGGGCGGGTGGCCCTCGACGCCACCGCCTTCTACGCCACCAGCGGCGGCCAGCCCCACGACACGGGAACGCTGAGCTGGGGCGGCGGCACGGCGACGGTGACCGACGTGAGGGGCCACGACGTGGTGTGGCACACCCTCGAAACCCCGGCTCCGCCGGCAGGCACGCCGGTGCGCGGCGAGCTCGACTGGGAGCGCCGCCATGGGTTGATGCGCACCCACACCGCGCTGCACATCCTGTGCGGGGTGATCTACAACACTTGGGGCGTGTCGGTGACCGGCGGAAACATGGCCCCGCTGTCGGCCCGCATGGACTTCGAGTTCGATCCCCTGCCGGACGGGTTCGCGGCCCAGGTCACCGAGCTGGTCAACGCCGAGATCGCCGCCGACCGCCCCATCGAGATCTCGTTCCTGCCCCGGGCCGAGGCCCTGGCCGACGAGGACCTGATCCGCACCAAGGTCAACCTCATCCCGGAATCGGTGCAGGAGATCCGGGTGGTCGACATCGTCGGGCTGGACAAGCAGGCCGACGGGGGCACGCACCTGCCCTCCACCGGAGAGGTGGGCCGCTTCGAGGTGGTCAAGACCGAGTCGAAGGGCAAAGCCAACAAGCGCCTGCGCATCGCAGTCCACGACGCCTGACCGTCAAGGCGCTAGATCTTCTCCAGCGGGGCCCACGACAGCAGCAGTTGCTTCTCGCCGACGGTGGGGAACCGCACCGACGCCTGCGCGTCGTCCCCCGCGCCCTCGATGTTCAGGATCACGCCCTCGCCCCACTGGGCGTGGCGCACGTCGTCGCCCACCTGGAGGCCCAGGCGGTCGGCACCCGACTGCGAGGGCGGGGGCCGGCGACCGGCGTCGAGGGCTCGCTCCACGATCTCGTCGCGGTTGGCCGACCGCCGGTCGAGGCTGAGCTCACGCCGGCGGCGGCTGTAGTAGCGGCTGCGCACCACCCGGGACCCGTCGACGGTCTGCACCAGCTCGTCGGGGATCTCCTTGAGGAACCGGCTCGGCGGGTTGTACTGCCGGCTGCCGTACAGCAGCCGGCTCCAGGCGTGGGTGAGGGTGAGCTGGCGCATGGCCCGGGTGATGCCGACGTAGGCGAGGCGGCGCTCCTCCTCCAGCTCGTGAGGCTCGCCCAATGCCCGGATGTGGGGGAACACACCGTCCTCCATCCCGACCATGTACACGTCGGGGTACTCGAGGCCCTTGGCCGAATGGATGGTCATGAGCGTGACCGCGGACTCATCGGAACCGGTGTCGGCCAGTTCGTCGGTGTCGGCCACCAGCGCCACCGCCTCCAGCAACTCGTCGAGGGTTTCGTGCTCGCCGGCCACCCCCACCAGCTCCGCCAGGTTCTCCAAGCGGCCGTCAGCCTCGACCGACTTCTCGGAGCGCAGCTCGTCCAGGTACCCGGAGCGCTCCAGCAGCTCCTGCAGCACCGCGGCCGGCGACGCCTCCAGGCCGACAGCTCCGTCGATCAGCGTGCAGAACTGCCGGATGCCGGCCGCCGAGCGTCCGGTGACGCCGGCGTCGGCGCAGTGGCGGAGAGCCTCGTAGAAGGTGAGCCCGGAGTCGGCAGCGTAGGCGTCGATCTTGGCCACCGAGGTAGCGCCCACCCCCCGCTTGGGCACGCCCAGCGCCCGTTTCACGCTCACCTCGTCGCCGGGGTTGGTGACCGTCTTGAGGTAGGCCATGGCGTCACGCACCTCCCGGCGGTCGTAGAAGCGGGTGCCGCCCACCAGCCGGTAGGGGATCTCGGCCTTGATGAGCTGCTCCTCCACCGCCCGCGACTGCGCGTTGGTGCGGTAGAAGACGGCCGTCTCGTCCAAACGCATCTGCTCGGTGTCGCAGCGGCGCACGATCTCGCTGACCACGTAGCGGGCCTCGTCCTCCTCGTCGTCGGCGTGGTAGCGGACGATGGCCGGCCCCGACCCCTGGTCGGTCCACAGGTCCTTGGGCTTGCGGCCGGCGTTGTTGACGATCACCGAGTTGGCGGCGTCGAGGATGTTCTGGGTGCTGCGGTAGTTCTGCTCCAGCACCACGATGCGGACGTCGTCGAAGGCCCGCTCGAACTCGAGGATGTTGCGGATGTCGGCGCCCCGGAAGGCGTAGATCGACTGGTCGGCGTCGCCCACCGCGGTCACCTGGCGGCTCTCGGCCCCCAGGCTGATCACCAGCTCGTTCTGCACCGGGTTGGTGTCCTGGTACTCGTCCACCAGCACATGGGCGAACCGCTGCCGCCAGCGTTCCAGCACCTCCGGGCAGTTCCGGAACAGCTCGACCGTGCGCAGCAGCAGATCGTCGAAGTCCATGGCCGCGGCCGCGGTCAGGCGGCGCTGGTAGCGGATGAACACCTCGGCGATGCGCCGCTCGAAGACGTTGGAGGCCCGCTCGGCGTACTCCTCGGCGCCGATGCTGTCGTTCTTGGCCGCGGAGATGGCGGCGTGGATCGCCCGGGGCGGGAACCGCTTCTGGTCGAGGTTCAGGTCGCGCAGCACGTAGCCGCACAGGCGCACCGCGTCGCCCTGGTCGTAGATGGTGAAGTGGCTCGGGTAGTCGATGTAGTCGGCGTCGCGGCGCAGGAGGCGTACGCAGGCCGCGTGGAACGTCGACACCCACATGCTCTCGGCCACCGGCCCGACGAGGGCGCCGACGCGGTCGCGCATCTCGCCGGCGGCCTTGTTGGTGAAGGTGATGGCCAGGATCTCGAACGGCGACAGGCCGTGGTGGTCGATCAGGTGGGCGATGCGATGGGTGAGCACGCGGGTCTTGCCCGACCCCGCTCCGGCCACCACCAGGAGCGGTCCGCCGGTATGGGTGACCGCCTCGTACTGGGCCGGGTTCAGGTCCTCCAGAATCGCCGATTCCGCCATCAAGGCCACCCTACTGCCGCCACCCGACAGCGCCGGACGCCTGTCACGACGGCACACCGGTAGCGTTCGGCGGGTGCCTGCCGCCAGTGGATTGATCCTCGGGGGCGTGCGGCCGCCAGGCGTCGAGCCGGGCAGCGTTCGGCGGGTGCCTGCCGCCAGTGGATTGATTCCCTCGTGAGCCGTCCGTTCCGCTTCGGGTTCAGCCTGGACGGGTTGGACGGGCCCGACGAGATCGCGGCACGGGCCCGCCGGGCCGAGGACATGGGGTACTCGTCGGTGGTGATGACCGATCACTTCGACAACCGGCATGCGCCCCTGGTGACCATGGCGGCCGTCGCGCTGGCGACCAACACGCTGAGGGTGGGGACCCTCGTGCTAGCCAACGACTACCGGCACCCGGCCGTGCTGGCCAAGGAGTTGGCCTCTCTCGATGTGATCTCGGGCGGCGCCTGGAGATCGGCATCGGAGCAGGATGGATGGCCTCCGATTACGAACAAGCGGGCCTCGAGTTCGACCGGCCCGGCGTGCGCATTGAGCGGCTCGACGAGGCGGTCACCGTGCTGGAGGGCTGCTTCGGCGACGGCGCCTTCGACTTCGAGGGCGACCACTACCGGATCTCCGGGCTCGATTCGCAGCCCAAGCCGGTCCAGAAGCCCCGCCCACCGCTGCTCATAGCCGGTGGGGGCCACCGGAGCTGGCTCTAGCGGCCCGCCGGGCCGACATCATCGGGATCAACCCCAGCCTGCACTCGGGGGCGATCGACGAGCACGCCGGACCCACCGCCACCGCGGAGGCCACCGACCGCAAGCTCGAGGTGGTGCGGGAGGCCGCGGGCGAACGATTCGGATCCATCGAGCTGCAGACCCGCATCCATCTGGGCGTCATCACCGGCGACGCTCACGGCCTGCTCTCGGCCGCGGCCCCGGCCTTCGGGATCACCGCCGAGCAGGCCCTGGCCTCGCCCCACGCCCTGGTGGGCACGGTGGACGAGTGCGTCGACAGGATCGAGGGCTGGAGGGAGCGCTGGGGCATCTCGTACATCTCCCCAATGGGCGGCTCCGCCGAGGAGATGGCCCCCGTCGTGGAGCGCCTAGCCAGCCGCTAGGCGGGTTTGGCGTCGTCCGAGAGTACATCCAGGAACGGCGAGTACCGGTAGACGCGGTACCGCTCCTGGCCCGTCAGTTCGGCGACCATCCCCAAAGAGGTCATCTGCTCGAGGAGGCGGCCGACGGTAGTGGGAGTCGAGCCAAGCCGGGCCGACGCGTACTTGATCGTGACGAGCGGCTGCTCGACCAGCAGGTCCAGCAGCGGCCACCCGTACTTGCCGAAGTTCTGGTCGGTCGCGATGCGTCGATGCTCCTCGGTCAGTGCCACCAACTCGCCCGCCACCCGCGCGGCGTCATTGGCCGTGATGGCAACGCCGGAAAGGAAGAACTTGAGCCAGCCTTCCCAGTCACCGTTGGTACGGATCGCATCGAGGCGGTCGTAGTACTCGCTGCGGTTCTGCTTGAGAAAGAGGCTCAGGTACAACAGCGGGCGGGTTAGCAGCCGACGCTGCACCAGCAGCAAGGTGATGAGGAGGCGGCCCACGCGGCCGTTGCCGTCGAGGAAGGGATGGATCGTCTCGAACTGAGCGTGAGCCAGGCCGGCCAGTACGAGCGGCGGATCGTCGCTGCCGTTCAGGAAGACTTCGAAGTCGCGGACGGCGGCGGGAAGGTCATCGGGTGCCGGGGGCACGAATGCCGCCGTCTCTAACGTGCAACCAGCAGGACCGACCCAATTCTGGGTCGTGCGGAACTCCCCGGGACTGCGCTCCTGTCCCCGCACTCCCGTCATCAGTTCCTCATGCACCCTACGAATAAGCCGGCCCGACAACGGAAGCTGGTCTAGGAGGCTCAAGCCGGTGCGCATTGCCCGCACATAGTTGACCGTCTCGGCAACATCGGCCGGCAGTTCGTGCGTCCTGGCCTCGACTTCATGCGCGAGGACGTCGTCGAGACTCGACTGGGTGCCCTCAATCTGGGAGCTGAGCACCGCCTCGCGCCGGACGTAGGACGCGACGAACAAGTCAGGATTCGGCAGGCTGCCCGCCAGCCCGTCCAACCGACCCAAAGCCGTGGTGGCTTCCGACAGCATCCTGAGCAAACTGACCTCCCACCGCAGCGGCGGGTCTGGCGGCAGCGGCTTCGGCACGAACGCTTCGTACCCCGTCAACTGCCGACGAAAGTGTCCAGCCCGCTCGCTATCCATCCTGCTCTGCCCTTCTTGGTCCATGCCGCTGGAATAAGACGGCCCAAATCGCACCGTTATTCTAGCACAAGCTGTTTCACTAGAATTAAGGGCGGATAAGCGCCCGCTATTTCAAGCCCGCTGGAATAAGACGGCCCAAATTCGCACCGTTATTCTAGCACAAGCTGTTTCACTAGAATAAAATAGCCATGCGAGGTCACGATTTCGCCCGGCCTCCTGGATGGAGAGACGAGGCGGACTCGTGTTCCAGCCCGCGGCCGGTAGCCTGCGAGCCGTGGAGGTCGCCGACTCCGTCCTCGACCTCGTGGGGAACACGCCGCTGGTGAGGATGCGGCGGGCGATTCCCGAGGCCGGCTGCGACGTGCTGGCCAAGCTCGAGATGCTCAACCCCGGCGGCAGCGTCAAGGACCGCATCGCCATCGCGATGATCGACGGCGCAGAGCGCGACGGGCTGCTCAAACCGGGCGGAACGATCATCGAGCCCACCTCGGGCAACACCGGCGTCGGCCTGGCCATGGTCGGGGCCCAGCGGGGCTACCGGTGCGTCTTCGTGATGACCGACAAGGTGAGCCCCGAGAAGGTGCAGCTGCTACGGGCCTACGGCGCCGAGGTGGTGGTGTGCCCGGTGGCGGTGGCCCCCGAGGATCCCGACTCCTACTACTCCACTGCTGAGCGGCTCATGGCCTCCACGCCGGGCGCCTACCAGCCCAACCAGTACTTCAACCAAGAGAACCCCCGCGCCCACGAGAAGACGACCGGCCCCGAGCTCTGGCGCCAGACCGAGGGCCGCATCACCCATTTCGTGGCCGGACCGGGCACCGGGGGCACCATCAGCGGGGTGGGCCGCTACCTCAAGCGGAAGAACCCGTCGGTGCAGATCATCGCGGCCGACCCGGAGGGCTCCGTGTTCAGCGGCGGGTCGGGCCGTCCCTACCTGGTGGAGGGCATCGGCGAGGACTTCTGGCCCGAGACCTACCACCCCGATGTAGTCGACCGTGTGATCGCCGTGTCCGACCAGGCCTCCTTCGACATGGCCCGGCTGGTCTCCCACCGCGAGGGCCTCCTGATCGGAGGCTCGGGAGGAACCGCGGTGTGCGCGGCCGTCGAGGCGGCCCGGGACTGCGGACCCGACGATGTGGTGGTGCTGCTGCTGCCCGACTCCGGCCGCGGCTACCTGTCGAAGGTGTTCAACGACGGATGGATGGCGTCGCACGGGTTCCTGATCGGCGAGCACCCCTGCGTGAAGGACGTGCTGGACGCCAAGGAGGGTGCGCTGCCGCCGCTGGTGTACGTGAATCCCGACGAGCCCGTGAGCCTGGCCGTGACCCACATGCGCGACAACGGGCTGAGCCAGCTTCCGGTGGCCAAGGGCGAGATGCCGCTGGCCGCGGCCGAGGTGATGGGATCGGTCCACGAATTGCAGTTGATGGCTCTGGCCTTCAACGGGGACCTGCTCGGCCGGCCGGTGGAGAGCGTGATGAGCAGGCCCCTGGAGCAGATCGGCATCGGTGAGCCGGTGGCCCTGGCGGTGACGAAGCTGGAACGATCGCCGGCGCTGCTGGTTCTCGACGGCGGCCGGCCCAGGGCGGTGGTCTCCAGCACCGACGTGCTCAGCTACCTGTCGTCCATCTCGGGCGACCCCCTCGCCGAAGGGGTGGACCAATGAGCGGCCGCGAGGATGCCTGGGGGTTCGAGACCCGGGCCGTCCACGTCGGCCAGGAGCCCGACGAGACCACGGGCGCCATAACCGTGCCCATCCACCTGGCCACCACATTCGTGCAGGCCGCGCCGGGCCAGCACCGGGGCTACGAGTACTCCCGCACCTCCAACCCGACCCGGGCCGCGCTGGAGCGCAGCGTGGCCGGCCTGGAGGGCGCCCGCCACGGCTTCGCGTTCGCCAGCGGCATGGCCGCCGAGGACGCGCTGGTGGGCCTGCTGCGCCCCGGCGACCACGTCGTGCTCGGCCTCGACGCCTACGGGGGGACGTTCCGGCTGATCGCCCGCGTCTACGGCGAGCGGGGGATCGAGTGGTCGGCGGTGGACCTGACCGACCCCGCGGCCTTGACCGGCGCGCTGCGGCCCGAGACCCGGCAGGTGTGGGTCGAGACGCCGACCAACCCCATGCTGGCCGTGGTCGACATCGCCGCGGTGGCATCCACGGCCCGGGCCGCGGGAGCCGCAGTGATCGTGGACAACACCTTCGCCACCCCCTACCTGCAGAACCCGCTGGCGTTGGGCGCCGACGTCGTGGTCCACTCCTCCACCAAGTACCTGGGCGGTCACTCCGACGTGGTGGGCGGATTCATCGCCGTCGACCACGATCAGCTGGCCGAGCAGATGGCCTTCGTCCAGAACGCGGCGGGCGCGGTGCCCAGCCCGTTCGACTGCTACCTTCTGCTCAGGGGTGTCAAGACGCTGGGCGTACGCATGGACCGCCACTGCTCCAACGCGCAGGCGGTGGCCGAGTACCTGACCAACCACCCCAGAGTCGCCCGCGTGCTGTACCCGGGCCTCCCGGACCATCCGGGCCATGACTTGGCGGCGCGCCAGATGCGCTGTTTCGGGGGGATGGTGTCGTGCATACTGGCCGGTGGCGAGGATGCGGCCGTGGACATGGTCAGCTCCACCCGGGTCTTTCGACTGGCCGAGTCGCTGGGCGCGGTGGAGTCGCTGATCGAGCAGCCGTCCACCATGACCCACCTGTCGGTGGCCGACTCTCCCCTGGCCGTCGATCCCGGCCTGATCCGCCTGTCGGTCGGCATCGAGACCATCGACGACCTTCTCGCCGACCTCGACCAGGCTCTGGCCTAGCCTCTCGCGCTACTCCCATTCGATGGTGGCGGGGGGCTTGGAGGTGATGTCGTAGACCACCCGGTTCACGCCGGGAACCTCGGCGATGACCCGGCTGCTCATGGCCTCGAGCACATCGTGGGGCAGGCGGGCCCAGTCGGCGGTCATGGCATCGGAACTGGTGACCGCCCGGATCACCACCGGCCGCCCGTAGGTGCGCTCGTCGCCCATGACGCCGACCGTGAGGATGTCGGGCAGCACCGCGAACGACTGCCATATCTCACACTCCAGGCCGGCGGCCCGCAATTCCTCCCGCACGATGGCATCGGCGTGGCGAAGGGTGCCGGCGGCGGTGGAGGTCACCTCCCCGATGATGCGGACGGCCAGGCCCGGACCGGGGAAGGGCTGCCGGTGCACGATCTCGTCGGGCAGACCCAGCTCGGCTCCCACGGCCCGCACCTCGTCCTTGAACAGCGACCTCAGGGGCTCCACCAGCTCGAAGTCCAGGTCGTCGGGCAGGCCGCCCACGTTGTGGTGGCTCTTGATGGTGGACGAGTGGGTGGTGGCACCCGACTCGATCACGTCGGGATACAGCGTCCCCTGCACCAGGAACGCGGCGTCGGGAACCCGGTTGCGGGCCCGCTCGAAGGCCCGGATGAACTGCTCGCCGACCACCTTCCGCTTGGCCTCGGGCTCGGTGACGCCTTCCAGCGCGGAGAAGAACTCGGCGGCCGCGTCGAGGCGGACGAGATCCACCCCGAAGTGGCGGCCGAAGGTCTCCTCCACCTGGTCGGCCTCGCCCTCGCGCAGCAGACCGGTGTCGACCAGCACGCACGTCAGCCGGGCGCCGATGGCCTTGTGCGCCAGCGCGGCGGCCACCGCGGAGTCCACGCCCCCCGACAAGCCGCAGATGGCCCGACCGTCGCCGACCTGGTCCTGGACGGAGGTCACTGCGGAGTCGATGATCGAGTGCATCGACCAGCTCGGACCGGCGCCGCACGCCCGCCTCAGGAAGCGCTCCATCACGTCGTGGCCATGGGCGGTGTGCTCGACCTCGGGATGGAACTGCACCCCGAACAGTCCCCGCTCGGGGTTCTCGAACGCGGCTACCGGCGAGGCCTCGGTGGCCGCGGTGACCGTTGCGCCCGGCGGCGGCTCGGCGATGGCGTCGAAGTGGCTCATCCACACCGGCTGGGGTGAAGGCAGTCCGGCCAGCAGGACGCCGCCGGCGCCGGCCACCGTCATCTCGGCCCGGCCATACTCGCCCCGCTCGTTGGGACCGACCGAGCCTCCCAACTGCTCGGACAGCAACTGGGCGCCGTAGCAGATGCCGAGGATCGGCACGCCGAGGTCGTAGATGGCGGGGTCGAGGGTCGGCGCGCCTTCGACGTGCACCGAGGCCGGTCCACCGCTGAGGATCACGCCGGCAGGCCGGCGCGCCCCGATCTCGGCCGCGGTGACCGCCGCGGGCACGATCTCGCTGTACACCTGGCACTCGCGCACCCGCCGGGCGATCAACTGCGCGTACTGGGCCCCGAAGTCCACCACCAGGACGGTGTCGAAGGCCGAGTCGGTCACGGCTAGCCGGTTCTGTGAGCAAGAAAGCCGCCCACAGCGGCACGAATGCTCACAGAACTGCGGGAAGTCAGCGTCACGGCGAGACTATGGCGACGGCGGCCCGCTGGAAGTCCTTCACGTCGGTGTAGCCGCACTTGGCCATGGAGGTTCGCAGCCCACCCATCAGGTTGGTGGTGCCGCCGGGTCCGAGAGCGGGGCCGTGGAGGACCTCGACGAGCGTGCCCCGCGGCTCGACATCCATGATGCGTCCCCGGGGCAGGGTGGGATGGCCCGACGAGAGGTCCCAGTGCCGGCCCGGGCACGGAGAGTCCGAGGCGGAGGCCAGCGGAAGGCCGACCATGGCTGCGTCGGCGCCGCACACGATCGCCTTGGCGATGTCGCCCGCGGTGCTCATCGTGCCGTCGGCGATCACATGGCAGTACACGCCGGTCTCGTCGAGGTGGCGCATGCGGGCCGCCCGAGCATCGGCGATGGCTGTGGCCTGCGGAGCGTCGAGGCCGAGCACGTGACGGGTGGTTCCCACGTGGCCCGCGCCCGCCCCCACCAGCACGCCGGCCGCGCCGGTGCGCATCAGGTGCAGGGCAGCCTGGTAGCTCACGCAGCCCCCGACGATGACCGGCGTCTGCATGCGCCGGATGAACGTCTTGAGGTTGAGCGGGTCGCCCGCCGACGAGACGTGTTCGGCCGAGACGATCGTGCCTGAAATCACCAGCAGGTTGATGTCGGCGGCGATGGCGTGGGGCGCGAGCTTCTCGGCCCTCTGGGGCCGCACCCGACCGGCGGTGCGCACCCCGGCCCCCGCGATCTCGGCGATGCGGGCGGCCACCAGCTCCGGCTGGACGGGCCGGGAGTAGAGCTCGCGCAGGCGTGCTGTGGCCGCGTCCAACGGCGCGGTGGACAGCTCGGCCAGATCGGTTGCGGGGTCCTCGCAGCGGGTCCAGACGCCTTCCAGGTCGAGTATTCCCACTCCCCCGAGCTCTCCCATCCGCACGGCGGTGGCCGGGCTGGTCACGCTGTCGGTGGAGGCCCCAAGCACGGGGATGTCGAAGCGGTAGGCGTCGATCTGCCAGGAAATGTCAACGTCCTCGAGGTCGCGGGTGCGCCGGCTGGGGATGATGGCGACCTCGTCCAGCCGGTAGGCGCGGCGACCGGACTTTCCCAGTCCGATCTCGACTTCAGCCATCGAAGCCCCCCGGGCACTGCGACCTTCGTACGGGTTCACTCATAGGGCTGGGCACCAAGAAACAGAGGCACCGGAAGCCGGGCACCGGACGAGCCTACCCGGCAGTCGACCCCATGACCGTTATCGAGAGGAGTCGACGCAGCACCGCCGCGGTAGCCCCCCAGACGGTGTCGCCCGGCAGCTCGAAGAAGGTCATGGTGCGCTCGCCTCCGAAGGCTGCATCCAGCGACCAGACCTCCTCTCGCCATGCTTCGGGGTCGGTCAGCTCAGCCAGCCGGACGTGCAGCACCTGATCCACCTCGACCGGGTCGGGCACCAACTCGGGGCGTTGTTCGACGGTGGCCACGAACGGGCACACCAGCGACCGGGATCCGACAGTGACGAAGCTGTCGAGCCGACCGACCCGAGACACATTCTCGGGGTCCAGCCCGATTTCCTCAGTCGCCTCTCGCAGAGCGGTGGCCCACAAGTCCGCATCGCCGGGCTCCCGCCGCCCGCCGGGAAAGGAGACCTCACCGGCGTGGTGCCGGAGGTGCCAGGCGCGCCGGGTAAGCACCACCCACGGCTCGCCCTCATGCCCGTAGAGCAGCACCAGCACGCCTGATGGCGCCGATCCCGGTGGCACCGTCGCCGGTGAGGGGACGAACCCGGGCGGGGTGTCCACGACCGCCTGCAGCACCTGTTCCAGGCTCAGGCGGCGTCGCTGCTCCGGGAGCCCGCCCCAAGGCGGCAGCCCGCCCATCCGGGCATTGGCCGGGCGGGGGATGTGCTGGGATCCGCCCCTGCCAGCAGGGGCCGGCGGCGGGTCGAACACCGCCGACGTCGATGCGGTCGAGCCGGTCAGGACCCTTCCCCGTCACCGGCCGCGGCCGCGGCCAGGTCCTGGAGAAGCTCCCGCAGGCCGCCTGTCTTGAGGTCGCTCATCACCCGGCCCGGCGGGGTCTCGCCCCGCTCCCACTCCTCCCAGTGGTCCAGCAGCTTGCGCGGGTCCGGGGCCGGCCGATCCATCTGAGTGAGGCTACCGGCGCCATCCAGGGTCGAGAGTTGCGGGTCTCCGTCCAATGCTTGTACGATGCAAGCATGCCCAACGTGCTCGTCAGGAACGTCCCAGAAGACGTCCATCGCACCCTCACTCAGAGGGCCCGCGCCAACGGTACATCCCTTCAGCACTATCTCTCGACCGAGTTGGCCCGACTGGCCGAGACTCCGACCCTCGACGAAGTAATCGCCCGGATCGAGCGTCGCTCGCTGGGCACGGTGAAGTTCGGGCAGGCCGTGGCCGACCTCGAAGAGGTCCGGGCCGAGCGCGAACAGGTCCTGGCCGAGCGCGAGCAGGCCCAGGTCGAGCGCTGATCGTCGTCGGCGCGTCCGTTCTCGCCGACTTCGTCGCTGACGACGGACCGGGCGGCACCCGCGCCCGGCAAGTCGTTTCGGAAGCACGTGAGGTCTCCATCCCCGACGTGGCCGATGTGGAGACCGTGGCGGTGCTGAGGAAGCGCTTGATCGGTCAAACCCTCACCGATAACCAGTTCGCGGCCGCCATCGACGATCTCGCCAGTCTTCCGTTCCGCCGCTATCCCTCACTGCCACTTCTGGGGCGTGCATACGAGTTGAGAGCGACCGTGACCGTCTACGACGCCGTGTACGTCGCTTTGGCCGAATCCCTGGGCTGCTCCCTCCTCACCGCTGACGCCCGCCTAGCCCGCGCCTCGGGCCCGCGCTGCAAGATCCAAGTGCTGAGCCCCGAGTAACCGCCGTCAACGGCTGAGGGCGGCCCGCCTAGCCTCTTCCATCTGCTTGAAGAACTCGGGTTCGAAGGTTCCAGCCGGATAGTGCCACGGGCACGCCCCCGACGGCGGCACAGCTGTCATCTGCCACAACACGTCGGCGCCGATCTCGATCAACTCCGACGAGGGCTCGCCACCGTCCTCCACGATGAGCTCCTCAGCCAGCACGACCGCGGCCTCCCTGTCCCAGATGGGGTCTTCGTACGGTGTGTTGCAGGCCCGGTTCAGGCGACGCGTCCACTCGGACTCGTTCACAGTGGTTCGCAGACCGGTGGCCTCCCACCAGATCCCGCGGGTGCCGGACGGCAGGGGGAGATCCACCAGCCACAGCCTCCTCTCGGCCTCCCTGCCCAGCGCCTCGAGCGCCCACTCGGTCAGGCTCGAGTCGAGCCCGGGCGGCAACTCCCAGCCGCCCATCGCGGGAGGGCCGGCCTCTAGGAACTCCACCGGCACGCGGTCCCAGCAGACGCTCGGAGCGTCGGGCGCAGAGCGATGGACGACCATCAGCCACACGCGCCGGCCGCGTTCACCAAGAACCGCTCCCGCGACTCTGGCGGCAGGTCGGGACGCAGGCCGTCCGTGTCGGCGAAGTCCTCGGCCAAAGCCAGCGCCGCGCCCTGGTCCCATACCGGCCTGTCAAGGTCTGGGCCCAGCGCAGCGTTGCACACCCGGGTCAGCCGGTTCACCCATAGCGCCTCGGCCAGGTGCAGCGACAGACCGGTGAAGTTCTTCCAGATGGTGACTACTGACGTGGCTAGCGGGGTGGGGTTCGAGGATGGCTGTTGGGGGTGC
>VYBO01000125.1:0-6519 GCA_009844405.1 Acidimicrobiaceae bacterium
CCCCCCCCCCCCCCCCCCCCCCCCCC
This sequence comes from Acidimicrobiaceae bacterium, assembly GCA_009844405.1. Classification (GTDB taxonomy): domain Bacteria; phylum Actinomycetota; class Acidimicrobiia; order Acidimicrobiales; family Aldehydirespiratoraceae; genus Aldehydirespirator. The sequence continues at coordinate 27 of VYBO01000125.1, forward strand.
CCCCCCCCCCCCCCCCCCCCCCCCCTTGCCTTCCAGGCAACCGGTTCACAAGCCGCAATGTCCAGACACTCCTACGTTCGGATTCAATCAAGGCCTGTCCGCCTATCGGAGGAGGCAGCATAGCAGCACGATGCGAACGTCGGGCGCCCATCGGTGGACCACCGGTCAGGGCCGTCCCCGACAGGCGGCGAGCACTACCCCGGCGGCGGGAGTCAGGCGGAGGCGAGGATCGCAGCGCCGGCCCGGATGTGGTCGGCCGCGGTGGGCTCGTCGTTCATGGGCAGCATGAAAATGTCGAAGCAGTCCCGCAGCCCACCGATCCGGGCGGAGATCTCCTCGGGCGTGCCGGCCAGAGCGTAGCGGTCCACCAGGGCGTCGGGCAACAGCTTGGCCGCGGCGGCCATCCTGCCGGCAAGCATCAGGCGGCGGACCTCGGCGGTGATGGCGTCGTCCAAGCCGTCGGCCCGCCTGACGTCGGCGGGGGCGTCGACCGCCATGTAGGAGAAGTGGGGCAGGACCCGGCGGCGCTCGGCGTCGTTGTAGGCCAGGTAGGCCGACCAGGCGATCCGGGCGGAACCCGCTGAGCGGATCTGCTCGGCGAAGGCGGGCAGTTCAGCAGGGGGCGCGGCCGACAGGATCACGCAGTCGGAACGCTCCGCAGCGAGGCGCTGGACTCGCGGCCCCCGCCCGGCCACTGCCACCGGCAACGGCCGTTCGGGCCGGAACCACGGCAGGGACGCCTCCCCTACCGTCTCGCCCGCCAGCAGGCGCCGGTTGAGCTCGAACGTCTCTCGCAGCGCGGTGAAGGGGCGCTCGGGATCCATCCCGAGCGGCTTGAGCACCCGGCTGCCGCCCACGCCGAGGCCGTGCATCACACGGCCCGGCGCCAACTCGGCCAGGGTGGCGATGGCCGCCGCGGTTGCCACCGGATGCCGGCTGAAGGGGTTGGTGATGGCCGGGGCCACCTTGAGGCCGGTGGCCCCGACTATGGCAGTCAGGGCCACGTACACGTCGCGCTCGGTCCCTTCGTCGGCCACGAAGCAGGCCTCCGCGCCCAGCGACTCGCCCAGGCGGGCCAGTTCCACCAGACGCCGGACCGGCTGGGTGGGCTCGAACCAGACCCCCCACCGCACGCTCACGGCGACACCTCCGACACTGATGCGTTGACTGCGCTCACGTGGCTCCTGCCCTTTCGGCTCGTCCCCGGCGCAGGGACTCGCGGCCCAGCGGTATGTACTGGATTGCGGACAGATAGCTGTAGACCAGCGAAGGGACCGCGCACACCCAGCCCGCGATCCGGAAGCCGTCGGCCACCCCGACGTCGGAGGCGCCGGCCAGCAGCAGGGGGAAGCAGAAGTACAGGCCGAAGGTGGCGCACTTGCCCCACCAGGTGACGTCGATCGGCCTGGCGCCCAGCGACAGCAGCGCCAGCCCGACTACGGCGACGATCCCCTCGCGGGCCAGGGTGAGGATCACCAGCCACCAGGGCGCCGAGCCGTCGATGCCCGCCGCGAGCGCTCCGGCGAGCAGCACGGCCCGGTCGGTGACGGGGTCGAGCATCTTGCCGACCTTGCTGACGGAGTCGAAGCGGCGGGCCCACCAGCCGTCCACCCAGTCGGTGGCGCCGAGCGCTCCCCACAGCAGCGCCGCCCCCCAGCGGTCCCCGGAGCTGAACAGCAGCCAAAGGAACCAGGGGATGCACGCCAGCCGGGCCGCCGAGATCAGGTTTGGGACGGTGAAAATCCGGTCCTCGCCGGTGCTCGGGTCGGCCATGGGTCTTCAGCCTACGATCAACCGATGCCCTCAATCTTCACCCGGATCATCGACGGCGAGATACCCGGCCGGTTCGTCTGGCGCGACGATGCCTGCGTCGCGTTCATGGACGTGGGGCCCCTCAACCGGGGCCACGTGCTGGTGGTGCCCAGAGCGGAGGTCGACCACTGGGTGGACCTCGACGGCGACACCCTGGCCCATCTGATGGCGGTGGCCCACCGCGTGGCCGAGGCCCAGCAGGCCGCCGGGCTCGCCCCGGACCGGGTGGGCCTGATGATCGCCGGTTTCGAGGTGCCCCACGTGCACGTCCATGTCGTGCCCATCTCGACCATGGCCGATCTCGACTTCTCCAACGCCGACACCAGCCCCGACCCCGACGACCTGGACGCGGTCGCCGCCTTGCTGCAGGAGCGCCTTAGAGGCCCCGCGGATAGACGGGCGACCCGGCCCGTACGGGGCGGGGCCGTGGCCCGAGCGGCCCGTGATCGAAGCGAACAAGAGCGGGAATGACCACCCTTCGCCGCGATTGGCTGCCGATCAATCCGCGCTCGCCCTCAGGTGCTGAAGATGTCGAGCGGTTCGGCCGGCTCAATGAGGTGGGCGCCGTTGTTGCGGGCGCTGTTCACCTCGGTCGACACCGGGTGCATCCGGATCAGGCCCGGCGGCGCGGGTACCAGCAGGCTGGTGACGGCCTCGGCGTCGCTGATGGCGGGGTCCAGCCAGAGGTCCCAGGCGCCCGGCGCCAGCACCACCGGCATCCGGTCGTGCACCTTGGCCAGGGCCTCGTTGGCCTCGCAGGTGATGATGGTGCACGAGTGCAGCTCGAAGGGCTCGCCTTCGTCGGGGTTGTCCTTGTCGCTCCACTGCTCCCAAAGGCCCGCGAAGGCGAACGGCTCGCCGTCGGGACGGCTGATGAACATGGGCTGCTTGTGCTTGGAGCCCTCCAGGCGGCGCCATTCGTAGAAGCCGTCGGCCGGGATGATGCAGCGCCGGCGGGTGAGGGCCGCCCTGAAGGCGTTCTTGGTGGCAACCGTCTCGGCCCGGGCGTTGATCATCCGGTTGCCGATCCTGGGGTCCTTGGCCCAGAACGGCACCAGTCCCCAGTGCAGCGCGTCGAGGCTGCGGGCCCCGTCCCGCTCCCGCACAGCGTACACGGTCTGCGTCGGCGCCACGTTGTGGTTGGGCGCAAGAGTCAGGTCGGGGGGCGGGGCCACGACGCCGAAGTACTTGGCCAACTCGTCCGGCGGGGAGGCCGACACGTAACGCCCGCACATGGACCGGAAGCTATCCCGACAGTCGACACTCACCGAATTGGCAGCAAAACGACCCCTATAGGGGCCACGACCCCTATTGGGGCCACGACGCTGCCAATTCCTGTGAGATCTTGCGAGCTGGTATAGGTGCCGAGCTAGGGAGCGAGGCGGTCGAGGGCTTCGACAGCCTCGGCCACGATCCGATCGATCAGCTCCGCTCAGGTGGGCAGGTCGTCCAACACGCCCACGCACTGGCGGTGGGCAGGACGCCGGCGTCGGTGTCGCCGTCCACCATGGTGGCCCGGGTGAGCATGGGGGCATTGGCGGCCATCGCCATCTGTCTCCAGGTCAGGTCCTGGCCGCGGCGCATGGCCAGCCCCTCCCGCAGCATCGCCGCCATCGAAATGCCGGTAGGACCCTGGGACCGCCAGGCGTTGACCGCGGCCCGCGCCAGGCGGGTGACTCGGGCCGACTCCAGCGATTCGACCAGGCGAGTTCGGATCACCCGCTGCGGCTTGCCGTCGATGCTGCTCGACACAACGGCGCCGGTAACGGGCGTGCCCAGGTACACCCGCCTTCACCACCAGCGAAGCCGCGAGGCGGCGAAGGTCTGGACGTGCCCAGGTACACCCGCCTTCACCGCGTCCGGCACCTTCCACTCGGCGGTGAGCAGGAAACGGGTGCCCATGGCCACGCCGTCGGCCCCCCCATGCGAGGGCCGCGGCCAGGCCCCGGCGTCCTGCGGCCAGCCGCCTATCCTGCGAATGCTCCTGCGACGGCGCGCACGAGAGGGGGTGACTGCGATGGCCCGAAGGCTCACAGAGTTCAGCCACGGCGCTGGTTGAGCCTGCAAGATCGCCCCCGGCGATCTCGCGCGCGTGGTGCGCGACCTCACCCCTGATCCCCCGCCGGAACTTCTTGTCGGCCTCGCCACCGGCGACGACGCTGCCGTGTGGCGAATCGGCCGCGGGCGCGCCCTGGTGCTCACCGCCGACTTCATCACCCCGGTGGTGGACGACGCGCGCGCCTGGGGCCGCATCGCGGCCACCAACGCGGTCTCCGACGTGTACGCCATGGGCGGCCAGCCGCTTCTGGCACTGAACCTGGTGGCCTGGAACAACGAGGAGTTGTCCAACGACCTGCTGGCCGAGGTGCTCGCCGGTGGCGAGGACGCGGCACGGGCCGGCGGCTTCGTGGTGGGCGGCGGGCACACGGTCGACGATCCCGAGCCCAAGTACGGGATGGCGGTGGTGGGCGAGGTCGACCCGGGACGCATGCTCACCAACACCGGCCTGCAGCCCGGCAACGCGCTGGTGCTGACCAAGCCGCTGGGCACCGGAGTCATCTCGACCGCCATCAAGCGGGCCGAGGCCCGCCCGGAGGTGGTGGACCGGGCTGTCGCCGAGATGACCCGGTCCAACGAAGCCGCGGCAGCCGCCGCGATGCGCCACGGGGCCACCGCGGCCACCGATGTGACCGGCTTCGGTCTGCTCGGCCACGGTCTGCGCATGGCCCAGGAGTCGGGCGTCGACCTTGAGATCTCCGTCGGCGACGTGCCGGTCATCGATGGCGCCCGCGAGTTGGCCGCGCTGGGCACGGTTCCCGGCGGGACCCAGCGCAACCTCGACTGGGTGTCGCCCCACCTGGATGCTGGTGACGCGAGTTCCGCGTCCGTGACCCTGCTGGCCGACGCCCAGACCTCAGGAGGACTGCTGCTCGGCATGGTCAGCCATGACGCAGGCCTGGCCGCGGTGACCGAGCTGAGGGCCTCCGGCCATGAGGCCGCCATCATCGGCGACGTAACCGAAGGCTCCGGCCAGATCCGCCTGCAGCCCTGACACCGCATGCCTGAAGTGGCCGGCCGCGCCCACGGCGCCGTCCTTGAACCCGAGCTTGGCGAAGATGCGGTAGGTGGCGGCCAGGCGCTGCTTGCGGTGCTGGCGCTCCTCCTCCACCGTGTCGAACGTGGGCAGGCACCACTCCGGCGTCGACCCGGGTCCGCCGTCGCCATTCTGATCGGAGCTCATGGCCGGATCGTAGCGGTCACCGGTGGGCGGTTCGTCCGAGATAGGCGGTTCGGCGGCGCTGGGTGGCGGCTGCGAGCTAGGCGGCGCGATCGGAGGGTCCGCTCATCGGGGGCCGGTCCTTGCGCGCCTCGCCCAGCGGCTGCGCCACCGTTCGGGTAGTGAAGACTCCTATCGCAGCCGCGAGCATCAGGCCGCTGCCGACTAAGCCCAGCACGGTCGTGCCCGCGCCGTCGATGAGCAGGCCGCCCAGCAGCGGTCCGGCGGCCCGGCCGGCCGCCATGAGGGCCTGAGCGTCGCCGACCCGTTCCTCGGGATACCGAGAACGGCTGGCCAGCACCTCGAACACGGCTGGTATCGCCATCCAGAAGAAGAACCCCCACACCACCAGCGCGCCCAGGAACAGCCACGGCTGGCTGGCGGTGGCGAGCAGGATGGCGCACACCGCGGTGGCTGCCATCCAAGGGCTGGGGGTCTTGCGGGAGGCCCGCAGACGGGCCGCGGGGATCCCGACGAGGGCGTTGAGGCTGAAGGCGGTGGCGATGGTCGGCACCGACAACCCCGGCTCGCCCGTTCCCAGAACCACTGCGTAGACGAATACCGCCGATCCGCCCATGGTGAACAGGGCCACGCAGACCAGCAGCATCCGGGCCGCGGGAACCGCCCGGTTGCGGACGCGGGGTCTCGGAAGCTCGCGCACCTCGCTGCGATACCCGAAGGCAAGCGGGACCAGCGACACGCCGGCCAGCGCAGCGAACACCAGCCGGGGTCCGCCCGCGTCCAGCAACAGCGCCACCATAGGCGCGGCGATAAACCCGACCACCGGCCCGGCCACGGCCACGTCGCCCATCCGGCGGTCGTCGCCGAAGGCCTGAACCCAACCGTACCAGCCCAGCAGTCCCAGGGCCAGGCCGCTGACGAGGCGCAGGCCCACCAGCAGAGCGAACGGCGGCAGCGCGGCCGAGACGAGGTTGGCGGCTGCCGCGGCCACCAGCGCGCTCACGAAGACCGACTCGCGGGGCTGGAGACAGCGGCCGGCGGCCCAGGTGGCGACCACGAAGCCGCCCAGCTGGAACACGCCGATCAGCGACGCCACCCCCAGGCTGACCCCGTAGTGGTCGGCGATCTCGGCGAGCAGGAACGGAGTCGAGACGAACGCCAGCACGCCGAATCCGACCGCGAGAAGGACGCCGACCTTGACGGTCGGCCGCAGCAGGTAGACGAGGCGTACCGGACTCTGCACCAATCGAAACTACCGGCACCGTCTTGCGCCGCTCTGTTTGCAGAGGGTGACATCGGCCACATTGCGTCCGGCGTCATGCCGTCCCCCTGCTGGCCGACGGCGGCCTGACCGCCGCCCATGTCACCCCCGAGTAAGGACTCGCCGGAAATCTCGGGATGGTTGTGCGGGCTGAGTCCACAGAATCACCCCCAGAAATCTCG
>VYBO01000125.1:6529-66994 GCA_009844405.1 Acidimicrobiaceae bacterium
AAATCTCGGGATGGTTGTGCGGGCTGAGTCCACAGAATCACCCCCAGAAATCTCGCGGAGAGGCCGCCCGGAAATCTCGGGATGGTTGTGCGGGCTGAGTCCACAGAATCACCCCCAGAAATCTCGGGGGGCTGGTTTGCCGCGGCGTTATCGGGGCTCGCGGGGTAGGCCGAGGATGCGCTCGCCGATGATGTTGCGCATGATGGAAGACGTACCGCCCTGGATGGTGTAGGCGGGCGCGTAGCAGATAGCGGCGGGCAGAACGTCCCCCACGGTGGCGGCCGCGCCCAGGACCCGGGCCGCGAACTGGGCCACTCGCTGCTCGTGCTCGGTGCAGAACGCCTTGATCCCCGCGCTGTAGTCGGCGGAGCCCTCGCCGAGAGCGCCCCGGTACACCATGAGCCGTCCGAGCCGGTATCCGGTATCGATGGCCGCGATCTCCTGCCGTGTCCGGGGCTCGGTGAGATCGGCATGCTCCAGGGCGAGGTCGTACAACGGCCGGTTGGACACCAGCCGGTCGATGCCGCCCCGCTCGTAGCCGAGCTGGACCATGGTCTGCTTGAACGCCCCGCCCTCGGTGCCGACCAGGTTGCCGGCCGGCACCCGCACGTCGGTGAAGAAGATCTCGCAGAAATGCGAGTTGCCGACCATGTCCCGCACCGGCCGAACCTCGATGCCGTCGAGGCCCATGGGCACGATCAGCTCGCTGAGACCCCGGTGGGGAGGGCCCTCGCTGCCCGTGCGGCAGATCACGTAGCAGTACTCGGCGCTGGCCGCACCGCTGGTCCAGATCTTCTGGCCGTTGACCACATAGTGGGCACCGTCTCGGACCGCGCACGTCTTGAGTGCCGCCAGGTCGGATCCGGCCTCGGGCTCGCTCATCCCGATGCACCAGGATGCGTCCCCCGACAGCATCCCCGGCAGGTACTCGGCCTTCTGAGCATCGTTGCCGTAGGTGTAGATGGACGGGCCCATCTGCCGGTCGGCGAACCAGCTGGCCGCGATGGGCGCCCCTGCCGTTATCATCTCCTCGGCCATGATGATGCGCTCGATGCCGGGGCGTCCTCCCCCGCCGAACTCGGCCGGCCAGGTCATCCCGATGAAGCCCTCGGCCGCCAGCACCCTGGAGAATTCCTTGGAGTGTCCGTTGATCCACGAGTCGCTCCACCGGCCGTAGGCGGCCACGCCCTGCTCGGCCACGGCCCGGGCCCGGGCCCGCAGCGCCTCCCACTCGGGGCGCATCGAGAAGTCGAGGCTCACGACAGCCTGCAAATCCGGTGGTCGTGGTTCAGCTGCCGGAACCGCTCCATGCGACGCGGGGCAGTTGCTTCTCCTTGTCCACGAACGGGAGGGTGTCGAGGGTGGCGTCGTGGAGTGTTCCGTTGCGGTCGTGCAGCCGGACCGTCTTGCCGTTCCAGTCATCGCCCGGCAGAGGTGCGTCGAATCGCACGTAGCCGATGCCGGCGTCGAGCGTGGGCGACCACGATCCGGCGGTCATGTGGCCGACTGGGCCGCCATCGAGGTGGACGGCCCTACCGGCTTCCGGGGTGGCGGTGGCACAGACCAGGCCGAACAGCAGCTGGCTGCGGTCGGCGGTCTCCAATGCGTCCCGCCCGATGAAGTCGTCCTTGTCGAGCTTCACGAACTGCCCGAGACCGGCGCCGTAGGGTGTCGACCCACCCTCGATGTCGGTGCCGTTGTCGAGGATCCCCGACTCGATGCGCCGGAGGCCCATCGACGACGACGAGCTGAACTCCATCCCGAAGGGCTCCCCGCAGGCGAGCAGTCCGACCCAGAGGGCGTCGTGGTCGGTGGGCGCCGGGCCGCTGTTGCAGTAGATCTCGATCCCCGCCTCCCCCGTCCATCCGGTGCGGGACACCCACAGCCGCTGGCCGCACACGTCGAAGAAGTCGGCGTGGAAGTACTTGAAGTCCTCCGGCAGCCCGCCGCCTATGGCCGCGTCGAGCACCTGGAGCGACTTGGGTCCCTGGATCTGCAGCACCCGCGAGCGGGGATCGCGCACCTCGACGTCGAGGCCGATGGCGTGGGCTTCGAGCCAGCTCTGGAACTCGCCGTTGGCCTTGACGTACCAGAACCGGTCGCCGGCCAGCCGCATCACCACCCCGTCCATCAGGATGGTGCCGTCGGCACGGCAGGCCAGGCCGTAGCGGGCCCGCCCGACCGGGAGAGCCTCGACCCGGCAGGTGAGGACCTTCTCGAGCAGACGGCCGGCGTCGGGGCCGATGACTTCGAGCGGTTTCTCCGGGACGTCGTACAGCATGACGCCGCGCCGCAGCTTCCAGTAGTTGGGGACGGGGTCCTCGTCGGCGGTCATCTTCACCGGGTAGAGGCGGTCGCAGTACAGGCAGAAGACCGTCTCATCCGTCACGTAGCGGTGGGCGAACGGGGACTGCTCGATGCGGAACGCGCTCAACTTGACAGTGCCGAACGACTCGACGTAGTAGTGCTTGTCCCCTGTCATCGACACCTCGATCGCTCGGTGGGCCGGCTCAGGGTAGCCACGCAACCGGTCCGCAACGATTGTGGGACGGTCGACACCGCTTCCCCGGACGAGGCCCAGACTCTCGGCACAGCCGTCACTGCGTCGGGCCTGGCCGCGGAGGCGCCGGTGAGGATCCCGGTCGAGCGCTACTTCTCCGCTGTTCGTGAACCTGGACCTCAACGCCGAGCCGCTGGACCGCTGGCCGGAGGGCGTCCCCGGCGGCATCGCCTGGGCCAACCTGGACGAGTCCGGTGCGAGGCATCAATCTCAAGTGGGATCAATCCATGTTTGGACTAAGTCTACAATAAGTGCTAGAGTGGCTCCATGGCCCAGGACGCCCGGCAGTTGCTGCGAGACCACAACCTCCAGGTGACCGCCCAGCGCATGGCCGTGCTGAACGCGGTGTCGGCCCGGCCCCATTCCACCGCCGACGACATAGTCGGCGACGTGCGGGCCAGCATCGGCGCGGTTTCGCGCCAAGCGGTGTTCGACGCGTTGGGCGTGCTGTCCGAGACGGGCCTGATCCGGCGCATACAGCCGGCCCGGTCGCCGGCCCGCTACGAGGACCGGGTCGACGACAACCACCACCACCTGGTGTGCCGCCACTGCGGCCGCATGGTGGACGTCGACTGCGCGGCCGGCTACCGGCCGTGCCTGGAGGTCGACGACGACTTCGGCTTCGACATCGACGAGGCCGAGGTCATCTACTGGGGCTACTGCCCCACCTGCCAGAAAGCGTCCGTCGCCGCCGGCCGGGAAACCTGAGATCGACACCATCAACCTTCCAACAGCCGAGGAGCACCGATGACCGCCCAAGACACCAGCCCCGCTGCCGAAGCCGCGCCCGCCGGAGGGTGCCCCGTGCTGCACCAGACGCCTGCGGCCATGGGCTCGCTGGCCAACCAGCACTGGTGGCCCGAGCAGCTGAACCTGCGGCCCCTGAACAAGAACTCCGCCCAGATCGACCCCATGGGCGACGGCTTCGACTACGCCGCCGAGTTCAACAGCCTAGACCTTGCCGCGGTCAAGGCCGACATCGCCGACGTGCTGACGACGTCGCAGGACTGGTGGCCGGCCGACTACGGCCACTATGGGCCGCTGATCATCCGGATGGCGTGGCACAGCGCCGGCACCTACCGCATCCACGACGGGCGGGGCGGCGGCGGCTCGGGCACTCACCGCTTCGCGCCGCTCAACAGCTGGCCCGACAACGCCAACCTCGACAAGGCCCGCCGGGTGCTGTGGCCGGTCAAGCAGAAGTACGGCCGCAAGATCTCGTGGGCCGACCTGATGATCCTGGCCGGCAACGTGGCCCTGGAGTCGATGGGCTTCAAGACGTTCGGCTTCGGCGGCGGCCGGGTGGACGTGTGGGAGCCCGAGGAGGACATCTACTGGGGTCCCGAGACCGGCTGGCTCGGCGACGAGCGCTACAGCGGCGACCGGGAGCTCGCCGACCCCCTCGGCGCCGTCCAGATGGGCCTCATCTACGTGAACCCTGAAGGCCCCAACGGCACCCCCGACCCGCTGGCGGCGGCCCGCGACATCCGGGAGACGTTCGCCCGCATGGCCATGGACGACACCGAGACGGTGGCGCTGATCGCCGGGGGCCACACCTTCGGCAAGACCCACGGCGCGGCCGACGGCGACCACTACGTCGGCCCCGAGCCCGAGGGCGCCGGCCTTGAGGAGCAGGGCCTGGGCTGGACCAGCACCTTCGGCACCGGTGTCGGCGGCGACGCCATCACCAGCGGCCTCGAGGGCGCCTGGACCCCCACCCCGGTTACCTGGGACAACAGCTTCTTCGAGACGCTGTTCGCCTACGAGTGGGAGCTCACCAAGAGCCCCGCCGGCGCCTGGCAGTGGGTTCCGGTCGACGGCGGTGGGGCCGGCACTGTGCCCGACGCCCACGACCCGTCGAAGAGCCACACCCCGGTCATGCTGACCACCGACCTGTCGCTGCGCATGGACCCGGACTACGAGCCGATCTCCCGGCGCTTCCTGGAGAATCCCGACGAGTTCGCCGACGCCTTCGCCCGGGCGTGGTTCAAGCTCGTGCACCGCGACATGGGTCCGGTGGCCCGGTACCTCGGTCCGGAGGTCCCCGACGAGGAGCTGATCTGGCAGGACCCGGTCCCCGCGGTCGACCACGACCTGGTCGACGAGGCCGACGTGGCCGCCCTCAAGGCTCAGATCCTCGATTCCGGACTCTCGGTGGCGCAGCTGGTGGCGGCCGCTTGGGCGTCGGCGTCGACGTTCCGCGACAGTGACATGCGCGGTGGGGCCAACGGTGCCCGTGTCCGGCTCGCCCCCCAGATCGATTGGGAGGTCAACGATCCGGCATCCCTGGCCGAAGTGCTGGACGCGTTGGAGGGCATCCAGGCCGAGTTCAACCGATCTTCGAACGCCGGCAAGCGAATCTCGCTGGCCGATCTGATCGTGCTCGGCGGCGGCGCGGCTGTCGAGGAGGCTGCACGGCGTGCCGGGGTCGAGGTCACGGTCCCGTTCTCGCCGGGGCGCACCGACGCCTCGCCGGAACAGACCGACGTCGATTCGTTCGCGGTGCTGGAACCGACCGCCGACGGGTTCCGCAACTACTGGCGGGCCGGCGACAAGCGCCGTCCCGAGACGGTGCTGGTCGACAAGGCCAGCCTGCTCTCGCTGACCGCGCCGGAGACAACGGTGCTCGTCGGCGGCATGCGGGCCCTGGGAGCGAACTCAGCGGGATCGTCGCTGGGCGTGCTCACCGGCCGGGCCGGAGCGCTCACCAACGACTTCTTCGTGAACCTGCTCGACATGGGCACCGAGTGGCGGGTGTCGGAGACCGAGCACGTCTACGAGGGCCGCGACCGCGAAACCGGCGAGCTCCGCTGGACGGCCACCGCCGTCGACCTGGTGTTCGGCTCGAACTCGCAGCTGCGGGCCATCGCCGAGGTCTACGGATCCGACGATGCCCAGGAGAAGCTCGTGCACGACTTCGTGGCCGCGTGGGACAAAGTGATGAACCTGGACCGCTTCGACCTGTCCTGACGCCCCCTGCTCGTTCTGTGAGCAGATATGCCGCCTGAAGCGGCTTGATTGCGCACAGAACGCCCGCACGCTGCGAAGATACAGCGATGCAGGACGGCAAGATCGCGCTGGTGACCGGCGCCGGCTCCGGCGTGGGCCGGGCGGCGGCGGTGGCCCTGGCCCGGGACGGCTGGCATGTGGTGGCTGTGGGCAGGAGGGCCGACCCGCTGGCCGAGACCGTCACCGAGTGCGAGCGCGTGGGCGGGGCCGGCTCGGCCGTGACGTCCGACGTGAGCGACCCGGCCTCGGTCGAGTCCCTCTTCGAGAAGGTGCGCGCCGACCACTCCCGCCTCGACCTGCTGTTCAACAACGCAGGCACCGCCGCGCCGCCGGTGCCGGTCGACGAGCTCGACCTCGAGCAGTGGCAGCGGGTGGTGGACGTGAACCTCACCGGCTCGTTCCTGTGCGCCCGGCAGGCGTTCGGGCTGATGAAGACCCAGGACCCTTCCGGGGGCCGGATCATCAACAACGGGTCGGTGTCGGCCCATGTGCCCCGGCTCCACAGCGCGCCGTACACGGCCACCAAGCACGCCATCACCGGGCTGACCAAGTCGCTCTCGCTCGACGGGCGGCCCTTCGGCATCACCTGCGGCCAGATCGACATCGGCAACGCCTTGACCCCCCTCACCACCCGGATGCATGAGGGCGTGCTCCAGTCCGACGGCAGCATCCGGCCGGAGCCGACCATGGATGCGGCCGACGTCGGCCGAGCGGTCGCCTACATGGCCAGTCTCCCGCCGGACGCCAACGTGCTGACCATGACGGTGATGGCCAACGGCATGCCGTTCATCGGCCGAGGCTGACGATGACGGTCGCCTGGGGCTGATGCTCGTGCGGGTCCTGATCACTGGCGGCGCGGGCATGCTCGGCCGCAAGCTGACCGGGCGGCTGCTCGATCTGGGCCAGCTGCGGGACGCGAGCATCGACGCCATCGACCTGGTCGACCTGGTCGAGTCCCCGATCGAGTCCGAGGGGTGCACCGCGCACGTGGCCGACTTTTCCCGACCGGGCGAGGCCGAAGCGCTGGTCGCGCTGGAACCTGACGTGGTGTTCCATCTCGCCGCTGTGGTCTCCGCCGAGGCCGAGGCCGACTTCGACAAGGGCATGGCGGTGAACGTCGACGGCACCCGCCGGCTGTTCGACGCCATCCGGCTCTCCCCCATCACGCCCAGGGTGGTCTACGCCTCGTCGATCGCAGTGTTCGGAGCACCGTTCCCTGATCCCATCCCCGACGACTTCCATCCCACCCCGCTCACCTCCTACGGCACCCAGAAGCTGATCGGCGAGGCACTGCTGGCCGACTACTCCCGGCGAGGGTTCTTCGACGGCATCGGGATCAGGCTCCCAACGGTCAGCGTCCGCCCCGGCGCGCCCAACGCAGCCGCTTCAAGCTTCTTCTCGGGCATCATCCGCGAACCCGTTGACGGCGTCGAGGCCAAGTTGCCGGTCAGCCGCGACGTTCGCCATCCCCACGCCAGCCCCCGAGCCGCGGTCGGGTTCCTGGTCCACGCCGCCGAGTTGGACACCAAGCGGCTCCAAGGCCGCCGCAACGTCACCATGCCGGGCGTGTCGGTCAAGGTCGGCGAACAGATCGAAGCCCTCGAACGGGTGGCCGGCTCCGAAGCGGCGGCGCTGATCGTCGAGTCACCCGACCCTGCCGTGGCCGAAATTGTCGCCGGATGGCCCCAGCGCTTCGACGCCGCCCGGGCGACCGCCCTCGGTTTCGCGGCCGACGCCAACTACGACGACATCGTCCGCGCCTACATGGAAGACGATCTGCGCTGACGAGGTGTGAGACCAAGGGAGCTGTCGTCACCACGGTGTCGCCAGTCCCACAGCACCGGCGGGGTGAACTGACGAGGTGTGAGGCCGAGGGGACTGTCGTCACCCCTGAGCCCTGGCAGGGTCCGTCTCGACGATCGCGGTGACGGTCTTGCGGCCAAGTCCGGACGCCTCGGCGATCTGCCGCAACGAGGCGCCAGCCCGGTGGGCGACCCGGATCATGTCGTCGCGGATAGCGATCTCCCGGCCGGCCCGCTCGGCACAGAGGCCGACCACGGCGAGAGCGGTCCCGACCTCGTAGTCAAGGCCCGACCGGTACTTCTCCATTTTCGCGATTGCGGCGGACACGTCCGCTTCGGTGTAGCTCATTGCTCCTCCTGAAGGCCGGCGGCCAGCTTGTCTAGGATGCTGAGGAGGGTCGCGAGGCGCGGCGTCAGTTCGGCGACCGCCTCGGCAACATTGAGATGCGCGACGACCATCCCCATCAGCTCCAGCGCTTCGATCCGCTCCAGTTCAACACGTACCATTGGTCCATAATTTACCACTAATGGTCCATATTGCACCACTATGGCCCGAGAAAGATTAGCTGCGCGGCCGGAGGTGGTCGGGGTCGTAGACCGCTTGGCGGTGGCGGGTTGCCGGGCAGGGGGTGCCGAAGACGTCGATGGTGAAGCCAGTGTCGGCGGCCGCTCGGCTTCCCTCGACGTAGCCGAGGCAGACCCGGGTGCCGGTCCGGAAACCCGTGCCGGCGGAGGTGACGTAGCCAGCGGATCGGCCGTCGATGCGGATGGTGGCCGATGGCGGCGGATCGCCGAGCTCGCCCGGCAGCGATCCGATGTCGACGGTCCAGATCCCGTAGCTCCACTGGGGCTGCCGCTGGGTGGCCTCAAGCGCGGCGGAGCGGCCGATGAACTCTCCCTTGTCGAGGTGGACGAAACGCTCCAGGCCGGCGTCGAAGGGCGTGTACTCCACCCCGAACTCGGTCTGCCAGCCGTGGTAGCCCTTCTCAATGCGCATCGAGTCGAGGGCGTGCGACCCGAAGTCGCTCACCCCCAGGTCCTCGCCGGCCTCCCACAAGGCCTCATAGAGGACGGCAAGGTCGGCGTCGTCCACATGCAGCTCCCACCCCAGCTCGCCGACGAAGCTGACCCTCAGCGCGGTGGCCTCGACGCCGGCCACGATGATCTGCCGAGCCGACATCCACGGCGCAGCCGCCCTTGAGAGGTCGTCGTCGCAGAGACACGACAGCAGCTCGCGGCTGGCCGGACCCATCACCATCAACGTGGCCGCCCGGCTCTCGCCCAGCCGCAGTTCGACGTCCTCACCGGGTCGGAGGTTGCGTCGCAGCCAGTCGAAGTCCCGTTCGCGGGCCGCGGTCGGCCCGAGCAGCAGGTAGTGGTCCGGGTCCAGGCGTGCGATGGTGGCCTCGCTCCACACGGTCCCGTTGGGGCGCAGCAGGTAGGCCAGCCTGACCCGCCCCACGTCGGGGAGCAGGGTGCAGAAGACCCGGTCCAGGAAACCAGCCGCCCCCGCGCCGGAGACCTCGAAGCGGGTGAAGCCGGGATGGTCCATGATGCCGACGCGGTCTCGCACGGCCAAGCACTCGTCCCCTACGGCATCGTGCCACGGCTCGTCGCGATAGCTGGCTTCCGCGTGGCTGTACCGGGCGGTGGACGAGAACCAGAAGGCCCGCTCCCAGCCGGCGACCTGGCCGAAGTTGGCCCCCTTGGCGGCGAGGGTGTCGTACAGCGGCGACCGGTTCACCGGGCGGGCTGACTCCCAGATCCGGTGCGGGAACGGCTCGGCGTACTGGTGCTCGTAGAGCTCCCGGACCCGCACGTTGGCGTAGCTGCGGCGCCCGCGGCCAGCCAACGCCCAGGAGCCGAACCGTCGGGGGTCCCAGGGCCACATGTCCCACTCGGTGTCGCCGCCGGTGATCATCTCAGTCAACGCCTTGCCGGCCGCGGCGGCGTGGGTGATGCCGATCTGGATCCCCGCGGCCAGATAGAAGTTGTCGAGCCCGGCGGCGGGACCGACCAGAGGGTTGGCGTCGGGGCTGTAGGCGATCGGCCCGTTCACGAACCGGGCGATGCCGACCTCGTCGAGCAGCGGTACGTGGGCGGCGGCCCGGTAGGCCACTTCGGCTATGTCGTCGGTCGAGGCGGCGAACAGGCCCGAATCGAACACGTCGGGTGCGCCCGTCTCCCACGCGGTGCGGCCCTCGTGGCCGTAGCTGCCGAACAGCAAGGCGTCCTGCTCCTGCCGCAGGTAGAACATGATCTCGGGGTCGCGCACCAGCGGCAGCACACCCCGGTGGACGGCCAGCTCGGCGACCGGCCCGGTGACCAGGTACTGGTGCTCCAGCACGGCCAACGGAATATCGGCCCCGGCCATGCGACCGACCTCGGCCGCGTAGAACCCGGCGGCGTTGACGACGATCTCGCAGTCGATAGCAGCCGGAGCGCCGCCGGCGACCAGATGGACCCGCCAGTCGCTGTCATGCCCCGGCCCCAACTGCTCGATGCCGATCACCCGGCTGTGAGGGAGCACCCGGGCCCCGAGCCGCCGGGCCCGGCGGGCCAGACCGTGGGACAGGCCGCTGGGGTCGATGTCACCCTCGTAGGTGTCGAGTAGGCCGGCGATCACGGTCCCGTCGTCGCGCCAGAACGGATGCATGTCCTCCATCTCGGCCGGCGACACGAGATGGAGGTCGAACCCAAGGCCGGTTGCGATGCCGATGACGTGGTGGAAATGGTCGATGCGCTCGGCGGTGTGGCCCGGCCAGAACGCCCGGGTGTGACGGTAGGTGATGGGATCGTCGGGATCGGCGGCCAACTCGGAGTAGAGCCGCCAGGCGTAGTTGCCCGCCCGCTGGCCGAGCCAGCTGTTGGAGAACGTCGGCACGTTGCCGGCCGCGTGCCAGGTCGACCCTGCGGTTAGCTCGTGCTTCTCGACCAGCACGGCGTCGGTCTGGCCGGCCCGGGCCAGGTGCCACAGGATCGAGCAGCCGACGGCTCCGCCGCCGATGACCACGATGCGGGCCCGGTCGATCTCGGATGCCTGGGTCACAGAGGTCACGGCTGGGGCGACACGAGGATGTCGAACGCGGACCGGATGGACTCCTCCGCGCCGGCGGGCAGGTGGCCGGGAGGGCCGGCCGACAGGATGTCGTTCACCCGCAGCCGGGCCCGGTCCCAGATCGCGGGCCGGCCCGCGGTCTCCCAGTCGGCCACCGAGGCCCGGTCGCCGATCCTGGGGTACACGTACTCGGTGCGCATCAGGTCCAGGGTCTGCGGATGGCCCAGGTAGTGGCCGTCGCCGGTCACCACCGACTCGACCATGGCGAGGTCGAGGGCGGCCGCGGTGACATCGATCCCCCGGACCGAGCGCAGGATGGCTCCGCACATCTCGTCGTCGATGACCAGCGCCTCGGGCGAGGCGACCATGATCGATCCCAGCATCCCGACCGAGAGCTGCACCATGTCCGCTCCCGCCTGGGCGGCCAGCGCCACGGTGTAGCCCTTCTCGTACCCGGACTGGGTGTCGGCCACCTTGGCGTCGGTGATGCCGGCCGACACGGCGTTGGGCAGCCCGAGCGCGTCGAGGAGTTGGGCCGCCGCAGCGGAGGCCACCGCGGCCTCCCCTCCCCCGCCGGTCATGGCTCCGGTGCGCAGGTCCGACACGAACGGCATGAAGGCGTGGATGGCCGGGTGTCCCGGCTTGATGGAGTCGATCAGCACGACGGCGGCCAGGATCTCGGCCAGTCCCTGGGCCAGGGCCCCGGCGAGCGAGGCCGGGCTGGTGGCTCCGGCCTGCCCGGCGGAGCAGGTCTGCACCACCATGCCCCGCTCGATGGCGGCCTCGATGATGTCGCATCCCTCATCGCTCAACCGCAGGGGCGGGACGACATGGACTGCGACGGCCATGCAGAACGGTCGCCGGGAGAAGCCGCCGTCAGGGCCGAGAGCGAGGTCGAACAGGTCGACGACTGCACCGACGTTGTCGGCGGTGGTGAAGCTGACGCCGATCGGCTTGCTGGTGGCGGCCACACAGGCGAAGGCGGTGTTCAGGTCGAGTTCCCGGCCGGTGGGCGCGTCCCGGCCGACCAGGGGGCGCAGTCCGTAGTGGATGTTGGGGCTGGCGTCGACGACCCGCATCATCGACCACAGGTCGGCCAGGCTGGAGGGGCGGTACTCCCCGGTGGCCGCGTCGAGAGTCTGGACCGCGGCGCCGCCGGTACCGATGTGCACCGCCCCTCCCCCGATGGTCAATCCACGGTCCTCCACGAAGCCGGGCAGATCGACCCGCGACGGCGACCGCTCGACAGCCGCCTCGACCATCGGCCGGGGAAGCGTGAGCCGCCCGTCGTCCCGCTCAACGGCACCGCCTGCCACCAGCCGGTCGCGGGCGCCGGCCGGCGCGCCCGCCAGCCCCACATCGGCGAGGATGGCGAGGGCGTGCTCAACGATGGCGTCACAGTCGCGGTCGGACAGCGGCCGGTAGGCGCCTCCCCGCGGCGGAGGAGTGGTCGCTGCCGCCGGCTGTGCGGCTTGCCGGCTCCGGCGCCTGGCCATCGGTCTAAGTCTGTCAGCGCAGTCCGGGGCGGTCAGCGGGTGGCCGGTCCCGACGCGGCCGCGCTGATCGTTGAATCACCCGACGCTGCCGTGGCCGAGATCGTGGCCGGATGGCCCTCCCGCTTCGACACCGCCCGTGCCGCCGCTCTGGGTTTCGCGGCCGGCGCCGCCTACGACGACATCATCCAGGCCTACATGGAGGACGACGCATGACTGAGACCGGCGAGTATTCCCCCGCAGGCCAGCGGCGAACGGTGAACCTGTCTGGTCAGACCGGTTTGACGTTCCGAGCTTCATCTCCCTTACGGCCGGGCCCGATGTCGAATTCGACTACCTGCCCTTCCTCAAGGCTCCTGTAGTTGTCGCCGACGATGTTGGAATAGTGAACGAAAACGTCGTCACCGTCGTCGCGCGAAATGAAGCCGAAGCCCTTTTGGCTGTTGAAAAATTTGACAGTTCCTCGCACTGATTCTCTCTCCTCAACCGGACTCCGTGTCCGGCGAACATGTGAGTGTACGTCGGCCGACGCCAAGCCGGCCGCGCGAGGGAGCAGCCGACGGCGCGGCGGAGTATGAACTCGTAGGTCCCGTCGCCGAGCCACTTCCGGATGAACAGCGCCGGCTTTCCCAGCATTCCCTTGACGTACCCGCTCCCGTGAGCAGCACTACCTCGCTTATGGCTGCTCCTTCCGGCCGGAACGTTTCGATGATGATCCGATCAGCGATTCCAATGCGGCGTAGCTGACGACCGGAGCGACAGCCGTCGCCGCTGTCAGCGACGACGGGTCGAAGGCGCCCCGGTCGACGGCCAGCACGGGCAGGCCGGCCGCTCGCGCCGAGGCGATCCCCGCGGGCGAGTCCTCGACGGCGACCACCACATCGCGTGCCAGCGCTGAAGCCGCCTGCCGGAACAGGTCCGGGGCCGGCTTGGGCGATGCCACCTGGTCGGCGCCCACCGTCTCCTGAACCAGCCCGACCAGGCCGGTTCGCGCCAGCGCGGCCTCGACGTCGGCGGAGGTGGAGTTGGACGCCACCGCGACGGGGATGCCGCGGGCCCGCAGTTCCCGCAGGGTCTCGAGCGCGTCGGGGTAGCTGATGAGTTGATCTCGCTTGGCCGCCGCGAACTCCGCCGCAAACCGTGCGCCGAGGTCGTCCAACTCCGACTCCCCCAGCCACCTCCCGAAGTAGCTGACGCTTTGCTCGTCCGTGCACCCCGTTATCGCCCGCAGGTCCGCCAGCGTCAACTCGATCCCGTGCTCGCCGGCCAGGACGCGCCATACCTTCCATCCGAGTTCCTCGGTGTTGACCAGCACGCCATCGCAGTCGAACACCACGCCACAATCGGCGGCACCGGTCATCGGGGCCGTCGCCGGCGCCTGAGGGCCGCTCGCATCACGGTGGGGTACCTCCCAAGACAGCCTCGCCGCGGTCAGTGGTTGTGGCGGGGAAGGTCCTTGGTGCGGGAAGTGTCCTGGTACTTCAGTGCGGGACGCAGAACCATGCCCTCGTCCATCTGGGTCACCATCGACCGCTGGATCTCCTGCCAGGGGGTGTGCGACTCCGGCACCGGGTAGCCGCCCGAGGCCTCCAACTCGGCCCGGCGCCGCTCTAGCTCGGCCTCGTCGACGAGCATGTCGGCCCGGCCGCGGCGCAGGTCGATGCGGATCCGGTCGCCGGTCCGCAGCAGGGCCAGCCCGCCCCCGACCGCGGCCTCGGGCGAGGCGTTGAGGATCGACGGCGAGCCGGAGGTGCCCGACTGGCGGCCGTCGCCGATGCACGGCAGCGAGTGCACCCCTCGCACCAGCAGCGCGGCCGGGGGCTGCATGTTGACCGCCTCGGCCGCGCCGGGGTAGCCGACCGGCCCGACGCCGCGCACGATGAGCATGCAGTGCTCGTCGATGTCGAGGTCGGGGGCCTCGATGCGGGCCCGGTAGTCCTCGGGGCCGTCGAACACGATGGCCCGGCCCTCGAAGGCGTCGGGGTCGTCGGGGTCGGACAGGTAGCGCTGCCGGAACTCCTCGGAGATGACGCTGGTCTTCATGATGGCGCTGTCGAACAGGTTGCCCGACAAGTGCACGAAGCCCGCGTCCTCCACCAGCGGCTCATCCGCGGTGCGGATCACGTCGGGATCGGCGATCCCCACTCCCCCACAGTTCTCTGCGATGGTGCGGCCGTTGGCGGTGATCGCGTCGGGATGGGGCAGCAGCCCGCTCCGCATGAGTTCGCCCACCACCGCGGGCACCCCTCCGGCGTGGTGGAAATCCTCCCCCAGGTACTCGCCGGCGGGCATTAGGTTCACCAGCAGCGGCACGGCCAGCCCGTGCTTCTGCCAGTCGTCGTTGTCGAGGCCGACGCCCAGGTGGGCGGCGACTGCGTTGAGGTGGATGGGGGCGTTGCTCGACCCACCGATGGCGGAATTCACGACGATGGCGTTCTCGAAGGCCTCCCGGGTCATGATGTCGGAGGGGCGCAGGTCCTCCCGCACCATCTCGACGATGCGCACCCCGGTGCGGTATGCCATCTGGCCCCGCTCCCGGCGCGGAGCGGGGATGGCGGCCGAGCCGGGCAGCTGCATCCCCAGCGCCTCGGTCAGGCTGTTCATGGTGGTGGCGGTGCCCATGGTGGAGCAGTAGCCCACCGACGGCGCGGCCGAGGCCACCAGGTCGATGAAGCCGGCCTCGTCGATCTCGCCGGCGGCGTAGAGCTCGCGGGCCTTCCAGATGATGGTGCCCGAGCCGGTGCGCCGGCCCTCGTGCCAGCCGCTGAGCATCGGGCCCACCGACAGTGCGATGGCGGGCAGGTTGACGGTGGCCGCGGCCATCAGGCATGCCGGGGTGGTCTTGTCACAGCCGATGGTGAGCACCACCCCGTCGAGGGGGTAGCCCTGGAGCACCTCGACGATGCTCAGGTAGGCCAGGTTGCGGTCGAGTGCGGCGTTGGGACGCTTGCCGGTCTCCTGGATGGGGTGCACGCCGAACTCGAAGGCGATCCCGCCGGCGGTGCGGATGCCCTCCCGGACCCGTTTGGCCAGCTCCAGGTGGTGCCGGTTGCACGGCGACAGGTCCGAGCCGGTCTGGGCGATGCCGATCTTGGGCTTGTCCGACTGGAGCTCCTCGCGGGTGAGTCCGTAGTTGGCGTAGCGCTCGAGGTAGACCCCCGACATGAGCGGATCGTCCACGATGTCGAACCAGGCCGACGATCGCATCCCGCCCCGCCCGGGCGCCGGGTCGGGACCGGACGCGCCCGACGGGTGAAGCGGGCGAGGTTCCCCGGAGCCGCTTGCAGAAGCCATCGCAGCCACGCTACGCGCTCACCGGGTCGTTGGGGCTCAGCGGGCGGCCTCGCCGAGCACGCGGTCCAGGATGACGACGAAGCGGTGGATGTCGGTGAACGAGTTGTACAGGGGCACCGGAGCTGCCCGGATCACGTCGGGGTAGCGCCAGTCGCAGGCGACGCCGGCGTCCTCCAGTCCCTGGTGCACGGCCCGGCCGTCGACGCCCGGCACCTTGACCCGCAGCGCGAATTGGCATCCCCGCTCATCCAGCGCGTTGGGCGTGATGGTCTCCACCCGGTCGCCGATCACCTCGCCAAGGAGGAAGTCGAGGTACTCGATCTGCCTCTCCGACTTGGCCCGCAGCGGCTCCATTCCCCCCGCCCGGTCGAAGGTGTCGAGCGACGCCCGCAGGGCCGCCATGACAAGGATGGGCGGGTTCGAGAGCTGCCACGATTCGGCGGTGCCGATGGGATCGAACACGGTGCCCATCTCGAAGCGGATGTCGGGGCGCTGGCCCCACCATCCTAGGAACTTGGGGAGCGAGCGGTCGCCGACATGGCGCTCGTGCACGAAGGCGCCACCGATCCCGCCCGGGCCGCCGTTGAGGTACTTGTAGCTGCACCAGGCCGCGAAGTCGACTCCCCAGTCGTGCAAGACCAGCGGGATGTTGCCCACGGCATGCGCGAGGTCGAAGCCGACCCGGGCGCCGACGCCATGGGCCGCGGCCGTGATGTCAGCCATCGGCAGTACCTGGCCGGTGAAGTACTGGACTCCGGGGAGCATCACCAGCGCGAGTTCCGGGCCGTGCTCGGCGATCAGGGCCAGCAGATCGTCGCGCCGCAACGTCTCCTCGCCTGCCCGGGGCCGCGCCACGACGAGCGACACGGCCGGATCGTGGCCCCGCTGGCGGATCTGGCTCTCCACCGCGAAGTGGTCACTGGGGAAAGCGTGGTCCTCGATGAGGATCTTGTGCCGCTCGGGCGTGGGGTCGTAGAAGCTCACCATCAGCAGGTGCAGGTTGACGGTGAGCGAGTTCATGGCCACGACCTCGTTGGGGCGCCCCCCGACGAGTCGCCCCGGTAGATCTCGACCAGGGTGGCCTGAACCTGTTCTGAGGGCTCGTGCGGGAGCGTCACGTCGCGGTCGGTCACCGACTCGGGGATGTCGTACCCGCTGCGGCCGAGGCACCGGACGAAGGCGTCCCAGACTGTCGGTTCCTGCAACCGGAGCTCCAGCCGCCGGCGGGCGTCCGGATCGTGGTCGACGAGGTCGAGAAGGGAGGCGTCGAATTGCCCGAGCAGCAACTCGAGCTCGCGGAACTGGGCTGACTGGAAGCCGCTGGCGCTCTCCAGGAACGGCCGGAAGGAGGCGAACTCGAGCGGGGTCATGGTCTCGAGCACGTCGAGCTGGCTGACCAGAGTCTTGAGGATCTTGAGCACCCGCTTCAGCTGGTGGGTTCCCCTGGACGGCTCGTCGGCGTCGAGATGGCGGTAGAGCTCGTCGAGCTCGTGGAGGACCTGCTTGAACCACAGCTCATAGACTTGGTGGATGACGATGAACAGCGTCTCGTCGTGTTCGGGCTCACCGGTGTCGGGGTCGGTCGAGCGGCACTGCTGCAACGACAGCAACTGGGGAATTCGCAGGTAGGAGTCGTAGGTGAGTTCGTCACTCATGGGAGCTCTCCCATCACACCGACAGGGCGTCGGGCCTGGCCAGCGGGTCGGGTTCGGGCAGAGGCTCCAGTCTGGCGACGAGTTCGGCTGCTCGGTCCATGTCGACGTCGGCCAGCGATACCCGCCCGGCTGTGAGCTCGGCCAGGATCTCACCCTGGCGGGCGGCCCGGGCCGCGGCCTCGGCGTAGGGCATCGTCGAGAACATCACCATGTTGTAGCGCGGGCTCAGGCGGTCGGGATGGCGGCGCTGTAGCTCCAGGGCCAGTTCACGCCGGATCAGGTAGCCGGGGTCGACCACGCCGGCCCGCATCTCCACGTAGTTGTCGAGCGCCATGTCGGCGATGGCGTCGGCGTTGGGCTTGCGCTCGGCCTCGAAGGCGGCGAAGGCGGCCGCGGCGTCGTCGGGGCGGTCCCGCAGACGCCGGTCGAGGGCCCGGGCCGACTCCATGGCCAGGTTCATGCCCTGCCCGTGGAAGGGCACGATGGCGTGGGCGGCGTCACCTAGGAGCACCGCTTGGTCGTCCGCCGACCAGCCGCGGCATCGCATGGTGGCCAGCCGGCCGGCGGGGTTCTCGAAGAACTGCTCGACGAGGTCGGGAACCAGGGGCACGAAGTCACCGAACTCCTCCTTGAAGAACAGCGACACCGCTTCGGGGTCCGACAGCGATGCGAAGCTTCGCTCGCCCTCGTTGGGCGCGAACAGGGTGGCGGTGAAGTCGCCTTCGGGGTTGGGCAGCGCTATGAGCATGAATTCGCCTCGCGGCCAGATGTGAAGCCCGTGGGGGTCGAGGCGGAACCTGCCCCCGTCGGCCGGAGGGATCTCCAGTTCCTTGTACCCGTGGTCGAGCCAGTCGACCTCGGCCGCGCCCCCGTCGGCGGCAGTGATCGCCCTGCGGAGCTCCGATCCGGCCCCGTCGGCCGCGAACACGGTGCCGAACGGGACGGTGCGCATGCTGCCGGGCGTGGCCACGGCGAGTGTGCCCGCGTCGAAGTCGATCGCGCGCACGGAGCTCTCGAAGTCGATGCTCACCCGGCCGGTGGCCTCGGCCGCGTCGAGAAGGATGGCGTTCAGGTCGCGTCTCGACACCGAGTGGATCACTTCGTGGGGGCGTGTGCCGTAGGGCTGTAGGACGGGTTCGGTCGAGTCGCCGGCATGGATCATCCGGCCCCGCATGGGGATCGTGATGGCCTCGACCCGGTCGATCACACCGACTTCCACCAGCGGCACGATTCCCCGGGTGGCGAGGGCGAGGTTGATGGACCGGCCCGCACCGATGTCGACGCGTCGAATGTCGGGACGAGACTCGTAAACGGTCACGTCGCACCCCTGCCGGGCCAGATAGACGGCCATCGACGCGCCGGCCGGTCCCGCTCCGACCACGACGACCGGACCCCGGTCGCCGAGCGCGCTCCCCACGAGTTCGACGGTAGTGGACACCGGCTGCGCCATCTAGAGGGGTTGGCGTGAGTCCGGCGAGGTTCTTACTGGCACGTCTAGGGCGCGGCACCGGCGCGGCTCGGGCAGAATGTGGTCCTGATGGCCGAAACGAACGAGCTGACCCTGCTGGATCCCTACGCCTAGGTCGAGGGGTGTCCCCACGACCGCCTGGCCGAGCTGCGGGAGGCCGGCACCACCAGCTGGCAGCCGGGGACGTTCGATCCCAGCACGTCGCAGCCGGAGATCCTGGGGGCGTGGTTCGTGCACCGCTACGAGGAGGTCAAGGCGGTGCTGCGGGATCCGGCGATGTTCTCGTCGCAGCGCCGCACCGCGCTGCTGGTCGATCCCGATCCAGCTCGGGTCGAGGCCATGTCGAACATGTTGATCAACATGGACCCGCCCAAGCACAGCCAGTACCGCAGGCTGGTGGCGGCCATCTTCACGCCCCGGCGGCTGGAGGCGCTACGTCCCCGGGTGGAGGCGATCGCCAAGGGGGTCATCGACAGGATCGCGCCCAACGGCACCGCCGACGGCATCAACGACATCGCGGCCCAGTTGCCGATGCGGGTCATCGCCGATCTGCTGGGCGTTCCCGAGCGCAGCGAGCAGATCTTCGACATCTCCAACCGGATGGTCGGCGCGGTCGGCGGGGGTCCGGACACGCGGCTCGAGCAGTCGCTGGAGGCTGCCCTGGAGATCCACTTGCTCGGCCAGGAGATCGCCCGCGAGAAGCGGGGCTCCGACGACGGCACGGTGATGTCGGCCTACGTCAACGGCACCCTCGAGGGTGTCGAGGGGGACCAGCGGGGCGCCACCGACGAGGAGGCCGGCTGGTTCCTGATGCTGATGTCGGTCGGCGGGAACGAGACGGTGCGGACCGCCACCGCTCAGGCCATCCGCATCCTGGCGGAGTGGCCGGATCAGCGCGACCTGCTGGTGTCGGACCTGGACCGCCACATCCCGGGCGCGGTGGAGGAGATCCTCCGCTACCGGGCTCCCCTGCGGAACATTCGCCGCACCGCCAACGCCGGAACCGAGATCGACGGCCGGCCGATCGACGAGGGCGACAAGGTGGTGTGCAGCTTCACCGCCGCGTTGCGCGACCCCCGGGTGTTCGACGAGCCCGACGTGTTCGACATCACCCGCGAGCAGCCCCGCACCCAGCTCGCGTTCGGCTTCGGCGAGCACTACTGCCTGGGCGCCAACCTGGCCCGGCTGCAGCTCCAGGTGATCCTGCGCGAGATCTACAGCCGCATCCCCGACATCCACCCCTCCGGCGAGGTAGTGCACCAGCCCACAGCCCTGTTCGCCGGCCTGTTGAGCATGCCAGTGGCCTTCACCCCCGAGAACTGACCGCCGAGACCCCTGGTCCAGCACCTTGTCAGGGTCCATCCAGCCCGACGCCGTCGACAGCAGCAGGGCGGCCTCCAACTCGTCGGGGCTGTTGACGCCGGGATCGCGGTACAGCGAGTCCTCCGGCCAGCCCAGCGCGATCAGCAACTCGGCTCGGCCGACCACCTGCAGTGCCGACAGCTCGGTGTGCACGGTCGCAGAACCGTGAGTCTCAACACGGCGATATCATTCTTGATATCATGTGGTCGGTCGAGTTGGAACCAGAAGTCGAGCAATGGATCGATTCTCTGCCGGTGAGAGAGTTTGCGAGGGTGCTCGCCGCCGTCGAACGGCTCTCGGAGCGCGGCAATCAACTGCGGGGACCGGTGTCGCGGTCGCTGGGAGAGGGACTGTTCGAGATGCGCATCGACGTTGGCCGCGCCCAGCGGCGCATCACCTACTACTTCGCGGAGCGCCAGCGGATAGTGCTGCTGACCGTCTTCCGCAAACAACGACAAGCCGAGCGGGCCGAGGTACGACGCGCTCGCCAAGCAATGAGGCGCTGCATCGCTGAAGGACACACCGCCGAGGAGGACGACTGATGGGTCGCGCAACGATTGAGGAACTACGCAACCGAAGGCTCGTCGCCATGACCAGCGTCGAGCGCGCTGAATTCGATGAGGCCATCGCCTCGGCTCGGCTGGCCATCGAAGTGGGAGAGAAGGTCCGCGAGGCCCGGGAGTCGGGTGGCCTAAGCCAACGCGAACTGGCTGCTCGAATGTCCACTAGCCAAGCGGCGGTAGCCCGTCTCGAGGCCGGCGGCACGAGCGCCACACTCACGACCCTCCACAAGGCCGCTGCGGCGCTTGGCCTCGAACTCAGCATCGACCTAGCCCCAGCAGGCTGACCAAGAACCTGCGGTGATCTCGGCGGGCCACCGCTTCGACGCCTGGATGTAGGCGTCGACCTTAGAGCGAGCGCGGATTGATCGGCAGCCAATCGCGGCGCAGGGTGGTCATTCCCGCTCCTGTTCGCTTCGCTCACGGGCCGCTCGGGCCACGGCCCCGCCCCGCATGGGCCGGGTCGCCCGCCTATCCGCGGGGCCTCTTAGGGTTCACCGCCGGACCAATCGGCGTAGCCCGAGGCTCTGTCGGCCTTGGTGATCCGGTCGCCCACCCGGATGGTGCCAGGCTTCACGACCCGGGTGTTGACGCCCCGGAGCCTGAGGCTCATGCCGGTCTCGGAGTTGACCCAGCGCATCGCGTCGAGGCCGAACCGCTTGACGAACTTCCCGCACCCGGTGTGGGGCACGCCGGTGACCTCGAGCTGTGCCTCACCCACGGCCAGCCGGGTGCCCTCGGGCAGGTTGTCGTGGCTGAGGTCGAGATCGGCGTAGAGCTGGTCACCGGCCTGCGGCCAGCGGTCGACCGGCCCTGCGATCACGTCCAGGACACGTGAGTTCATGATGGTCACCTGGGCGAGGATGTCGGCACGACCGTCCGGTGAGCGGGAATTGCCCCTCGGCGCCCAGGTGTCCCCCACCAGACCCGACTCGCGGTCGAGGACACCCTCGTCGATGAGCTCGCGCTCGCCCACGCCGGGACGGCGGACGATCAGCCGCAGCTCGCCGCCGTCGGACGGCGCGCCGCGGACGTGCTCCAGGCCGGCATCGAGTTCCTCGGGGGTGCGGTGCGTCATGGACGCACAGGCTACGGCTAAGCGCCGTTGACGGATGCGAACAGGGCGTCGATCTCCGCCGACCATTCGGTGCGCCACGAAGCCTTGGTGGCGTCGTCCGTCCAAGAAGCGTCGATCCCGTTGAGGGCCATCTCCTTGAGCGTGTCGAGGCCCAGGCCCATCTCGTGGTGCAGGCGCACGTACTCGTTGGCGAGGTCGGACACGAACATGGCGGGGTCGTCGGAGTTGACCATCAGCTTCAGGCCGGCCGCCTCCATCCGCCTGATGGCGTGGTCCGGCGCGCTCAGGTCGCGCCAGACCGTGGTGTAGCCGGTGGTCGTCGGGCACACCGTGAACGCGATCTGGCTCTCCACGCAGCGGGCCACCAGGTCGGGATCGTCGACCACGTGGTAGCCGTGGTCGATCCGCTCACAGTACAGCAACTCGATGGCGGCCCGCACATTGTCGGCCGGGCCGACCTCGCCGGCGTGGGACGTGCGGTGCAGGCCGTGGGCCGAGGCCGCCCGGTACGCGTCGACGTAGTCCTCCGACGGGAACCCGATCTCGTTGAAGTCCAGCCGCCGCCAATGATCTGCGGGTCGGGATGGGCGGCCACCATCTCCACGAACTCGACCGCCCGAGCCGGGCCCAGCTCCCGGTTGATGGCCGGGATCAGGTTGCTGTCGAGACCCCGGTCGGCCTTGATGTCGGCCATACCCCCGAGTACGCCAGCGTGCATCGTCGGCTACTCGACACCCATCTCGAAGTGCGACTCGGGGCTGAAGAACAGCTCCACGTAGCGGGCACCGCTGTCGGCGCAGCGCTGCAGGCACTCGTAGGTCACCCGCCGGAAGTCGGCCTCCCCCCGGATCGACCGGCAAACCAGCGAGTAGATGAGCAGGAAGTCGGCCAGGCTGTCGTATTGGTAGAGGTCGCCGACCTCGTCGTGGGGCGGCAGCTCCAGGCTGTGCTTGGCCGCCAGCGACGCGAACGTGGCCGCGTCCACCGCCCCCTCCAGGTGCAGATGCAGTTCGGCCTTGGGCATCTGCCGCAGCGCGGTCTAAACGTCCATTGCATGCTCCCCGCTGCCGGTGGCGACCCTGTCCGGGTCGCTCCTGCGGCCGAGCATACGCGGTGACCCCCGCACGCTTCGGAGCGGAAGCCCGAGCCGCGGCAGAAATCTCGGTGTGGTATTGCGGAGATGTCACCCATTCTCCTACCGAGATTTCTGGAGCCGGGAGCGCAAGCGTTCGCGGAGGCCCCCACTATGGGGCTGGACCGGTGCTCTGGCGCATCACCAACTCGGGTGTGATGTAGATGTCGTCGGCGCAGACCGGGTCGTCGATCACCTTGAGGAGCTGGGTGACCAGCTCCCGTCCGAGGGTCTGGGGGGAGTGCCGCAGCGTGGTGAGGGGCGGTGACATGAAGCGGGCGGCGTGGATGTCGTCGAACCCGACGATGCTCAGGTCGCCCGGCACGTCGAGACCGTGCGAGGCGGCCGCCCGCAGGGCGCCCATGGCGAGCAGGTCGTTGAAGGCGACCAGCGCCGACGGCGGGTCAAGGGTGTCGAGCAGCTGGCTGGTGGCCTCGGCCGCGGCGTCCTCCCTGAAGCCGCTCGGGATGACGTGAGCCGGCTCGGCCTCGATCCCGTGGTCGGCCAGGGACCGGTGGAACGAAGCGATCCGCCGTCCGGCGATGGCATGCTCCAACGGCTCGGCCAGGCAGCCGATCCGACGGTGGCCGAGGGCGACCAGATGGTCGACGGCCGGGCGGAGGCAGTCGATCGACTCGTTCACGGCTGGATGGCCGCCTAGCTCGTCGATCCGCCCGAACGTGACGAACGGGACGTTCTCCTCTCGCAGGTACAGGACGCGGGGATCGTCCCTGGTGGCCCGCAGCACGACGAAACCGTCGACGCGTTGCGCCGCGACCGCCCGCTCGTACGACGCCGTCGGGTCCTCGTGCACCAGGGGCGTCGAGAGCTGGAGCTCGCAGTCGTTGCGGGCCGCCTCGTCGACCAGCGCCGCGAGGAGCTCTCCGAAGTACGGGTCGGAGAAGCGCTGGCTCCTGGTGGCCAGCACCAGGCCGATCGAGTTGGTCCGGGTGCCCGGCATCTTGAGCCGTCTGGCCTCGAGGTTCGGTGTGTACCCGATCCGGGCTGCCGCCTCGGTCACCCGGGCCCGGGTGCGGGCCGACACGTCGTAGCGGCCGTTCAGCGCACGCGAGGTCTGGGTGACCGACAGTCCCGTCTCGTTGGCGACGTCCCGCAGCGTCGGTCGCTTCCTGGCTCTCACGTGGGTTCCCCCGGTCCCGGGATCGGCTCGACGACGCCGGGAGTCCTTCGCCCGAATCCGCTTGACAGCAGACTCGGCTCGCACTATGCTTCCTTCCATTGTATTTCCGAAACGTTTCGGAAAGCAAGTGTCCATCACACAGCGCTCATCAACCCTGAGTGCCGGAGGAGGGAAGGAACATGGACCGACGACACGAGTCACCCGGAGGCAAGAGGCGGCTTTGGCTGCTCCTGGCCGCTGTAGTCGCCGTCTTCACGATGGTCGCCGCGGCGTGCGGCGACGATGACGACGACGGCAGCGCGGCGGCACCGGCGACCACCGCCGCCCCCGAGGCCCCGGCCGCAGACGACGAACCGGAAGCGGCGGCGACCACCGCAGCGCCGGAGGCCCCGGCCGCAGACGACGAACCGGAGCCGGAGGAGATGGCGATGGCCGACGGCTCGGGCGCATCGTTCGTCAGCACGCAGTTCGTGCCCGTCGAGGAGGCCGAGAAGCTGCGGTCCATCCTGGCGCCGGGCGACATCGACTTCACCGGTGCCGAGGCGGGACCGACCATCGACCAGATCCTTGCCGGCGCCGGCGCCATCGACGTGCTCGGAGCCCTGCACGGAACGTTCCCGCCGCTGGCCAACGAGGACGCTCTCACCAACATGATCGACGTGCTCGACGACCTCAGCGAGGACCGCTCGTTCGCTCCGTCGTTCGTCGAGTCCGGCCTGCTGGGGTCCGACGACTTCCTGGCGTACGTCCCGTGGGCCCAGGCGACCTACATCATGGCGGCCAACAAACAGGCCCTCGAGTACCTGCCCGCGGGCGCCGACATCGACAACCTCGCCTGGGAGGATCTCGCCGCCTGGTGCCAGGCCATCATGGACGGCGAGGGACGGCCCCTGTGCGGCCTCCCCAACGCCGGCTTGTTCCACCGCTTCCTCGAGGGCTACCTGTGGCCCTCGTTCACCGGCGGGATGGTCTCGGAGTTCCGCAGCGCCGAGGCGGCCGACATGCTCGCGTGGGCCCGCGACTCGCTGTGGCCGACGATCGACCCCGAGTCGATCAACTACGAGTTCATGCAGGAGCCGCTGCTGGCCGGCGAGGTGTGGGTGGCCTTCGACCACGTCGCCCGACTGATCGACGCCTTCAGCACCGAGCCCGACACATTCGTGGCCTTCCCGACCCCGTCGGGTCCCGCGGGCCGAGGGTTCATGCCCGTGATCGTCGGCCTCGGCATCCCGGCCGACGCGCCGAACCCGGACGAGGGGGTCGCAGTGATCGAGTACCTGACCCGACCCGACATCCAGGGACAGGTTCTTGCCGATCTGGCCTTCTTCCCCGTCGTCGAGGGGGTCGACACCTCCTCGCTGCCGTCCGGGGTGGCTCTCGAGGCCGAAGCGGTCGAGAAGTTGGCCAACGCCCCCGACGCGCTGGCGGCGCTGCTGCCCGTCGGGCTCGGCGAGCGCGGCGGCGAGATCAACCAGATCTTCCGCAACGCCTTCGACCGGGTCGTCTTCGAAGGGGCCGACATCGCCACCGTGCTGAAAGAGGAGGGCGACGCCCTGCAAGCTCTGCTGAACGAGACCGGCGCCCCGTGCTGGGCGCCTGACCCGGCCGGCGACGGGCCCTGCGTCGTCAACCCCGCAGGCTGATCCCCCAGCGTGGCCTCTCGCTCCGGCGTGTGTCGGAGCGAGAGGCCACCCTACGCTCCAAAGGCAAGCAACCGACGGGACCCACCAGCCATGAGAGCCAGAACCTGGCGACGCCACCTGGTCCCATACCTGCTGATCGCTCCGGCGATCGTGTACCTCGCGCTGTTCTTCGCCTACCCGATGTACGAGGGGCTGGTGCTGGCCATCTACGACGACGACGCCCTGCTGCCGCTGCGCTCCGAGCCGACGAGCGACGCGGCGGAGGTCGCCGAGATCCCCCAGGGCACCGGGCTGCAGATCCTCGACCGCCAGAGCCGGGCCATGATCGACGACGGGGGCGGCGATCTGCTCACCGAGCAGTGGTTCCGCGTCAGCGGCGCCGGCGATACCGGCGCGGCGGTCGACGGGTGGGTGTCCGAGGCCCGGATCCGGGTGCGCGAGGAGGACGCCGCGGGCAATCCCCTGGCCGGCACGGTGCGCCCCAGGCTGGGCCAGTCAGCCGATCCTCTGACCGACGTGCACGCCGAACCCAACGACCGCAGCGGCGTGGTCGGCCGGCTGGAGCAGCGAGCGCCGGTCGCGATCACCGAGGTGGCCCTCCTCGAGGTCTGGTTCCTGGTGCAGCCGGCCGACGACCCCGGCGCGGCGGCCGGTTGGGCGCCCTCGCGGTACCTGCAGGTGTTCGACGACGGTGAGAGCGGCCGGGTGCATCGGGGCACGGCGGGCGAGTTCACCACCGCGTTCATCGAGCGCATGGTCGACGACCGGTTCTTCGGCCCCGCTTTGCGCACCACCCTGCTGATCATGGCGCTGCTGATCCCGCTCCAGTTGGTTCTGGCGCTGGTCATGGCGTTGGTGATCCACGCCCGCATCCGGTTCAGTTCCGGCTTCCTGTACGTCTTCGCGCTGCCGATCGGGATGAGCGACCTCGCGGTGGGCATCCTGTTCTTCTCGATCTTCACCGGCAACGGTCTGCTCAACAGCATCCTCGACGGGCTCGGCATCATCGACGGGCCGTTCGCGTTCCTCACGGCCGAGACCACCAACTGGATCATCTTCGCCATCGTGCTGGCCGAGCTGTGGCGGGCCACCTCGATCGTCATGGTGATCCTGGTGGCCGGTCTGCAGGCCATCCCCGATGAGACGCTGGAGGCCGCCGAGCTGTTCGGGGCCGGCTACTGGCAGCGGGTGCGCCACATCATGCTGCCGCTGCTGAGGCCCAGCATCCAGGTGGCGCTGATCCTGCGCACGATCCTGGCCTTCCAGGTCTTCGCGGTGGTGATCGCCCTCAGCGGCGGCGACGTGGTCACCGTGCTGGCCAACGAGTCGTTCCGGCAGTACGTCGATCTGCGCAACGACAACGTGGCGTCGGCCTATGCCCTGTTCATCCTGCTGTTGTCGATCGCCAGCGCCGTCTTCTATCTCCGGTCCGTCCGCGCCGAGTCGGAGGTCCGTGCTTCATGAGTTCTGCAACCCCCGACGACGCTGCGGCAACGCTTCCGCCGCTCGACTCGCCCGAGGTGGCCGAGATGCACCGGCGGATGCGCAGGCGCGCCGGCCGTGGGAGGGCGTTCACCTACGTTGCGGCAGTGATGATCGCGGCTTGGATCCTGGTTCCGATCTACTTCGTGTTCTCGATGGCGTTCACGACCCAGGAGACGGTGCGGTCATACCCGAAGAACGTGCTGCCGTTCATCCCCTTCTCGGCCGACACGATGCAGTTCTTCCTCGAGTCCGAGGGAGTGCTGCGGGGCCTGTGGAACAGCGTCGTGGTGGCCGTCATCACGCTGGTCCTGTCGACGCTGATCTCCGTGCCGGCGGGCTACGCCATCGCCCGTTACCTGTTCCGGGGCCGCGACCTGTTCCGGCTGTCGGTGCTGGCCGTGCGGGCCTTCCCGATCGTGGTGCTGTCGATCCCGCTGGCGGTGCTGTTCCTGCGGGCCGGGGTGTTCGACAGCGTCTACAGCCTGGCCCTGATGCACACGGCGTTGGCCCTGCCAACGTCAATCCTCGTCATATCCAGCGTCTTCGCCAGCGTGCCCTACGAGCTGGAGGAGGCCGGACAGGTCTTCGGGGCGACCCCGCTGCAGTCGTTCCGCCACATCATCGTGCCGCTGGTGCTGCCCGGGATCGCGGCCTCGGGCCTGTTCACGTTCGTGCTGTCGTGGAACGAGGTGTTCGCCGCCGCCGTGCTCACGATCGACAACCGGACGCTGCCGGCCCTGCTGCTGACGTCGCTGGCCAACGCGCCCGACGCGTTCCAGTTCGCGGGAAGCTTCTTCTTGATGGTCCCGTCGATCGTCTTCATGTTCTTCATCCGCCGGTACCTGTTCAACATGTGGGGACAGGTCAGCAAGTGACTGGAGGACGCCGTGGCTGAGATCCGGCTAGAGCAAGTCACCAAGCGTTTCGGCGACAAGGTCGCCGTGCACGACACCAGCCTGACGATCGCGGACCGCGAGTTCCTGGTTCTGCTGGGGCCGAGCGGCTGCGGCAAGACGACCCTGCTGCGAGCCATCGCCGGACTGGGCATGGCCGACTCCGGTCGTATAACCATCGGCGGCCGCGATGTGACCTACTTGCCGCCGGGCCAGCGGCAGATCTCGATGGTGTTCCAGAGCTATGCGATATTCCCCCATATGACGGTGCGCGACAACATCGGCTTCGGCCTGCAGATGAACAAGGTCGACAAGGCCGAGATCAGCCGGCGGGTCGGCAGCGCAGCCGAGCTGCTGCACATCGAGGACCTGCTCGACCGCAGGCCGAGCGCGATGAGCGGCGGCCAGCGCCAGCGGGTGGCCGTGGCCCGGGCGCTGGCCATGGAGGCCAAGGTCCTCTTGATGGACGAGCCGTTGAGCAACCTCGACGCGCTGCTGCGGCTGGAGATGCGGGCGGAGCTCAAACGGCTGCTGGCCGACGTCGACGCCACCACCGTCTACGTCACCCACGACCAGATCGAGGCCCTCAGCATGGGCGACCGGGTGGCGGTCATGCGCGACGGGGAGATCCAGCAGTGCGACGCGCCCAACACGGTGTACGAGTCGCCGTCCAACCGGTTCGTGGGAAGTTTCATCGGCAACCCCCCGATGAACTTCCTGGACGGCGCGATCCTGCGAAGCGACGACGACGTTGTCGTGGCGGTGGGCCATCACGAGTTCTCGCCCGCGTCGGGGGTCCGGCCGCTGATCCGGGACCTGAGCGGCAACCGGGTCACGCTCGGAATCCGGGCCGAGAACATGGAGACGCTCACGGCGCCGGGGCCCGACACGGTTCCGGTGAGGGTCGATGTGGTCGAGCCCCTCGGAGCCCAGAACCTCTTGACGGTGCAGGTGGCCGGCCACCGGCTGAAGGTCTCCACCCATCCGACCCTGCGAGTTGCGGCCGACGACGAGCTCCACATCCGGTTCCCCGCCGATCAGATCAGGTGGATCGATCCCGCCACCGACAAGGTGCTCCATACCCGATGAGGAGCGGCCCGGACCGCACAGCTGAAGCCAGGTCCATCCTGCGGGACAACGACCGTGGCACCTACACCGTCCCGACCGCCGGGCTCTACCCGTTCCAGTGGAACTGGGACTCGCTGTTCGCGGCCCTCGGCTGGGCCCAGTTCGACATGGCGAGGGCCTGGACCGAGATCGAGACCCTCTTCAAGGCGCAGTGGCCGTCGGGAATGGTTCCCCACATCGTGTTCTGGTCCGAGGCGGCCAGCTACTTCCCGGGGCCCGACGTGTGGCGGGCTGGCAGGGTCTCGCCGCCGAGTTCGGGAATCTCCCAGCCCCCGGTGGCGGCGACAGTCGTGAGGCGGCTGGCCGAGATCGACCGGCTGCCGCCGCGGTCCCTGTACGAGTCGATCGAGCGCTGGCACCGCTGGTGGCACCGCGCCCGCGACCCGGAGGGCCGCGGGGTGATCGCGGTCTCGCACCCGTGGGAGTCGGGCCGCGACAACCTGCCCGACTGGGACCGGTCGCTGTACCGCGTCGCTCCCACACCGAACGGCGGCTACGCCCGGCGCGACCTCGACCATGTCGAGCCGGCCATGCGGCCCCACAAGACCGACTACGACCGCTACCTGGCTCTCATCGAGCACGGCGTATCGACGGGGTGGGACGACGACGCGGTGGCGCGGCACTGCCCGTTCTGGGTGGCCGACCCGGGGGTCACCGCCGTGCTGCTGCGGGCCGAGCGCGACCTCGCCTGGCTCGGCGAGTCCCTCGGCGCGGACACCGGCGACGTCCGGCGACGCATCGATCGGATCGAGACCGGGTTCGAGCAGTTCTGGAGCGAGGCGGCCGGCACCTACTGCTCGCTCGACCTGCGGACCGGGGAGCATGCCGAGGCGGGAACTTCGGCGTCGTTCCTCGCCCCCTACGCCGGGATCGACCGCCACGCCGACCGGCTGCTGGAGGAGCTCAACGCGTGGTCGGAGGCGTGCGCCTATCTGGTCCCGAGCTTCGATCCCCGCCATCGCGACTTCGAGCCGGTGCGCTACTGGCGCGGGCCGGTGTGGTGCATGGTCAATTACATGATCTCGACGGGGCTGGCCGAGCTGGGGCAGCCGGATTGGGCCGAGCGCCTCAGGGCGGACACCGCCGCGCTGATCACCGCCAGCGGCATTCCCGAGAGCTTCGACCCGATGACCGGAGGACCGGTCGGCGGGAGCAACTTCACCTGGACCGCAGCCCTATGGCTCGCCTGGGCCAGCAAGCCACACAACCCCGATAACGACAGTCGGTAGCCGCTGGCTGGTCAGCCGCAACCGACGCCGGCGCTCGAACGCTGAGCACCACGCTCCTGGTCTGTATGCATATGCGCATCGGTGTATATGATGGATGTATGCAGAAACAGCGGGTGACGGTCACGGTGGATGAGGAACTGCTCCAGGAGGCGAGTACTGCTGTGAGCGAGGGGCGTTCACGCTCGGTCAGCGAGTGGATCGGCGAGGCGATGGCTCAGCGTCGTGACCGGGACCAGCGACTGGCCGTGCTGCGCCGTCTGGTGTCCGAGTACGAGGCCGAGCATGGCGTGATCTCCGACGACGAGATCGAGGAGCAGGCCCAGCGGGACCGGGATGCGGCCGCCTCGCTGAGGATCGCCGCCCGGCGGGCAGGATGAGCGACATCTTGGACTCGGGCGCCCTCATTGCGCTCGAAGCCGATGATCGCCGCATGTGGCGCCGCCTCAAGGCTGCTCTGCAGGCTGAGAGCCCTCCGAGGACCCACGGTGGTGTCGTCGCGCAGGTGTGGCGGGGCGGAGCCGGCCGCCAGGCGCGCCTCGCCAAGGCGCTGGGAGCCATCGAAGTCGTTCCTCTGGACGAGGGGCTGGGACGGCGCGCCGGGGTCCTGCTGGCTCGCTGCGGCCTCACGGACGCAATCGACGCGGCGCTGGTCTCCCTGGCCGGCCACGGCGACCAGATCTTCACGTCAGATCCCGACGACATGGCCGCACTGGCCGCCGCCAGCAACCGACGAATCGACGTAATCCCGGTCTGAAACCCACGATCCGCGCACGGCGGCTCGGTTCCCTACTGGAGTTCGTCGGCTACTGGGAAGACGTTGGTGGTCATGCCGCCGTCGACGATGATGTTCTGGCCGGTGGTGTAGGCGCCGTCGGCGGAGGCCAGGTAGGCGTAGGTGCCGGCGATCTCGGTGGGTGAGCCGAGGCGGTTCATGGGGACGATCGGCCAGCTCTCCCGGGCGGCCTGCATGGCCTCCTCGCTGCCCAGCAGCGCCAGCGACATTGGGGTGTCGAGCGGGCCGGGGCTGACGCAGTTCACGGTGATGTTGTGCCCGACCAGCTCGATGGCCATGGTCTTGACGAGGCTGATGATGCCGGCCTTGGACACGCCGTAGTGGGCGTCGCCGGTCGAGGCGGCCACCCCCGAGATCGACGCGGTGTAGAGGATCGTGCCGCCGTTGCCGGCGGCCACCATGGCCCGGGCCGCGGCCTGGCCCAGCACGAACGACGCGGTGAGGTTGATGTCCATGATCCGGTACCACTCGTCGAGCTCGAGCTCCAGGAAGTCGTGGATCGAGTCGGCGCCGGCGTTGCTGACCAGCACGTCGAGGCGGCCGTCGCCCCGCACGGCCTCGTCCACGGCCCGCTGGCAGTCGGGCGGGTTGGCCACGTCGCCGACCACGGTCCGGGGCTCGGTGCCGATGCCGGCCAGCTCGGCGGCGACGTCGGCGACGTCGGCGATGCGCGAGGCGTCCTGGTCGAACAGCGTGATCCGGGCGGCGCCCTCCTCGGCGAAGCGGTGGGCGGTGGCCCGCCCGACGCCGCTGGCTCCCCCGCTGATCAGCGCGGACACGCCTTCGAGTCGTTTCACGCTTGGGTCCCTTCCGCAGTCGGCGGCTTTCGGCATAGTAGGGCGACAGCTCGGGGCGCCCGGACTAGGCGGCCATCCGCATGAGTTGGTCACCGGTCTTGCTGTCGACGTAGGCGTAGCTCTGCGGTGGGCGGAAGGCTCTTGGCTTCGCCCGCAGATCCTCGAGAGAGACCCGCTGGCTGAACGCTCGCGGCCGGGTCAACTCCAGAGCGGTGCCCACGTCGAGGCCCTCGAAGTATTGCAGGAACTCGTAGTAGCGCAAGGCTGATCGTGGGCCGCTCTCGCGCCACAGGACTTCAAGCTCGGCGGATTGCACCCTGGTGATGATGCATGTTCCGATCAGTGCCCGTACGGGTGTGGTCGCATACAGCAGCGCCCGCGTCGGAACGACGATCTTGGGTACGGTGCGGCGCAGTTCAACGGTCTTGACGCCAGCGAGGATGGCTTCCGCGAATCTGGGCTTGAGCGACAGGACAACCATCCGGTCTGGATCGAGGCTTGGCATTTCAGTTGTCATCGCTCCTCATCCCTTCCTCATAGAACCGACGGGCTGCTTCTTCATCAACCGGCTGGGTTGTTTGAAAGAATCCTGCCTTGTTCATACTGTCGCACAACTCTCGTGATCGAGCTATGGGGACTGGAGCCGGGAACACCTCCGTCTGGCTGAAGAGAAGCGCGGTTGCAACAAGGCGACCTCCCTTCCCGGAGCGCTTGGCGCTGTCGAGCATTTGCTGCTCATCAAGCACTCCACGATCTCGGTATTTGCGGTACAGGCGACGGTCGCCGGTCCGCCCTTCGCCACAATCGCCCGGAGATGGTGAGCCATCTGCCGGACCGCCGTGTATGACCGCTGGCCGGCGGCACTTCGGAGCACCGTGATTGTGACGCGGTCGTCTTGCCGGTACATCGCTCCTAGCGCCAGGGGCTCGCGCGAGTCCGTCACTAGTTGCTCGATGCGTCCACCGCGGGCGGTGGCGATACTGAGGCGCTGCCTCAGGCTGCTTGGACGCTCACCCACGTGATCATGGCAAAAGGCAGACAGCTCGGCGTTTGAAGGCATCTCGGAGACAGGGGACACAGACATGCCCGAGGCCGCGATAATCCGCGTCTGAAGGCTGTGTTCTCCTCCTTGTGCTTGCAGCCCCAGAAGAAAATCGTCTGGTCTGACCAGGCTCACGCCCGTCAGTTGCTCAATCTGGCTCCCGTAGCGGAGCAGATCGTCATCTCGGGAGATCAGGTAGTCGGCCTCGCTCGCCGCTGCCTGGGCGATAACGCGCAAGTCCTTGTCACCCAGGCGAGCCGTCGAGTGTTTGCCCTGCAACGCATGCAACTTCATCTGCCACGCCTCCCGGGAGGGCGTCAGAGTCCGGAAGTCTCCCTGCTCCGACCTGACGTAGTCGTCCGCCGTGTGCTGATCTGACAGTTCGGAGCGACTCTGCGGTGTCACCGCCAGTTCTGCCGCTTCCGTGACCCAGTCTGCGGTCAAGGCCAACGATGCCGGGAAGTCGCGCCGCTCCAGGACGTCGAGCAGGACGTTGGTGTCGATGGCCACCACCATCCGGACGTCGTCCTGTTCAGGTTCGTCAAATAGGGTTCGAGCAGCGATTGGTCGCCACCACGTCGCTAGAGGCAACCGATCACGGCCGCGGCCGGGCTTCTCGCCCAGGCGCTGAAACCTCAGGTGTGGCCACATCGTGTGCGCCTCGTAGTCCTTGCGGCACGACAGGCGGATTCCCGCTCGGTGTGGATTGCGCTCGACGATCCCCTCTACTAGCTCGCGTGCGATCCCCTGCCCCCGCTCGTTGCGATCAACGCACAGGTGGGTCAACGAGATGTCGCCCGTCCTAGCCCTCTTCCCGAAGAGCGTGTAGCCCTTGACGAGACCGTCTTCGACGCACGCGAGCACCCTGCCATCAGCGGCGGCCTGCTTGATCGCTTCATACGGCAAGAAGCCCAGGGTCGAGCTGTTGGCGTTTCCCAACTCGACAACTCGCTCGTACTCCGGCGAGTCCGGACTGACTTCCTCAATCATTCTCAGTGACATCCAATCCTGCCGATCGGTCCGCCCGGTCTCTCTTGGCCATGCTGCGAGTTTCTCACTCCCCTATGACATTCGTTATACCCCGGTACTCCACGATGACTCCGGTGGGTCGCCAAGCGTTGGTTCTCACGTTGGCGGATGCCAGATGCGGCGACGCGACGGAGAAACTGCCGGAAGTAACGCCCTCTGCCTGGATCAGTCAGGAGGATCGTGCCGCCGTTGCCGCCAGGGCCTAGCCGGCCGCCCGGCGACGGCTCTTGAGGTCGTGGAGGGTCTCGGCGAGGCGGGCCAGGCCCTCGAGGATGGTCTCGGGGGCGGCGGCGAAGCTCACCCGCACGAACCCCTCCCCACCCTGGCCGAACGCCAGCCCGGGCACGACCACCACCCGGTGCTGCTCCACCAGGCGGGTGGCGAACGCCCACGAGTCGAGGCCGCTGTCGCGGATGTCGATCATGAGGAAGAACGAGCCGCCCGGCTCGACGTAGCGGATGCCTTCGGCGTCGAGCAGCGCGGTGGCCTTCTGGCAGCGCTCGGCGTAGGCGGAGACCATCTCGCCCACGCAGTCCTGCGGGCCTTGCAGCGCCACGGTGGCGCCGTGCATGGAGATGGTGGCCGCGCTCGACACGACCGGCTCCTGCAGCAGCGACAACTCGCTCACGAAGTCGGCCGGCCCGACGGCGTAGCCGATGCGCCAGCCGGTCATGGCGTAGGTCTTGGAGAACGAGTAGATGGTCAGCAGCTGGTCGGTCTGCACCCGTGACGCCACCGAGAACGGCTGGGTACCGAACACCACCTCGTCGTAGGCCTCGTCGCTGATGACGGCGACGCCGCGGCCGGCGGCCAGCTCGGCCACCGCGGTGAGGTCGTCGGGGTCGAAGACCACGCCGGTGGGGTTGCCGGGCGAGTTCAGCACGAGCGCGCTGGTCGCCGGCGTGATGGCGGCCTCGACGGCGGCGGGGTCGAGCCGCCAGCCGGTGGAGGCGTCGACGGCGTAGGGGACGGCCCGGGCGCCGAGGACGTGGACCTGGGCGGCGTAGTTGGACCATCCGGGGTCGGGCAGCAGCACGTCGCTGCCGGGTTCGACGGCGAGGGTGAGGCTGGTGAACAGCGCCCCGCAGGCGCCGGTGGTGACGCAGACCTGGTCGGGGGTGGCGGTGACGCCGTTGACCCGTGCGAGCTTGCCGGCGATGGCCTCGCGCAGCTCGGGGAGGCCTTCGCCGGGGGCGTACCCGGTGGATCCTGCGGTCGATCGTGCGGCGGCGCCGTCGATGATGTGCTGCGGGGTGGTGAAGTTCGGGTCCCCGCCCTCGATGCGGACGGGGTCGTCGAGGGTGGACGCGAGGTCGGCCATGCGCCGGATGCCCGAGTGGGGCGTCTCCAGCAGGTGGGGGCGTACCCGCATCAGTCGCCGTCGGTGTCGAACATGCCCGGGCCGGTGCCGGGCGGTTCGATGACCACGTGCTCGTGGGTCAGCCAGAACTGGCCGTCGGTGCGGGCGTAGTTGGGGACGTCCTCCCAGGCCTTGGCGGCGAGCGGGTGCTCGTTGGCGCTGGCGTGGTGGTCGCGGCTCGGGTACCACAGCTCGATGAACGCATCGACGGTGCGCTCCACCGGCATGCTCACCGTCTCGCGGACCCGCGACACGACGTAGCCGGAGCTGCCCGGGATCGACGAGGAGATGGGGGCGTGCACCGTCTTCCAGTAGTCGAAGAACCCCTCGGTGGTGAAGTCCTCCCGCTTGGCGGCCGTCCCGAACAGGTTGAGCCGCGAGTGCTGCCCCGACACCCTGCGATCAACCGGAGCCAGAAACACGATCTCCTCAACAAGCCAACTCGACACCATCGCGTCCACTGCGCCGGTCAGATGACCAAGAACCGACCCCGCATCCGCGCTGTCGGTCCACGCCTGCACCACCGCGATGGTCTCTGGGGGACCCGTGAGCGACTCGTTCAGGCTGCTAACCGTCAAGCCCACCAGACCAGCGACGCCGTCGGCCCCCTCGACCAGCCGCCCAACAACTTCGTCACGCTCGCCCGCCGTCACGGCGTGATCAGCGTCGAACAAGATCACATACTTCTGCACACCCATCAGTCCTCCCCGGTGAGTCGGACGGCATTACCGACCCTCTCGCCGACAATAGACCGACGTGATGATGAAGGCCCATGCCAACTGTCCGATCTACCGATCTACCAGCGCGCGAATTGTCGACGGCCCCAAGGAGTCTCCGGGACATCGTGGCTGTAATGACACCAGAGGGAGGAGGTGGCCCGGCCCTGGTTACATGGTGCCGATAGCCTTGTGTTGTTGTTCGAGCCGCTCCCCCAACTCGTCACATGAAGGCTAGGTAGCCCGATGACGTCAGAGACGACCACGCGCGAGTCGGCAGGTGAACTCACCGTGGTCACCAAGCGCAGGGATCTTGCGCTGCCGGGCCGTCCGTTGGACCACATCAGCCAGCCGGTTCTGAATCGGCCCCATGAGGAACCCTCGCGTCACTGGCAGTTGGCTGAGGACAACACTTCTACCGGCGTGATCATAGAAGGGCGCCGGCTGAGCCAGGCGCTGGTCATTGTGCCGAAGGAGCGGGGCGCTCAGCTGAGGATGCAGGTGACTCCCGCTGAGCAGAACGAATTGGTGAACCGCATCCGTGACGCGGTGGCGGGATGGAGAAGCGCCAACTATCCGTGGGCAACCTCGGCGACGAAACAGCTCTTGCAGCATTGGCGCAGCGAGGCCAACGACCCGCGGCTGTTCTTTGCTCAGGTGGAGGCAGCTGAGACGCTCATCTGGCTCACCGAAGCCAATGCCAGCCGGTATCCGGTTCTTGCCGAGGTCCGACGAGACCTGGCGGAGGCCAATCGTGACTACAACAGCGACATCGGCCGACTCGCGGTGAGGATGGCCACCGGCTCGGGCAAGACCGCGGTGATGGGCATGGTCATCGCTTGGCACGCCGTCAACGCGGCCGCTTCTCAGCGCCGCGACGGGCGTTACACGACTTGCTTCTTGGCACTCACACCCGGCCACACCGTGCGCGAGCGGCTCGCGGTGCTGCATCCGGCGCATCGTGAGAACGTCTATGACGAGATGCGTCTGGTTCCAGAGAGCAAGCGCAGCGCGCTGGGGGCGGTCAAGGTCCAGGTGTTGAACTTCCAGGCGTTCCAGCGGCGGGACCGGCTGTCTGCTGCGTCAAGTGACGCCAAGAAGCTGTTGCGGGCCGGGCGCATGACCCAGGAGCTTGAATCCATGTCGGCGGTGATCGACAGAGCACTGCGAGGGTTCCCCACCGGTCGGGGCGCGCCGAAGGTGTGCGTGCTGAACGACGAGGCTCACCACTGCTATCTGCCTGAAGCGGGTCGGCGCACATCGGAGGATGACGACACCGATGACACCAAGGCCGCAGCCATCTGGTTCGGAGCGCTGGAGGGGCTGCGTGACGCAGAGCGGCTCGGGCCGGTCTATGACTTCTCGGCAACGCCAATCTTCATAGAGGGCACC
Organism: Acidimicrobiaceae bacterium; assembly: GCA_009844405.1. Taxonomy (GTDB): domain Bacteria; phylum Actinomycetota; class Acidimicrobiia; order Acidimicrobiales; family Aldehydirespiratoraceae; genus Aldehydirespirator. Next base: position 43,649 of record VYBO01000125.1, read on the forward strand.
GACCGCAGGGAGCGAATGTTCCCTTGGGTGGTGTCGGACTTCCCGCTGATGGACAGCATCGAATCTGGGTTGGTCAAGATCCCGCAGGTGCCGGTGGATGACGACTCCGCGAGCGAGCGGGTCCAGTGGCGCAATCTCTACGCCAATACCACCCCCAAGACGGTCAGACGCGACGCAGTGCCCGCCGAGTTGAACCGGGCGCTCACTGCGCTCTATCGCAGCTATGAGCAGAAGTTCAACCAGTGGATGCACCCGGATGACCCGGACAAGACAATGCCTACGCCGCCGGTGTTCATCGTGGTGGCCAACAAGATCGCCAACGCCACCGCTATTGCGGACCACATCGCGGGATGGGCCGAGAAGCGTTCCGACGGCTCCCTTGAGCACCACGAGGGAGCCTGTCCGCTGTTTGCCAACTACCGCGCTGACGGCCCGACCGAGCGTGTCCACACGCTGCTGGTGCATTCCCAACTTGAAGGAGAAGCCAACCTGAGCGCAGCCATCAAGGCGCAGGCCAACCGGTTGAAGCGGCCGGGCGATGACCGCGACGATCGCGACATAGTGCGCGGCGCGCTGAACTCTGTTGGCAAGTCCGGAGGGCTCGGCGAGCACATTCGTTGCGTGGTGTCAGTGCAGATGCTCACAGAGGGATGGGACACCCGCACCGTCACCCACATCCTTGGGTACCGGGCGTTCTCCACGCAGTTGTTGTGCGAGCAGGTCACTGGCCGTGCTCTGCGGCGCTCCAACTACGACAACTACGACGACGAGGGCAGACTCGTCGCAGAGTACGCCGAGGTCATAGGCGTGCCGTTTGATTTCATGCCAGTCAAACGCCCCGAAGACCAACCCGCGCCACCCAAGCCCCGCTACGAGGTTCACAGCATCCGCGGACGGCGCGACCATCGCATCGAGTTCCCCAACGTGGACCACTATCTCACCGAACCCGGAGCCGACGGATTCCGCCTGAACCCCGAGCGAGTCATCAGATGGGTGCCGAAAGGAGCCAAAGAAGCCGAATTGGCCGGGTCGGTTGGCGCTACTAAGACCATCAGCGCAGAAGAGAGCATGCGCCAACAGCAGGCACGAACCCGTCTGGCTGCTGGGCTTGTGCAGCGTTGGAGCCAGCGCATGACCGACAACGGTGAGGGCTGGCGCGCCCGGCGGCGGCTCTTGTTCCATGACGCCATCAGTATCGTCAAGGCTTGGGCCGAACTGGCCAAGGTCACTGAAGTCCACTATGACGGTCTCGGGTCAAGCAACCTGGACCAGGCCGTCAAGGAGATAGACGACGCGTGCGAGACCACTGGTGGCGCACAAGATCGGCTCGTCGCTGCGTTTGCGCATCCGACACTGCTGGACACTTCCGGCGTCCGATTTGAGACCAGCCTCTCGGACCGCCACATCACCAAGAAGTCCGAACTGAACATCGCGGCCTGCCACTCGCAGTTTGAAGCAGCCTGCGCTAGAGCGCTGGACAAGCATCCCGAGGTGATCAGCTGGGCACGAAACTTCCGGCTCGGCTGGACAGTGCCCTACCTGTGGGAAGGCACATGGCACCGCTACGAACCCGACTTCGTGGCCCGCCTGTTCGCGGGACGCGAGGACGACGATGTGGTGCATCTCATCATCGAGTGCAAGGGCGTACCCGATGACCACAGCGAGCGCAAGAAGCAGTCCATCACGAAGCGGTGGATACCAGCGGTGCAGTCATCACCGCAGTTGCCGACGTGGCTGCGGCGATGGTCATTCGTGGAGTTGGACCAACCCGACGGACTGTCCGCGGACCTCAGCGCCGCCATCAACGCAGCCCGCGCCGAGCACCCGCAGTCCCCTCAGCAAGGAGCAGCGTGATGGCCCGACGAGCCACCACCAGGACCACCGACCAGTACACACACCCGTCGGCCAAGCGCGCCAACCTGCCGACCGAGCAAACCGGCAAGACGATGAGTGACACCGACCGTCGCCCCATCCTCTACCAGCCCCAGAGCAGAGAGATAGACGACGAACCCATCCTCGCGTGGAACCGACAGCCCGCCAACCAAGACGGCCACGCCGCTCACCCCCTGTACGTGCGCGAGAAGGTCCACCCCTCGGCCTTTGTCAAGCTTCTTCAAGGCAGCGGAGAGCAGCCCCAACTCTTCAAGGACTTCAACGGCCTGCCCTCACCCGATGCCGCCTACGAGTGGTACCAGCACGCCGCCAACTGGTCCAACCGCCTTATCCACGGTGAATCGTCACGAGTGATGGCCTCGCTGCTGGGGCGCGAGAGCATGTCCGGCAAGGTCCAGATGATCTATTTTGATCCACCCTACGGAGTCGGTTACAGGTCCAACTTCCAGGTGTCTGTGAACAACCGTGAGACACCTGAGAAGGCGGAAGGGAGACCCCACGACACTCGTACCATACGAGCCTTCCGTGATACCTACGAGCGCAACATTCACTCCTACTTGGACCTCACCCGAGAGAAGCTCATCCTGATGCGTGAGCTGCTCGCAGACACAGGGTCGCTGTTCATGCAGATTGGCGACGACAATGTGCTACGTGTGGGATTGCTCTTGGATGAGGTGTTCGGGTCGGAGAACCGTGTCGCTCTTATCCCCTATGCAACAACAAGCAGTTCATCATCAAGCACATTGCCGAGTGTTGCCGACTTCTTGTTGTGGTACGCAAAGGACAGGGACCAGTTCAAGTCCAATCCAGTCTTTGAACCGCTCACACGAACCGAGAAGATCCACTACATGCGGTCCTATGCCATGGTTGAGCTGGCCGATGGCACGACACGTGACCTCAAGAAGAAGGAAAGACGAGACCCCGACAAGAACCTCCCGCCAGGTTCCCGCATCGTTCAGCGAAGACCGCTTGACTCTCAGGGTACATCTTCGACAGGCCGTTCTGAGCCCTACCATTGGAATGGCATCGATTGGCCATGCCCACCAGGTCGCCACTGGAGTGTGTCGATGGAGGGTATTGATCGACTGGCTCACCAGAACCGGCTCATTGCGGTTGATGAAGATTCCACATTGCAATGGAAGCGTTACGAGAATGAGTTGCCGGGAAGGCGTATCAACAACCTTTGGCATAGCCAAATGCACGCAACAGACAAACGATATGTTGTTCAGACTGCTGATCAAGTGATCGAGAGATGCATCTTGATGGCCACTGACCCCGGCGACCTTGTGCTTGACCCGACCTGCGGAGGGGCCACCACCGCTGTCGCGGCGGAGAAGTGGGGACGGCGATGGATTACCTGTGACACCTCGCCCGTGGCGGTGTCAATCGCCCGTCAACGGCTCTCCACAGCGACCTTCACGTACTGGACACTGGCTGACTCGGCAGACGGCGCGCATCAGGAAGCGGAACTCTCCGGCAAGCCCGAAGCGCCACCGCCCGAAGGCGGATGGGGCAACGACCCCGCTGAAGGGTTCGTCTACGAACGCGTCCCCCAGGTATCGGCCAGCGTCTTGGCCTACGACTTGGACTCTGACCCCATCATGCTGGTGGACCAGCCGCGCAAGAAACGCGCCGTGACTCGGGTGACATCGCCGCTGACGGTGGAGAGCGAGCAGCCCTGGGCGACGGTCATCCCGCTGGAAGGCTCCGACGACGAGACGGTGATCGCGCACGGTGACTTCTCCGAAGCGGTGGAGGCAGCGCTGATGAACCACACCATCAACGGCGGACGCGACAACGCCGACATGACCATCCGCGCCCTGGAGCCGTGGCCAAGCGACTCCGAGTTGCTCGCCTGGAAGGCCACCTACACCATCAATGGCGGAGCAGCCGAGCACACCGCAGCCGTCATGGTCGCTGCTGAGGATGTGACCGTGCCCGGAGAGATGGTCCGCGAGGCAGCCCGAGAGATTACTGATAGCGCCGAGCGGGCTGATGTGCTGCTAGTAGTCGCTTATGCGTATGCCGCCGATGCCCCGCCGAAGGTGGGCCGCATCACCGTGGCCCGCGCGCAGATGAACCGCGACTTGATGATTCGTGAACTGTCCGCCGAAACCGGCCACGAGGCCTTCGTCATCATCGGGGAGCCCGACATTCGCATCCTTGATGACTACCCGAACGGCCAGATCGCCGTTGAAGTCCAGGGCTACGACACCTTTGACCCGGCCACCGGCAACGCCTCAGAAGGCGGTCCTGACGATGTGGCGTGCTGGATGCTGGACACCGACCACGACGGCGAGAGCTTCTACGCCCGACGCATCCACTTCCCCGGAGCCGACGAAGACCGCCAAATCAAGAAGCTCCTGAAGGAACTGGGCAAGAACGCCGACGACGTAGAACAAGAAGCCCTCACCGCGATGCGGTCAGCACCATTTGACCCGCCTGAGCGGCGACGTATCGCTGTGAAGATTGTCACGGCCACCGGGATGGAGATGACCTCCGTCCGAGATGTCGCCTAGGAGAGACAGCGATGAAGGCTCCTGACATGAATAAGAGGACCCTAAACCGGCTTCCTCATGCAGTTCAGGCGATAATGAATGAGGTAGGGCTCCGAGCGACTCTAGAGGACTTGTTTGACAATCTCCGCGGCGACAACATTCCCTCCGATGAATGCCCTGACCTCCTAGAACTGCTGGACTGGACTATCGGTGTGCTTATGGCAGCCACTGGACCGCTGGTTCACCAGACATTCAACAGCCTCAACAGTAACTTCTCTCGCATTGGGCGCTATATCGCTAACAATGACTGGCACAGCTACACCGGACACATCCCTCAGATTCTCCAAGATCTAGCCACTATCCCGACGACCCACCCCGGATACTCACTGGAGGCCACGAAGAATGTCACTGCGGCACTACAGAAGGCACGACGCAGCATCGTCGCTTCTGAAGCAAGCGTACGAAAGAAGCAGGAAGAGGCAGAGAACTTCTTCACTGAATCCGTCGAAAGTCATGAAGAGGCGCTGACTTCTGAGGCAAAGGCAGTATCAACCAGATTCAGGCGCTTGAAGTCAACGGCGACTGGAAGACTCGCCAATCTGAAGGCGAAATCTGCTGAAGAACATGAAAGTCTGTCGCTACGGATGACCGAACTGTTTGACAACTTGAAGCATACGGCCACCGATGAGCATGCGAATCTGCTGCGACAGATGACAGAACTCCTTGAAGACCTGCAAGAACGATACGGATTCACTGCAACGCAAGTCTTGGGCGGCAATCACGAAGGCGCGGCTAACGCAGAGCGCAGAATGGCAGAATCGCATAGCAAGCGGTCACGCTGGAGCATGTGGGGAGCCTTGGTCTGGGCAGCGCTGGCACAGGCGGCCCTAATACTCGGATGGAGTCCAGACTGGGACCAGTGGTTTGATGCTGCAAGGACCGTCCCGATAGTCGGTAGTCCCGTAGTGATTCTTCTCTTCATTGCCAAGCGAGAGGGGCGAGTCGCGTCCGAACACCGCGCGAGGCACGAGAGATTGCAGAGCCTCGCGTTGCAGTTCAAGTCATGGGAACCGTACCTGAGCACCCTCACCCCGGAGGCACGAGCCAGTCTTGAGGCCGAAGTCACACCCAAGCTATTCCCAGGTGACGATGGAGCCTCGATGCCCTCCGAGGCCTGACGAGTACCGACATGGCCTTTGACTTGGGCCGGAGCAAGCGTCATGCCAGATAGCCGCCCCAGATTGGGATCTTGGCAGTTCCGGCCTCTTCGGAGTGCATCTCCGCAGACCTGTGGCGTTGTAGTTCGACATCAACTTGCGGCCCTGCCCTAAGCTAGATCGGTGGGTAGTTACGCCACTCTTAGGCTTGGTTCCCTCGCCCTCGGAGCGACCAAGGACGACGTCGATCCAGGCTTGATGTGGCTCTTTCGGCCATCCGACAAGCATGTGGAACGTGTAGATAACCGGAATCGATCCCGACTCGCAGAGTACCTGGCAGATGAGTATCTCGACGACTACGACGAGGATCATCCCTTCACAGTCGTTCAGTATCGTTGTACACCAAGCGCTGCCCGAGACCGGCTAGAGCTCAAGGGTTTCACACATCAAGTTGCAGAGACAGCATTCTATTCCGGGCTAAGAGGTACGATCCGCAATCTTGAGCGTCTCACTGACCGGGGACACAAGATATTCGACGATACACTTGTGTTGCTTCGATCACTCACGATCGACGACTGGTTGAATGCACTCGGTCGGATTGTCAGCGAAAGATTGACTGCAAGCGCTCTTGACCAAGTCTTGGAGTCTGATCCGCAGCTACCTCTTCTCAGATATATGCTATCCTCCTCACGAGATTTCTTTGGGTTCCCAGGCTGGGATATGAGACACTTCATAAGGCTTGTTGTCGAAAGAGTATCTGACGATGAAGAGCTAGTGTACGACATGAGTGACATAGTTGAAATGGACTATGGAGATGACATCGACGATTTCGTTGAATACGCTGAGACGCTCATCAACGAAGACTTCCTCCTCGTCCAGAGAGTGATTGTACTAACCGAGGGTGTTACTGATCGCAAATTCTTGAAGCGGTCACTAGGTTTGCTATATCCGCACCTAGTGGACTACTTTCACTTCTTCGATTTTAGCCATAGAGTGGGGGGTGGCGCAGGAGAACTCGCTAATCTCGTTCGTGCTTTCGCCGCGGCAGATGTCAAGCATCGTATTCTAGCGCTATTTGATAACGATACAGCCGCCAGGTCTGCTATCAGTAAGCTCAATCTGGACGCACTGCCGAAGAATATAGCAGTACGCCACTTTCCTAATCTGGAGCTGGCACAACACTACCCAACGCTGGGACCGTCCGGTGAAACAGCTATGGATGTCAATGGCTTAGCGGGAAGCCTAGAGTTGTATCTTGGAGAGGACGTTCTAGCTCGGACTGAAGCACAGCTCATGCCAGTGCAGTGGAAGGGCTATGAGCAAAGGATGGAAGCCTACCAAGGTGAGATACTCGACAAACCGGGCATTCAGGCTGCGTTCGAAGCGAAGCTGAAGGACTGCGAAGAGAATCCTGACCGACTAGATTCATATGATTGGAGCGGTATTCGAGCCATTCTTGAAATGATGCGAGGCGCGTTTAATGACGTGGATGGAACGGTTATTCTCAGTGAAATCGAAGCCGAACGCGATCGTTAATGGCTGATGCTACCTCCTGCTTTGGATGCGGCGCGACGGACGGCATCCTAGTGAGACGGGTCTGATATGAGCCCGTGTGATCTGGACTCACAAACTGGTCCCCCCTCACGTTGGCAACATCTGGGACAGCCTGCCGACATGATCGAAGGGCGGTTCGCCCGGTAGCGGACGGTAGACGTCGATCATCTCGTCGGGGAAGAGGAGCCTCCCCGTGAGGGCGTCAACAGCCGCTTGGGCGATCAACGCGGCAGCAGCAAGCACAGATGTCGGTGGAGCATTGTGTACGGGTCCCGAACAGCCAACCGTTGGATGGACTAGATGGTCCTCCGGGCCTGGAGGGATTAGCACGTACCCGGACGTCTCGACACGATCAAGGATGGGTGTGTCGCCAGGTGTCCCCTGTCGGCGGACTCGTGCGATCGATCCGCCGCGATACAACGCTCCAGACACCAGCGCCGTGGACTGGGTCTGCGCGCATAGGCAGATTGCCAGCGTCGAAGCGTCGACACCCGTTGCGTCGACAACCAGGTCAGAGCCGGAGATCGCCTGTGTCAGTTCGTTCGGTGCAAGCGGGCTGGAGGGTGATGCGGAGACCTTCGTCCAGGGAGCGTGGTCATTGACAAGCACGCCCGTTGCTTCAACCTTTGGCGCTCCGACAAGCGCGTGACCTCCAGCGTGCCGCACGACGTTCTCCGGTAGGAGCGAGTCGCCGTCAAAGAGGCGGAGATGGGTGACACCGCTTTGCGCCAGCGCAACGGCAACATGCCCGCCAAGTGCTCCGAGTCCAAAGATCGTCACAGTCTTGTCAGACAGCAACGTTGAATCAGGGCCCGCACGCAGCATGAGGGACTGACTATCGACTGGGCCCGACTGCAGCGCCAGAGCGGCGGTCTCGTCGCCTGTTCCCTCTAGAGCGAGCACCAAGAGGTGGCTGACGTTTTCTAGGTTCCATGAGAACAGTATGAGATCAATTGAGCCGCTCGGTTGCAGGCAATCGCCGTTTCGCCGCGACGCCAACGCCCGCTCAAGACTGCGAGCATGACGACGTGGCAGGGCAGATCGCAACTCGTTGAGATTCCGCGGAGGGACTTCGAGATGGCCCACGCGGTACCACATCCCTTGGAGGTCGCCTTGCGCGGAGTGGCTCCCAGGCTGAAGCAACACGCGCCCAGGGGGCTGCAACTGCCCATGAAACACCCCCCGAGTCCCCGCTGCACCGACTTGAAGCTCTTCGAGATCTAGGACGGCAACTGCTCGCACCTTGGGCTGAAAGTTCAGATAAGCATCTCGCGCGAGCCCCACGGGGTCCCAGCCATTCTGCGCTGCATCGCACCACTGAGCTAGCCGGCTGTAGACGCCGTCAAGTGTTACCCACTCTTGCGAGCCGTCACCCTCATGCCAGAGGCACACATAGCCGCTGGCGGTTAAGTGATTGGTGTGAAGTCCCTCGGCGAACAAGTATGGAAACACCACAGGCCATCCATCTCGAAACACCAGACGCATCTGCCGAGCGTCCGTCAATGGAGCCAAAGCTGGATGGGCGGGTCCCGTCCAGCTTTGCAGTGCCGTTACTGGGTCGGGTTCGAAGCCGGCCGCAACCAGTTCAGAGGTGAACGACTCCAATGATGCTTGGTCGTAGGTTTCGATCGGAGCAGGCTCCGTCATCCGAATCCTTGTGCCTCCTTTGGCCGGCCCGCCGCTACTCCGGCAAGGCCGGCACCGGCCAGGCCAGCAGGAGCCGGACCGGCGCCGCTACAGCCCGGCGGAAGCGGAAATACATCTCCTCGGTCGTTCTTGCCGAGGATTCGTCGCCACTTCAAAGCTGCATTACACCGGTCCGTGTTCAGAGCCCCCGCGGCTAGCTCCGCCAGTCCATGAAATGTCTCGCTGGCATGTGCCCATTGTGCGGCGTCGAGCGGTGGGTCGACCGGCGTGCCAAGGCCCGGATCCAGCAGCGGCGCATTCACCGCCGAGGCGAATCGCTGCGCTGCCTCTCGGAGAGTGGCCGCGAACAGCGGACCCCACTCATTGCCGCCTACACGACCATTGGCCCAGATGTCAAAGACAGCAAACTCGACATAGAGCCCACCTGGTTTCTGATCCTTGAGGTGTACCTCGCGGGCCTGTCGCATCAGCTTCACCACTGGCTTGTACGCGCCCTGTCCGCCCACAGTGGGGCTGAAGGATGCCGCGTTGAGCAGACTTGAGAGTTCACCGAACCGCTCAGGGTCAGTCGTGACCCAGCGCGTCTGACCCGGTACCCAAAGATCCCGATCCTTCGTGGGAATGGCCCAGCGCTCGCCCTGCCGTACGGCCGGTACCACGTCGACTGCAAAGCTGGCGTTGCGGTCGGAAGGGTCGGAGAAGTCGATCTTGATGCTGCGTGCCTGAGGCGTGGCTCTGCCACCCTGATCAACACTGCCATACTCAGCTACGAGCACGGCCCACACGCCGTTGTACACATCCTGCGGGCTGACGGCAGTATTCAGATTCTCAAGACGCGCAAACACATCCACGTCCTTGCCCGGGTAGATGGCCGTTTGTCGGCCGTAAGAGCCGATCAGCCGCGTGTTGATACCCCAGGTCTGCAGCAGCAGATCTTGGGCTAGCAGCCCTTGTATCTCGGTGTGCGCTTCAATGGCGCGCTGCTTCTTGTGGCCGTTGACTTCAATTCTGGTCAGCGCTTGCCTGAACTGCTCGTTTAGCGCGGGCATCAGGTCCTCCTCTCAGGATTCGGCGGCCGATAGTGGCGCTGTGACTGCGTGGATTGGGGAGCCTCCGGTGCCGGAGCGAAGCACGACGCTGGGGACGTATAGGGGACTCGGTTCTGCGTCACCGTCGGGGCTGTTCTCCCACTCGTATAGATGGATCGTGAGCGTGTTGAGTGTCCGACCGAGAAGGAGCGCGATCGGATAGGGACAGCGCAGCAGCAAGTGAACTTCGGTCGTGTGGTGCGTGCTGGCCAGACTCCGGATGTCGGCAGCGAGTTCCCCCACGATGGCGGCGGCCTGATTGGGATCGAGCAAACCGTCGCCGGTATAGCGGAGATGGGCGACTCCCGCGAAGGTCTGGTCGCGGTCCGGGAAGTGCGTGAAAGCAACGTCGCTCTGCTGTGGTAGGAGGTCGATGTAGACGAGCACGGGTCCATCGTCGAAGTTGTACACGGGGGGTGTGACAGGCACGCACAACCTGTCGCCCACGGGACTTGGCGCCTGCCCGCTCAACACCCATCTGCCGCCTTGGGTGTCTAGGACTTCGACCGTTCCCATGAGCGTGGTGGGAAGCGCAGCTCCAAGTGCACACGCCACCGAGAGATGGGCACCGCCACGCACTCGAACGGCTCCGGCCCCTGCAATCGCGACGAGCTGCGGCAAATGACCGAGGAACCGCTGCAGGTCAAGTAGCCCCCCGCGGTGCGGGCGCCGCTCGCCTTCATCGGGAGGCCGCAGACGCAGCACTAGGTCGCCGTCCATTCCTCCGGCAAACGGTGGCACGCGGGTCTGGACATCCAGCGTCAGCAGGCGGGAAGACTGTTGGACGTCGGACCGAAGCCTCTCCATACGCTGCCGGCTCATGGAGTGAGCGAGAGCAGCGCGCTCGTCAGCAGCCGCTACAGGCTTCTGGTTGAGTCGTCCAACCGTACGGGTCGCGAGACGTAGGAGCCGGTCGGGAGCCGAGTAGTCAAGGCTGCCGGTGCCGTCCCGCCGTTCGATCGTCGAACCGACCGCCAATGTGAACTCGGCGTTGTTCTCCAGCTTGAGCAGGCGCGGCAACTCGATGTCGCGAATCGCTTCGGAGCTCGCGATATCAGGCGTGACCACCAGCACGGCACCGGAGAGGCCAGAGGACAGCGCCTCCGCGAGTCGACGGTCCGTATCCCCAGGCGGTAGATCCGTCTGATCATGCCAGACGGGGACACCAGCAGCCCGCAGTGCCCATGCGAGTGCCACCGCAATTTCTCGCCCGTCACTCTGGCGATACGAGATGAAGACAGGCCCACGCGGATCAATGCGAGTACGCATTCTCAGTAGTCTAGTGGCCCAAACATACGTTCGTGCCCTCGAATTGCCCGCACCGCTACATGGTCGAGGGCTTAGTACTGCCCTAGTCAGCTCCGGAGACCCGCTCGCACAGGCTGTCGGCTATAGCGACGATCTCTGCACTCATCGTCAGGCGTTGGCGCCACTGGGTCGGGATGGACTCGACTCCGTAGTGGGCGCCGGCGATCTGGCCGAAGATTGCACCTGTGGTGTCGGCGTCCTGGCCGAGGTTGACCACCTTGAGGGCGCCCTCCCTGAAGTCGTCCGTGTGGAAGAAGGCCCACAGGACCGCCTCCAGCGTGTCCACCACGTAGCCGGTTCCGCGGATCTCGGGGGGTTGCTTGTGCTTGAACGATCCGGCGGCGATTGTGGCGATCTTCGGGGCGAGCGGGTTTTCGTCCCACAGGCCCTCGACCGGGCTGTAGTGCTCGGACAGCAGCGTCTCCTTGTCGACGCCTCGCAGCGCGCCCACCAGCAGGCCCGCGAAGTAGCGGCAGGCGTCGACCGCCTCGACGGCGCCGTGGGTGGTGCGGGAGCTGTCCGCGCTGCGGTCGATCGCCTCCCGGGCGTCGCCGGCGAAGAACATCGGCACCGGCGCCAGCCGCATCAGCGAGCCGTTGCCCGCCGACATCGGGTCGGTCGGCCCCGAGTACGGCTCGCCGGTCCGCTCGAAGCGCACCAGGGCCTCGCGGGTGGTGCCGCCGATGTCGAAGCAGCGCCCCGTCGACGACAGGTACCCCTCCCTGAACCACCGCAGGTAGCGCCCCATCTGGTCCACAGGGTCGAACCCGCCCGACTCCAGCAGGCTGGTGGCCAGACACAGCGCCATCGACGTGTCGTCGGTCCACTGGCCCGCCCGCAACCCGAACGGCCCCCCGCCGACCATGTCGTCGATCGGGTCGAACGAACCCGGCGGGCTGAACTCCAGCGTCGTGCCCAGCGCGTCCCCCGCCGCCAGCCCCACCAGACAGCCCCGGAAGCGGTCCCTGGCGCTCACTCGCACGACCCCTAACGTAGACGTGCAGTAGCCATGCGCAATCTCGTTCGGAACGTGTCCGAATGGCTGGATACTTGGCGGTATCAGGGCGCCTCCACGGCGACGCCTTGTGCGTGGGCCGCGAGCGCGCGGAGATCTTCGGGATCGGCGCTCAGCACTATGCCGTCGGGCTCGGCTACGGCGACGACAACTGCGTCCACCGCCGAGATCTCTGAGGCTCGGCCAGTTTGGTCCCGGAGCTTTCCCGCGTTTCTCGCAATCTGCTTGGGCAGGTGCTCCTCGATATCGCAGCCCTTGAGGAAGCGGTTCGTCACGGCATCGATCCGCTGACGGCCCGTCAGGCATTCGACCAGAACGACCGAAGGCACAACCGGTGGCCAGATGCCATGGCGCTTCAACGATTCGATGCGAGCCGCGGAGAGGTGATCTTTGCGGGCGAGTCGGGTTATGGCCCCCGAGTCGAGAACGACCGTTGTCATCAGGCGTGGGGTGCCTTCTTGAGGTGGCGCACGATGCGTTCGGCCCAGGCCTCGGCCTCAGCCACCACTTCCGACGGCGGCTCGCCGATCTCCTCGATCAGTTCGGCCAGATAACGATCCGTCTCGCGCAGAAGCTCACGGCGGCGTTCCGAGTCGGTGCTGCGAGCGCTCCGGCCGCTTCGAGTCTCGTCAACTGCCGTCATACATGAGATAATACAACATAGATCGAAACCTGCAACCCTTCCGGCGGCGTCGTCCAGCCACTTCGACATGGCCCGCCACGCCTTCTCGCTCAACCAGGTCGAGGCAAGGGCCGGGAGGAGCTCCGCAACCGATATGCTGGCATACATGATACGCACCACTGTCAAGCTCCCGGAAGAGCTTGACGCCCGCCTGCGCCATGAGGCGCAGCGCCGCGGGATCACCATCTCGGAACTGACCAGGGAAGCCATCGACAGCCACCTCGGCCCCCGCCGCCGGCTCGGTGCGGCGGCCGCCGGGCGCAGCGGCCGCGCCGACGTGTCCGAGCGCATCGAGGAGATCCTCGCGTCAGAGGTGCCGCTATCGCACTGATCGTTGACACCGGCCCCCTCTACGCCTACATCGACACCGACGACCGGCATCACACGGCCAGCCTCGATCTCCTGAGGACCCATCCGGGTCCGCTTGTCGTCCCGACTCTGGTGGTGACCGAGGTTGCCTACCTCGTGAGCACGCGCCTGGGCTCGGAGGCAGAGGTGCGCTTCATCGGCGACCTCGCATCGGGCGACCTTCAAGTCGAACCCGTCGCCGCGGGCGACTGGCTGCGAATAGCCGAACTGGTGCACACATACCGCGACCTGCCCCTCGGAACTGTCGATGCCTCAGTGGTGGCCGCATCCGAGCGGCTCAAGATCACGACCGTTGCCACCACCGACAGACGGGACTTCACAGTCGTACGACCGGACCACTGCGACCACCTGAACATCCTCCCTGAAATCGGCCCCGGCTAGGACGGAGCGGTCGCGGAAGCCTCAGCGTCCGCTAGCGGCGGCGGGGGGTGCGTGGGCTGCGGCGCATCGACACGGCCGTCGCGTCGCGGAAGCCTCAGCGTCCGCTAGCGGCGGCGGGGCTCGGCCCACCGCCGCACGAAGGCCCGCTGGTGGCGAGTCTGGGGCGACTCGGGGTGCAGCCAGCTCTTCTCCACGTGCTGCCACCACACTGCGATCTGATCGAGGGCCCCCTGGCCGGTGAGCCCGTGGCGGACCAGCCAGCAGCCGACCACCGTCCCGGTGCGGCCGATCCCGCCCCAGCAGTGCACATACACCGTGCGACCCTCACCGAGGGCGCCGTCGACGGCGTCGAGGATGGCCGCCATCTCGGCGGCGTGGCGCGGCACCGACATGTCGGTGATCGGATAGCTCTCGCGCCGCACCGACCGGCCCAGAGCCCGCGCCTGCTCGTGCGCGACCTGCTCGTACGGGGCCAGCCCGTCGCGCCGCTGCGTCAAGTCGATGAAGCAGTCGACACCGGCCTCGATCAGCGCCCGCACCTTGGCCGCCGCCTCCCGCGGGTCCAACGCCCCCGGATACTCCCCCGCCAAGAACCGCCCCTCCCGAACCCAATAGCTATTCGGAATAGGTCGATCAGGACGGACGACAGCGCTCATGGGCTAAGCCTCCTAGACCTCCGACCCCGGTGTCCAGCACATCTCAGAGACACCATGCATGCGTAAGCCCCGGCTCCCGTCCTAGTCGACCCAACAGGATCCTCGGACTGGCCCTCCGGGGCTTGCGACTTCCTCACAGAACAGCACTGCGAGGCGCTCCCATTATGCATCTCACGAGCTCTTTCGATCACACGGAACGATCAAACGATCTGTTCGGTGTCGCACCTTCGTAGCATCATGCGTGGCAGCATCAACAACGAGAACAGCACCGCGACCGAGCCGTCCGGTCGGACTGACGAGATTGAGGGCGCAATGACTGGCACAGAGGACCGCTACGCCGACATCGAGGTCGACGTGTTGGACGACGCGGGCGTCCGCGCCGCCATCGACAACGCCCTCGCCCGGGCAGGATGCACCTGGGAGGAGCTCCAGGAGCAGGCCAAGGCTGGAAGCTTCTCCAGCGAGATCGCTCGGCGGGCCTGGTTCGTCGTGTCGTCCTTTGAGCCCTCGTCAGTCGTCGTCGACTCGCTGCGTGCAGAGATAGGGCGCGTAAGAGCCGATGAGGACTTCACGGCTCGGGCGGGGCGGCTCATCGAACGAGACAAGCAGTTGCTGGGTCGTCTGGCCCGGTGACGAAAGGCGGACACACATGCGGATCACATTGACCAACGTCATCGTCGACGACCAGGCCAAGGCCCTCGCCTTCTACACCGAGGTCCTCGGATTCCAGAAGCATCACGACGTGCCCGTCGGGGACTACTCGTGGCTCACCGTGGTCTCCCCGGAGCAGCCTGACGGGCCGGAGCTGCTCCTTGAACCCGCCGCGCACCCGGCCGCCAGGACATCGCGCGACGCCCTCACCGCCGACGGGGTCCCATCAGCACAGTTCACCGTCGACGACGTCCACGCCGAGCACGAGCGGCTGAGCGCCGCCGGCGTCGAGTTCACACTGCCGCCCACCGACGCCGGCACCGTTGTGATGGCCGTCTTCAATGACACCTGCGGAAACCTGATCCAGATCGTCACCCCGGCCCCAGAACCTGCATGAGCCCACACAGGCCTTGGCCAGCCCGTCGCGCCGCTGCGTCAGGTCGATGAAGCAACCCGCACGAGGAAGCATCCGCTGGTCAGCACCCCGCGCGCGGACTCATGCCGACGCCGCCACCCGTCTCGCGGTCTGCACGCAGCGAGTTGCCCGATCGACTGCTCGGGTCGCGTCGGACAGAGCTACGGCGTCGGGCTCATACTCGGTCCTCGTCTTGAGCTGAAGCAGTCGGGTGAGGTTCTTCTCGACCTCCGAGCCGTCCTTGCCGGCCTGCCGTAGAAGCGATAGAGCCTGGCGGTGATCGGGCCCGGAGGCGCGCTGGCCCATGCGCAGGCCGGTTACGACGTCGGCCGCGTTGATGGCGGCGTGAATGGCGAGGCTGGTCGCAGCGGTCGACTGTTGGGCTTCGAGCGCGGCTCTCGATGCCTCCAGAAACTCCTCGGCCTTGGCCAGGTATGCCCGTGCTTCGGCGGAGTCGACCTTACGCGTGGGGACCTGCCTGGACACTATGACGACCGCGCAGGTGTTCCGCGAAGCTGCTCAATGGTGGCCCCGTACACGGTGACACCGTCGCGAACGACGTCTCGCCATACAACGGCGCGGCCTCGAAGCCGTTCTCCGATCTCGTGCTCGGCAATCTCGAGCATCTCGACCGGGTTGCCGGTGAGGCGCTCAGCCGTGCTGTGCCATTGCTCTAGCGCCCAGCGCCACCCGTCGTCGTCCTCCTCGACAGTCTCGGGCCGCACCACTACCACGTCGATGTCGCTGTCGGCATCGGCAGCGCCGCGTGCGAACGAACCAAACACAATGACGCTCACCGGTGCCGGATCGAGCGCCGCGGCCGTCCGTCGCAGTTTGTCGATCACCGATTCGCGGGCACGGGCAAGCAGACTGATCGCCGGAGCCGCCACATGGTCGGGCACGAACCCGAACAAGGCCGATGGTGGCACCTCGCGTCGCGTGACAAGGCCGAGAGCGACCAGTGACGGCATGATCCGTGACGCCTGAGCGACGCTCACTCCCGACAACCGAGCGATGGTTCGCAGATTCAATTCCATTGTCGTCTCGACCAGCACGGCCAGGATCTTGCCCTGCGCGCCCGGAATCACCGCTTCGACTGGCTGCTTGAAGTCCACGCCCCGACTCTAGCCATTATCACTCACTAATGAAACAACCGTTACATTTTTGAATGGCAGGTAGCAAGATAGCGGCCCGATCACGGCTAGCCCCCCGGCGCGGCGGCGATGCGATCACCGTGCGGGCGGGGGGCTTCGGCGGAGCGGCGGATGTCGGAGAGGAACACCTCGACCTCGGCTAGGTCGATGGTGCGGCGCAGCGGCGGGAGGCCCCGGAGGAGGTCCTGGCGGTACCGGGCAGTCGCCAGCCGCGAGTCGAGCACCGCGACCACGCCCCGGTCCTGCGCGGAGCGGATGAGCCTCCCGGCGCCCTGGGCCAGCAGCGTGGCCGCCCGGGGAACGTCGATCTCGCGGAACGCGTGCGGCCCGAGCCGCTTGCGACGAGCGACCATCAGCGGCTCGTCGGGCCGCGGGAACGGAATGCGGTCCACGACCACCAGCGACAGCGACCGGCCAGGCACGTCCACGCCCTGCCACATGGTCATCGTGGCGAACAGGCAACTCTCCTCCTCCGCGGCGAACCGGCCGATCAGCTCGCGATTTGGCAGGTCCCCCTGGCAGTAGATCCGCAGCCCCGTCGTCTCCCGCACAGCCTCGGCGGCGCCCCTCATGGCCCCATAGCTGGTGAACAGCGCCAGAGTGCGCCCTCCGGCTGCGACAGCCATCCGGGCGATCTCCTGCTGCACGGCCTCCGCCCATCCAGGGTCCCTGGGGCCGGGCAGATGCTTCGCGCAATAGAGCAGGCCGAGGCTGCGGTAGTCGAACGGACTGCCCACATCGAGGCTGTCGTGGCCGTCGTCGGGCAGGCCGAGCCTGTCGGCCAGGTTGACGGGGACGGTCGCGCTGGTGAGGACCGCCGGAGTGCGCGACCACAGCCGCTCCTCCAGCATCGGGCCGACATCGACGGGTGCGGTCCGCCAGACCGGGTTCCTCCCAGAGTCCTCCACCCAGACGGCGTCCTCGTTGTCCGGGTCGGACGCGCGGGCGAGATCGGAGGTGAGGGCGTCGAGGAGCCGTCGGGCCATTCTCCGCCGCGTCTCGTCGCCATCCGCCTCGCGGACCTCGGCGCCGGCCGCGCCGAGCCGTCCCCGGCACAGGGCGACCGTCTCGATCAGGTCGTCGGGAAGCGATGTCAGGAGCGTGTCGCGGTGGGGGTCGAGAGCGTCCCGCAGAATGTTGCCGGCCGCCTCCACGCTGTCGGCTGTCGCCGAGCGCCCCACCACGGCCCTCACCGCCCGGGCCGCGTGCCTGAACCGGCCTCCGGTGATCGACACCCCGGCGGCTCCGGCTGCGATGTCCTCGAGGGTGTGGGCCTCGTCGAACACGACCGCATCGTGGGGCGGCAGGATCTCCGCCTCGGTGAAGGTATGCAAGCTGTAGAGGGCGTGGTTCACCACCAGCACGTCGGCCTCAGCAGCCCTGTCGCGGGCCTGCTCGGCGAAGCACTCCGGCCCCGACGGGCAGTTCGCCGCGCCCGGGCACTCCCGCCCGGACACGCTCACCGCCTCCCAGGCCCGCACCGACGGCTCGAAGTCGAGTCCGGCCCGGTCGCCGTCGGCGGTCACATCGGCCCAGGCGGCCAACTTGCTGATCTCCTCGCGGATGCGCCCGGCCTCGGCGGCGGAGTCCGCCGCGATCAACTGCTGCTGCCCGCTGCCGGCCGCCGCGGCCCAGTCGGCGAGCTTCTTGCGGCAGACGTAGTTCGACCTGCCCTTCAGCACGCCGAACTTGAGCGGCATGCCCAGCGCCTCGGCCAGCAGGGGAAGATCCTTGTCCACGAGCTGGTCCTGGAGGGCCTTGGTGGCGGTGGCCACGACAGCCTTCTTCCCGCCCGCTGCCAGCGGAGCGAGGTAGGCCATCGACTTGCCGGTGCCGGTGCCGGCCGCCACCACCAGATGCCGGTCCTGGTCCAGAGCGGACGCGACCGCCTCGCACATCTCGAATTGGCCGGCTCGGCTCTCGCCGCCACCCGGCATCGCCGAGACGACCCCATGAAGCGCCTCGACGGCTTCCAGCGGCAGGTCCACGACCACCGACCGTACCCTCGAAACCACCTGACGGTTCCGCAAGAGTGTGAGACGCTGGGTCTATGGCGCGCATAGAGATCATTCCCGACGACTCATGGGACGGCGAACTCGGCGATATCCACCCCCGGGCCGTCGACCCGAGGTACGGCCGGGTCGACAACGTGTTGGCCGTGCACTCGCTGAACCCCCGCGGCATGGCGGCCCACCTGGCCCTGTACGAGTCGGCCATGGCCGGCACGGCGACGCTGCGCAAGGTCGAGCACGAGCTGATCGCACTGGTCGTGAGCCTCGCCAACGACTGCCACTACTGAGTGGTCCACCACCGGCGCGGTCTGCGCCGGCTGATCAACGACGACGAACTGGTCGCCGCGGTAGAGCAGGACTGGACGACGACGCCGCTCTCACCGAAGCGGTCGGCCATGCTGACCTTCGCGGTCAAGCTCACCAAGGCGCCCGGCGCCATGGAGGACCCCGACGTCGACGCGCTGCGATCAGCCGGGTTCTCTGACCGCGACGTCCTCGACATCGTCGAGGTGGTCGGCTACTACGCCTACGCCAACCGAATTGCCGACGGCCTAGGGAAGAAGCCGAGAACTGGATCCCCGACTAGCCCCACTCCCCTCAGGGGCCGCGACCGCCCCCGGCGCCAGGCGCCGTCCGGCTCGCCATCAATCCAGAGCGCTGGCACCCACAATCCCAGATTCCGCAATACACTTCCCTACGCTGCGGAAAGATCAGGTGCACCGAGTCTGCTGCCGCCCCTGCGATCGCGAAAGCAAGGCGGGTTGCTGGCACTCCTGCTCCGCGACGAAGTCCACGGTCCTGTCGGCGCCGTCGGCCTATCGGTACTCGGATCGCCCGACCGCGACGAACTGGACGCGGCCGCCGCCGTCACCAAGCGCCCGCTGGCCGAGATCAACCTCAGGACGGCTCGAAGGGCCCGATTCTCGTTGACGCACCGAGCTAGGAGCCGATACCGCTAGGAGCCGATACCGCCATGACCCGCACCTCCCTGTACGTTCCCGGCGACTCTCCGGAGCGCTTCGACAAGGCCCTGGCCTCGGGGGCCGACACGGTGATCTGCGACCTAGAGGACACCGTGGCCGAGGCGGCCAAGCCGTCCGCACGGGAGGCGGTGGCGAACTGGCTGCGGGGCCGGTCCGGCGCGCCGGTGTGGGTGCGGGTCAACAACCGCCCCGACCTTCTCAATGTCGACGCGGCCATGATCCGGTCGCTGGTGGCCGACGGCGTCGGCTTGGCCGGGGTGGTCGTGCCCAAGGCCGACCCCGGCGCGTGTGCAACCGACTTCGGCGGTTGCCCGGTGATGGCGCTCATCGAGTCGGCCGAGGGCGTGCTCAAGGTGCACAAGGTCGCCTCGGTCCCCGGGGTGGCGCGCCTTGCCATGGGCGAGGCCGACCTGGCCGCCGACATGGGCATGATGCCGTCGCACGACGGGTTGGAGATGTGGCCGATCCGCACCCGGGTGGTGGTGGCGTCGGTGGGCGCCGGGCTGATCGCGCCGTGCGGGCCGGTGTTCATGGATCTCGACGACGACGAGGGCCTGGCGGCCACCAGTGAGTCGCTGCGCCGTCTCGGCTTCGGCGGGCGGTCGGTGATCCACCCCAAGCAGGTGGCCGCGGTGAACGCGGCCTTCACGCCGACGGCGGAGGAGGTCGCCCACGCCGAGGCGGTAATGGCCGAACTGGAGGCGGCCACCGCCGAGGGACGGGGAGTGGCCGTGCTGGACGACAAGTTCATCGACACCGCGGTGATCCGTCAAGCCCGCTCGGTACTGGCACGCGTCCCCGACCGCTCCCCACATCCAGGCGGGGAACTGGCAGCCAACGACGCCCATTCGAGCGCTCGCCGCTGCTCGCTCTAGCTGGGACCGTTGCAGCCTGGGCCAGCGACGTGCCCTGGGCTGGGCTCATCTGTCGGGCTGGGGAGATTTGAACTCCCGACCTTCGATCCCCCAACGGGCTTGATGGCACGCTCGGCGGCGGCCATTGCTGCGCTGGGGAGATTTGAACTCCCGACCTTCGGTCCCCCAGTTCCACAAAGGCCGTCTCGGCCAGTACCAACGAGTACCAAAAAAGCCCTTCTGAACTCTTGTTTTGTAAGATCAGCGTCACAAGCCGTACCTGCGGATAATCCTCCGTAACGGATCGTCCGTTAGAAGATCCGTTAGAAGATTCGGCCCCTGCTGGGCTGGTGCCTACTGCTGTCTTGCGGCCTCGACCATGGACGAGGCGATGGTGCGGATGTTCGACACGCTCGACACGTAGGGCGGCATGGTGTACAGGAGCCGTCCGAACGGCCGCAGCCATACGCCCCGCTTGATGAGGGTTTCTTGCGTTCGGGCTATCGGGACGGGCTCGTGCATCTCCAGGACGCCGATCGCTCCGAGAACGCGGACATCTCGAACGCCCGGCAGCGACGCAGCCGGCGCCAGTCCTACCGTCAACTCGTCCTCGATCTGCTGCACCTCGCTGCGCCAGTCGCGTGACAGCAGCAGCTTGATGCTCGCCAGCGAAACCGACGCCGCCAGAGGGTTGGCCATGTACGTCGGGCCGTGCATGAGTGCGCCCGACTCGGCCGCGTTGACGCCCTTTGCAATCTCAGGGGTGCACAGCACGGCGGCCATGGTGAGGTAGCCACCCGTGAGTGCCTTGCCGACGCACATGATGTCGGGGCTGACACCGGCGTGGTCACAGCCGAACAGCTCCCCTGAGCGGCCGAACCCCGTGGCGATCTCATCCGCGATCAGAGGAACCTCGTACTCGTGGCAGAGCTGGCGCACCGCCCGCAGGTAGTCCGGCGAGTAGAACCGCATACCGCCTGCGCCCTGCACGACGGGCTCAATGACGACCGCCGCGATCTCTTCGGAGTGGGTGGCCAGCAGGTCGGCGAACTCGGCGACGTGGCTATCGTCAAACTTCTCGCCGAAGCGCGGGCTGGGTACGGGAGCGAAGATCTGTTCGGGAAGCATGCCGGTGAACATCGAGTGCATCCCGTTGACGGGATCGCACACCGACATGCACCCCAGCGTGTCGCCGTGATAGCCGCCCCGCACGGTTAGAAGGCGCGTGCGCTCGGACCGGCCCACACCCCGGGCGTATTGCAGCGCCATCTTGATCGCAATCTCAACCGACACCGATCCCGAGTCGGCCAGAAAGACGTGCTCCAGCCCTGCCGGCGCGATGTCGACCAGAGTCTCGGCCAGCTCGACCGCGGGGTGATGGGTGACCCCACCGAACATCACATGGGCCATATCCCCAAGCTGGTTGCGGACGGCTTGGTCAAGAACTGGATGGCGGTATCCGTGGATGGCTGCCCACCACGAGGACATGCCATCGATGACTTGGGTGCCGTCCGACAGAGTGAGCGCGACTCCTCGCGCGGATTTCACCACAATCGGCTCGACAGCGGCCGGCATCGGTGCATACGGGTGCCACAGCAGCCGCCGATCCCGAACAAGCAGCGTCTCCCCCGCCGCGCGGTCAGTGCCCGTACGGGTTTCTGTCATGCCGACATTGGCGGACGGTCCGGGGCTTGCCAGTGGCGAATAGGCGCACTACTCGGATGCTGCCATCACAGATACTCCACTTCCACGAACACGATCGTCCGAGGCGACGTGTTGCGAATGGAGTGCTCGATGCCCTCCGGCCGGCTGTAAGGCTCAGATGGCCCCATTTCGAATTGGGTCTCTCCATCCGCCGAACTGATGGTCACGGATCCTGCAGTGATCGGCACCACCACATACGGATGGTCATGGCGGTGCCAGCCGGTGGCCGCACCGGGCTCTAGACGATGCCGGGTGACTCGATGATCGCCCGATTCGTCGAGCAACTCGTACGAGTATCCCCCGATCTGCTCAGGCGTCACGACGCTTCCGATGTTCGGCACCGACGACAGGACGTGGTCCAACCCAACGGCGAGACCTGTACGCGCAGTCGTGCCCCGCAGGTGCCGCAATACTTGGGCGCCTCAAACGAGGCGAGGCATCCAGGACAGGATGACTGGCCGCAGCCCGCGCACCGCGGCCCCACCGTCACAGGATCCCTGTCAGTGCCCCGACTGGCATGCCAAGATCCTCAAGCATCTTCAGGTCCTCGTTCGGATGCCGACCAAGCGTCGTGAGGTAGTTGCCTACGATGAGCGCGTTGATGCCGGCCGTCATCCCTATTGCCTGAAGCTCGCGTAGCGTCACTTCGCGGCCGCCTGCGTACCGCAGGATGACACCCGGCAGCCCTAGCCGGAACAGGGCGATCCAGCGGATGGCTTCGAGGGGTCGCATCGGACGTCTGAGCATCAGGGGAGTACCAGGTCGCGGATTGAGGAAATTGAGAGGAACCTCCGTCGGGTCCAGCGACTGCAACTGAACCAACAGCTCGACTCGCTGTTCGATGCTCTCACCCATGCCTAGGAGCGCGCCGCAGCACAACTCCATTCCGGTCTCGCGGACAAGTTCGCATGTCTGGTAGCGGTCGTCCCAGGTGTGGGTGGTCACGATCGCCGGAAAGAACGATTTGGCCGTTTCGAGGTTGTGGTTGTACCGGTGCACGCCCCCAGCAGCGAACCGCTCGGCCTGATTGCGATCCAAGATCCCGGCCGAGACCGCTACGTTGAGGCCGGTCTCGTGCTGGATCATGGGAACCAGTTCCAGGATCTTGGTCATGATCCGCTCGTTAGGGCCGCGTACGGCGAGCACGATGCAGAACTCCGACGCTCCGGTGCCCGCCGTCTCGCGGGCTGCTGCGAGTACCTCATCTGCGTCCAGAAAGGGCGTTGCGGGCATTGCTTCTTCGAATCGCGCTGACTGGGAGCAGAAATGGGGCGCTTCGCGTTTGAGGTCGGAGTCAGCGAGGTGAGGGTCCGCGGCTGAACGCG
>VYBO01000138.1 GCA_009844405.1 Acidimicrobiaceae bacterium
GGAGGCCCCCCAGGCGACGCCCACCGCGGTGATGCGTCCGTCCAGTTCGGCCACCAGCGCAGCACCGGAGTCGCCCATCTCCGTGTCGGCGGCCAGGAGCCATGAGGGCCGCTCGATCCGGTCGCCCCCGCCCACCGGCTCGGTGCGCACCGTCACCGGCCGGTCGATGCGGAACGGCGTCGGGTCGGGCACGCCCTCCTCCTCCCAGGCCAGCAGCGCTCCCAGCGTCCCGTCGGGCGCGGCCTCGCCGAGGGGCAGGGGGCGCAGGCCCGCGCCCGGCACCCGCAGCACGGCCAGGTCGTTGTCGGGATCGAAGGCCACCGTCACCGCGGCCAGCTTGCGGCCGTCGGCCAGCTCGACCTCGGGCTCCTCCATCCCGACCACCAGGTGCGCGATGGTCACGACGAGATCACCGTCCCCCACCCCGAACCCGCTGCCCTCGCGCACGATCCCCCGGCAGGCCGGGGCCGCCACCCGGACCGACGAAGCCACCGCCGCGGCCAGATCCGCCTCCGTGAGGCCGTGATCGTCGGGCACCGGACCCGGATCGGGAGGATCGTCCAACGGTGGACGGGTGGAGGTGGGAACAGGATCGGGAGCGGGGCTGGTTTCGGCCGGCGCCGACACGGGACCGGGCGGCCCGGAATCCGTCCAGGAATCCCGGATCGCGTCCACAGCCACCGCCACACCCGCTCCCGCCAGGACCACGGCGACGGCCGCGGCGACGGCGCGCCACCGCGCCAGGAGTCTCACGAAGCCGTGAGGCGGCTCACCGTCAGGAAGCCGGTGTGGGCCACCATGCGATGGTTGGGACGCACCGCGTCGCCCTCGACATGCCAGCCCCGATGCAGGACCTCGACGGTGTCGTGCAGATCGAACGGCGAGTCGTCCAATGTCCGGCGCAGCCTCTGGACCTGCACGATGCTCGGCACATACGCCAGCAGGATGCCGCCGGTGCGAAGCGCCAGTGCGGCGTGGGGAACCACCCGCCACGGCTCCGGCAGGTCGAGCACCATCCGGTCGAGACCGGTCTCGTCGATGCCCTCGTAGACGTCTCGAACCTCGGTGCGGTAGCGCTCCAGCGCCTCGGGGCCGCAGAAGCGCTCGACGTTGGCCCGGGCCCGGGCGCAGAAGTCCTCCCGCCGCTCGTAGCCCGACACGACCGCGCCCGCCCGCAGCAGCGACATCGACAGCGCCCCTGAGCCGACCCCGGCCTCCAGCACCCGGGCGCCCGGGAGGATGTCGGCCAGCATGAGGATCGCTCCGGTGTCCTTGGGATACACCACCTGCGCTCCCCGCGGCATCTTGAGCACGGCGTCGGCCAGCGTGGGCCGCACGGCCAGGAAGGCGGAACCGCGCGAGGACTTCAACCTGGTGCCCTCGGGCGCGCCGATGATGTCGTCATGGGCGATCACACCGGTGTGGGTGTGGAACTGTTGGCCCGCGGCCAGATCGACCAGGTAGCGGCGGTCCTTGCGGTCGATCAGCAGGACCGCCTCACCCGGCTCGAACGCCCCGGCGGTCATGGGAGGCCGCGGTCCGAGAAGTGAACCGGAGCTCGTGTGGTCGCCCGCTCGGTCAGGCGGCAGAAGGCGCACACACCGGTGTCGGTGGGCGACCCGCACCGCTCGCACGGCGCCAGCCCGGCCCGGTCCCGCTCGACCTCGGCCCGGAAGCGCTCGGAGGCCCTCTCGAGGAAGCCGAAGTAGAAGTCGTGCTTGGCGCCGGGCGACTGGACCTCGATGTCGTTGAGCGCGGCCTTGTAGGCGAGGTGCTTGTTGCCGACCGCCATGGGGCACTCCTCGACGACGTAGTCAATGCCCCGCAGGATGCAGTAGGCCGCGGTCTCCCGCTCGCTCAGCCGGACCAGGGGCTTGACCTTGCGGGGGAAGCCGTCGCGGGCCTCCAGCACGGGCAGCTGCCGGCCCAGGTACTCGGTCTGCCACCTCAGCGTGTTGCCCATCAGGACCGCCGCCTCGTCGTCGAGGTTGTGGCCGGTGGCGAGGGCGTCGTAGCCGCCGCGGCGGGCTGCCTCGTCGAAGAGATGCCGCTTGGACAGACCGCAGGCGGAGCAGGGTGCCCGCTTGGCCGCCCGGGCGCCGCCGGGAACGTCGAAACCGTGGGCTGCCGGCAGGTCGACGGTGTGGAGGGTGAGGCCCCAGCTCTCCGCGTAGCGGTGGGCGTAGCCGACGGACTCGTCGCTGTAGTCGCCGATACCCAGGCCCAGGTAGAACCCGTCCGCGGCGTAGCCCAGGCCCACGAGGATGTCCCACAGAGCCAGGCTGTCCTTGCCGCCCGACACGGCCACCAGCACCCGCTCGCCGGGCTGCAGCATCCCGAAGCGGCGGATGGCCTTGGACACCTGGTCGCGACACAGCCGCAGGAAGTGCTCCCGGCAGAAGTTGGCGTTGTGGCGCCGGATGTCGATCACCGCCGCCCCGCGGCACACCCGGCACTTCACCGCGACGCCGCCCTCGTCGCCGCCCGGCGCTTCACCCGCGACCCGCCCGATATCACGCTGCGGATCTCCACCTCGGCCCCCGCCGCGAGCGTCCGGTCGCCCGCGACCAGCTCGCCGTCGCATATCACCAGATGAGACTCCCGGTTCAGCTCCAGGCGTTGCAGCAGAGTGTGCACCGTCATCGGACCCTCGACGTCGATCTCCCTGGTCGGGTTGCGCAGCACGACTCGCATCGGACCAGTCTGGCTCGGCCTGTGGCGGCTCAGCCGCGGTCCCTCTTCAAGTGCCGGATCTCGATGCCGGCACCCGGCTCGAGCCGTTCCTCCAGCACGGTCGTGGGCTCGCGAGGTCCGATCGTCCGGCGCGCCAGCTTGAACGCGCCCTGCGCGACGAATGCCGCGAACCAGAGCCGGGAGCTGCCGAGCAGGCCGCGTCGCACAGCCTGGCGTGTGATCCAGGCTCCGGCTGCCTTGCCGCCGACCAGCCCCATGCTCAGACCCGCCTCACCTCGACGACAGTCCTGCGAAGCCGGCCGGCCCTTCTCCCGAGCAGGTAGGCGAGGCCGATCAAGACGCTGGCGGCCGCGGCCGCTCCGTACGCGACCTTGACGAGAAGCGGCTGGGTGTCCCGGTCGATGTCGGCTTGCAGGTCGCGCAGGGCGTCCACCAGCGAATCACGGGTGATCCGGTCCGATTCCGCGGTCACTGGAGGCCTCGCTTGCCGACCTGGCGCAACAGCAGGGCGATGACCGCGGCGAGCGCGCCGATCGCGATCAGGTAGGGGATCCACGACCAGTTCCCGTCGAAGGCGCCTCGCGTCTCGGTCTGCAGGGCCCGCAGCAACGAGAGCAGCAGCAGGATCACACCCACGACCAGCGCGACGCTCCCGGCAAGACCCATCGACACCCACCGCCCGGCTCCCCGCAGCGGGCCGAGCAACTCTTGGCGCACGTAGGCCTTGATCAGGTCCACGACTTCTGCGACGCCCTGCCTGCGTGCCATCGGGGTTCCTCCGCCTCTCGGGGCTTCTCACGCTACCGGTTCGGCGGTCGTGTCTCACGGGGCCCGTACGATGCTCGTGACTCAGGGACGGCTGATGGCAGATACCAATCGCACTGAGGTGCCGACGGCATGGCTCACCAGGGCCGGCAGACATGGTGAGCGCGAGGATTTCGTTCTTGAACACGGCCTTGCGGGCACCGGCTGGGCCGACCTTCCTGATCTGTCGGGGATCTCCAGCCGTGGAGAGATGAAGGACATGATTCGCCGGCTGCTCCCTGGCAGGAGCAAGATGAGCGTGGCCAACTACTCAGGCCAACTGTGGGCGCTGCGAGCACATGTGAGCATCGGCGACCTGGTCGTGCTGCCTCGCAAGAAGACACGTCAGATTGCAATCGGCGTGGTGACCCGGGAGTACTGGTACCGGGACGATCCGGACCCGGGCAGGCGTCACGTGGCATCGGTGGACTGGAAGCGCACCGACGTGCCCTGGGAGGCCGCCCACGAGGATCTCCGGAACTCACTGAGTTCGCTGCGAACCATTTGCGCGGTCAAGTGTGACGACGGGGCACAACGCCTCCGCGATCTGATGACGACGGGCCGAGATCCGGGTACACCGAATCGTCCTGGGGCCATGACACCGAACGATCGCATGACGCCGTCGGAGCTTCACGCTGAGTTCCTGGCTGCGCTCAGCGACCTGGTTGTCGAGTCTTCAGACCTTGGGGTCAAGCCGCTGGAACTCAAGATGGAGGGTTCACTCCCCTTGCGGGCTCGCGTGTACATGTACAACGCGACCCGTCCTCCTGGAGGCCGTCCTGCTGGCGAGTACAAGATCCAGCTCATCGTGCCGAATCACGAGCGAGGACGGCGAGGCAACTTCGATCTCGCGGACGGCCGGATTGTGCTCCTCGTGGGCTACGCAGCTGACGACGCCGTGTTTGTCCTCTGGGACGCCGGTGCCTACCGAGACTTTGCCTATTCCCGGAACTTACAGGTCAAGTCCGAGACGATCCTGGCCGCCTTCGCCCGCGGGATCGGCCTGCAAGAGCGGAGGCTGCGACCGGGGGGAGGGATGATGGTGCGCGAGACAGTCGTGGCAGCGACCGGAGAACATCTCGCAGAAGCGATCGCCCTGCGAGTCGATCTGTCCCGCAAGCGTCTCCTGGGCGAACTGAACTGAGATGAGCAGCCTGCGCGATGTCATGTTGAAGCTCTCGTACCACAAGGGCGAGGACGACATCGCAGCCGACTTCTACCTGCCGTGCATGCGTCGCTCCCACCGCTACGACCGAGCGGTCGGGTTCTTCAGCAGCAGCGTGTTTGTGCTCGCGTGGCCAAGTCTGCGGGAATTCGCCGCTTCCGGCGGTCGGATGAGGCTCGTCTGTTCGCCTGCTCTTTCGAGTGACGACATCGACGCGTTGAACGTCGGCTACAGCCCCTCTGGAGCCGAGCAGTTCTCGACTGACGCTCGCGAGGAACTGCAGCGACTCCTAGCCTCGCCCGTACTTCAGAAGCCGACGAAGGTTCTCGCGAGCCTCGTCGCTGGTGGCGTAATCGATCTCCGCATTGCCTGGATTGAGCCGCAGACCGCGGGTCGTAGCCGAAGGATCTTCCACGACAAGGTCGGGATCTTCTCCGATGTCGACGAACAGCAGGTGGTGTTCAAAGGATCCATGAACGAGACCTGGCTCGGACTCTCAGCCGACGGCAACCTTGAGTCGATCGATGTCTTCGCGTCCTGGCGGAACGAGGAGAACGAGCGACGCGTGGCCGATGAAGTCGAGTACTTCGACAACCTCTGGCACGATCAGCAGCCGGGTGTCACCGTGACGCCGTTCCCAGAAGTTGTCCAGCAAGAGCTGCTTGAAATCGCCGACGAGTTGCACTGGGAGGACCATGTCGACGAGATCTGTCAGGAAATGGAGACGGACGCCGGTGTCACCGCAGATCACAGGCTGGGCACCCGGACTCCCCGCCCACACCAAGTTGCAGCACTCGATGCCTGGGAACAGCGGGGCCGGCGAGGCATCCTCGAACACGCCACGGGCAGCGGCAAGACCTTCACGGCGCTGTGCGCGATCCATGAGAGCCTGGCACTCGGCGAGGTCCCGCTCGTGCTCGTTCCGAGTGAACTTCTACTCGCCCAGTGGCAGGACGAACTCACTACAACATTCGAATCTCAGGGGCTCCAGCTGCTGGTGTGTGGTGGGGGGCACCGAGCCTGGGAGGACCAGCGACGGCTCTCGCTTTGGACTCGCGACGACAGTCTGGCCGAGCCTCGGGCGGTGCTTTCGACCATACAGACCGCAAGTTCAGAGGAGTTCAGGCGGCTCCTTCGCGACGGATCTCATCTCTTCGTTGTCGCCGACGAGGTGCACCGAACCGGAAGCCCGACGCACCGCCAAGTGCTGCACTTCTCTTCAGGTCCACGAATGGGGCTCAGCGCGACTCCCAGGCGGGCAGGCGACCCGGTCGGAACTGCCGCGCTCATGGACTACTTCGACGGGATCGTGCCGCCTCCATTCACACTCCAAGATGCGATCGCGGCAGGCAGTCTGACGCCCTATTCGTACCGTCCCCACCGGGTGTCGCTTGACGCCGACGAACAGGACGAGTGGGACCGACTCACCGCCGAGATCGGAAGGCATCTCGCGATCCGTGGCGAGGAGGAGCCGGCCCCAATCGATGACGCGATCCGGCGTCTACTCATTCAGCGTGCGCGCGTCGCCAAGAAGGCCGCCGCGAAGAGCCCTCTCGCGGCGGAGGTCGTGTCACGGTACTTCGAGCAGGGGCAGCGCTGGCTTGTCTATTGCGAGGACCGAGAACAGCTTCGATCCGTCCGGGGCGCTATCGGAGCGATGGGGGTACGGGAGGTCTACGAGTACCACTCCGCGATGGAAGGCGATCCGGAGTCGACGCTCCGCGTCTTCGAGCAATCTGGCGGAGTAGTGATCGCCATTCGCTGCCTCGATGAGGGTGTGGACATCCCGGCCACGACCCACGCCCTCATCCTGGCGTCCTCGCGCAACCCGAGAGAGTTCATCCAACGGCGTGGCCGCGTTCTTCGCACCGCACCCGGGAAGTCGATTGCGCACATCCACGACGCCATCGTCCTCCCTTCAGGCCTCGGCCAAGACGTGCCAGTAGGTTCGATGGTGAAGGGTGAACTGGCTCGAGCGATCGAGTTCGGCCAGCACGCCGTCAACCCGGATGGGGTAGTCGAACTGAAGACGATCGCGGTTGACTACGGTCTCGACTGGAAGGCTCTAGTAGAAGAAGGATTCGAGATTGACGAAGACGAATGAGCAGTTCGAGTCGCTGCTGGAGACCCTCCTGTCAGTTCGCGGCTCCCTGCACCAAGACATACCGGAATCCCTTCTTCGCGAGATCGTCTCCGCCCACGTGGAGGAACCCGACAACACGAGGATCCATCAACGAGTTCAGCAAGCGATCGAGAACAGAATGGGCGAGGCCGATGCTTCGGATTGATCGAGTCGAACTCGAAGACTTCGGACCCTTCAAGGGCCGCCAAGCGATCAACTTGCCCGAGGCGCCAGGCGTGGCCGTGGTCTACGGCGAGAACATGCGGGGCAAGACCGTCCTGCTCAACGCGATTCGCTTCGCGCTCTTCGGCAAGGTGCTCGGTCGAGCCCGTCGCGAGGGCTCGCTCCATACCATCGGCAACTGGGAGCAGGCCGCCGCGGGCCAGTACGGATTCGAGGTGGTCCTGCAGTTTCAGGACGAAGGAAGCCAGTACAGACTCACGCGATCCTGTCGGCCGCGCTCGGGAGTCGTGCCTGAGCAGCACAGCGACTACGACGTCAAACATTTCCTTCAGCGCGACGGGGAGGTGCTCGGCCCTGGTCAGGCCATCGCTGAGATCGAGCGAATCATGCCGGAGAAGATCGCTCGGTTCTTCCTGTTCGACGGAGAACTCCTGCAGGAGTACGAGGATCTCCTGCGCAACGAGAGCGACATGGGACGCCAGATCAGCGAATCGATCGAACAAATCCTCGGAGTTCCAGTGCTCACGCGTTCACGGGCGACGCTTGCCAAGCTGCTCGACGACTATGGAAAGAAGGAGGCAAAGAGCGCTCAGGCCAACACGATCACGAGCGAACTCGGAACCCAGATGAACGTCCTGCTCGACCAACGCCAAGTTCTTCAGGACGGACTTGACGACATGGAGGTGAGCCTCGCTCAGTTGCGTGAGGACAAGGCAGACCTGGACGAGCAGCTCCGCCGCAACGAGCGCCTCACAGCGATGATGGACAAGCGCGACATGCTCCTTGACGCCATCGAGTCGCTCGATGAACAGATCGAGGCTCGTCAAGCCGAAATCGCCATCGAAATGCGAGTGGCGTGGAAGTCACTCGTCGCCGCTCGTGCATCTGACCTAACCGGAGGCCTGCGAGATCGAGAACGACGCTTACAGCTCCAGAAGATGCGACACGAAGTCCTACGGGCTTCGGCTGATCGAGGCGTAGGCCCCGACAAGTGCCCGACATGCTTCCAAGTGCTCAGCGACGAAGTGCTCGCGCAGATGGAGGAGGCTGCTGCCGGCGAAGCGGCCAAGATCGAAGATATCGAGCGACAGTTGCGCGACATCCAGCGACGCCTGGACGCCCTGGAGGACGCTGCCCGAGTTTCAAGTGAGACCGGTCTACGGATGCTCTGGAGCGACCTTGACCGCCTCAAGAGAGACCGGTACACCAATGAAGACGAAGCTTCAGAACTCGATCGTCGGCTGCAGGAAGCAGGGGACGACCAAGGCGCCGTTCGTCAAGCGCAGTACGAACAGGAGCAGACCGTCAAGAAGATCGCCCTGCTGGAGGAGGGGATTGGAGAACAAGAGGACGCGCTCGCCGAGAACGAGCGCGATCTGGAGAGAGTCCGAGCACGTCTGGCGTCCAGCGGTGGAGCGGACGTCGAAGGTGCCCGGCAACGGCGGCGTTTGTGCGCCGAATTGCATGGGTTGTTTGACCAAGCAGTCGCCAGGTACCGCGACCGACTCCGTCGAAGCGTTGAAGCCGACGCCACCGAACTCTTCTTGCAGCTCACGACCGAGCCAGAGTACGCGGGATTGCGGATCAACGAGAGTTACGGGCTCACAATCCTCCACCAGGACGGTTCCGAGATACCGGTGCGCTCCGCTGGCGCAGAGCACGTCGTAGCCCTGTCCCTCGTAGGCGCTTTGCAGAAGAACGCCCCCCTGCGAGGCCCGATCTTCATCGACTCACCATTCGGACGGCTCGACACCCAGCACACTAGGAATGTCATCTCCGCCCTGCCCAGCATGACGGAGCAGGTGTGCCTCCTCGTGTACGAGGAGGAGCTGCGACCGCAGCTTGCTCGGGAGCTGCTTAGGGGACAGCTACATGCCGAGTACTCCCTACGTCGGGTTTCCGCCCGTCACACTGAACTCGAAGAGAGATAGGGGGCGTCATGGCTGAAGACAAACGAACGATCGGGGTGACCGAGGCCGCAGACGGTGTTCTCGCCGTGATGGTCGAGCAAGGGCATTTCTCCGACGCCATCGACGCTGCCAAGTTCGCGATGGCCCTCGCGATCAACTCGCGGGGGCACGCGGAGGACCTCACGGTCGAGGGCACCACCACGAAGTGGAACGTCGGCAGCTTCGATCCGGACAGCCAACTCCGCTCACTCCTCGACGCCCTCTATCCGGATGTCGATCAGCCGTACCGGCTGCTTGAGTTCTTGATCGATGACGGGCTCCATCGTGTAAGCGAACACATGGAGTCGGTAGGCGAGCTCGATGTCATCGCGTTGCTCGACGAGGCCGGGACCCGTCCTAGCGCAGCTGCGCCGTAGAGGCCCGAAACCAGAGGTACAGCGGTTCCACGTATCAGACGCAGGTGTCGAGCAGTTCGTCGAACACGTCCGGCCAAGACAAGGCAACGCCATGAGACTCGCAGAGGTCGGGCCAGTAGGCCGACGATGGCTCCCGCTCGACGGCCAGCACGGGGTTGTTCTCGAACCCCCAGTCGACGAGATGTGCGTAGCTGAGCACCTGCCCGAGACCCAGCCGTAGCTGCCGTTCCTCGTTGGTGGGGGTGAGGCTCTTCACCTCTGCGATCCATGCAGCGTCGGCCGCAATCCACCCAACATCGACTAGAGGGTCCGAATCGCTCGGCGACAGCGGCTGCCATCCGCGCGCTCGGACAGCATCAGCAAGCTGGTTCTGGACCTTCCTGTGCGCGTTCGTTCCTCGATCGATCGCATCCGGATCGAATCTGAACACGCGCGACGTGGGAGTCGCCGAGCCGCCGGACGAAGGGCGCACATAAGGCTGTCCCTGCGTTGCCGGGACGCCCTTGCCGCGAGATTCTGCTTCCCCGCTTGAAGCACGCTCCTCGATGGCCTCGACCACCAGCTGACTCGGGGCGCAGATTACGACCTCCATCCCGGTCTTCAATCGACGGTCCTGGCGCACACGCACACCCGAGGCGGCCGCAGCCTCAACATTGGCCGTTCGGACCTGGAGATTCGTCGAGTAAGCGAAGTCGATGCGCAATGCAGCGTCCCAGAAGACGAAGACGTCATGTTCAACGGCGTAGCCGCAGACCAGCACCAGGTCGACCCCTGACCAGTCGAACTCGCCCCGTTCGCCGCGGCGCTGACCGGTGAGTTGGATCTTGTGCTCCGGGGTCGGTCGGCCGCCAGGAGGGTCCGTCGCGTTGTAGATGTAGACCCGAACACGACTGGGCAGAGGGGGACGGAGTTCCACAACGAGTTCGCCGGAGTCATCCGTCCTCGCCGCGATGAGTGCGGTGGGACCAACGGCGGCAACGAATCGGTCGTGAAGCTCCGTAGTCGAGAGCCGATCAGTCACGTCACCTTCCTGCGCCCCGCTGGTGGTCTACGCGTAGTACGCGCTGCCCACTCGTTCGAACCGATTGTTGCAGAGCTGCTCGAACGCCCGGAGCGAGAGTCCAACCGGTTTGGCACCACCGCCGATCACTGCGCTCACGGCGACCGAGTAGAGGTAGTCGAGCTGGCGCTGCGGTGAGGTGCTGCGCTCAAGACTCTCAAGGTGCGCCGTCACGGCATCGACGGCTATGTCGCCCGCCCCGTTGAGCCGCGGGGTGCCTTTCTTTGCGACGTCGAATGTCATGACGAGGTCGTAGAACGGCACAAGCTCTCCTCGCCTGACCTTGTAGCCCTTCTGACTGCGCTGACCCTTGTCAAGGATCGACACCTCCGCCTGGCGAAGGCCAGCATCCTCTACCGCGTCAAGGAGCGCACTCCACACGGCGTCGTCCGAGTTGTGGAACACGACAGAGACGCGCCCGTCCTTGACGACGACACGCTTCGCCTCTCGGAAGGAGTCGGTGAGCAGCCGCTGATAGTCGCCGACCGTCTTGCCTCCGTCTTCGACGCGACGCGACTTGTTGACGACGATCTCCTGGTCGTTGTCGGTCGGATCTCCCAGCCACGCCTCCCAGACGATGTTGCAATCCGCGTAGTGGATGTTGTTGCCGAAAGGTGGATCGGTGAACACGTAGTCGACCGAGTTGTCAGCGAGCCAACGCAAGTCAGTCGCGGACGCCTGGTTCACGTCGACTTCACCGTCCGGGAGCACGTCGTAGAGCCGGCATACCTGGCGCACCTGGTGACGGAAGACCTCGAACACGTTGGGCTCCGAGATCAGCTGCGGGATAAAGAGAGTGCCGGTCAGCGGACGCTGGCCTCCCTTCGCGTTGTAGCGTCGCATCCGGCTGGCGTGCCACGCCGTGTTCGTAAAGGCGAACTGCAGCGCCTCCCGAACGGCCACATCGTCTACTTGGCCAATTCGATGCCACAGCCGCGAGAGCGCTATGGCTGGGCGGCGAGCGAACATGTCGGCGACCGTCTGCACCCCACGAAGATGAAGCGCCGACCTGATGTACATCTCACGGGACGAGTCGATCGGCGCTGTCGGCATCCAGCGAGTGACCCGCCGACGTCCGATCTTGTCGATCCGGTTGAGCGCTTCGACGGTGGGATCGCCATGGACGAGCTTTCCGCCTGATACAGGGGCAAGCGTGATCCACCGAGGCACGGATGCGATCGGGACGCCGCCTCTCCGGTCGAACCACCATCTACAGCCATCACAGCGAATGTCACGAGGCAGTGGCCGGTCGGGCTCAGTCGCATCCCATAGAACAATCTCCGACGCGCACATCGGGCACTCGTAGACCTCCGACCAGACGGTATGGCGCGCTAGCCCCTGGACAACCCCGTCATCGGTGTCGACTGACGACCAGTACAGGTCGCGTTCTGTCCGCCGCATCCAAGAGCGGTCGAGCTCAGCGACAGCGTCGGACAGCTGCTCGGGGGACACACGTCGTGTGTGGTTGCGGGCGAGGTGCACAGCGCCGGGCGACAGGTCCGAGAGCGCCGCTCGGCGGCCTGCGAGCACAGCCGCAACTCCTGTCATGCCGGATCCGCAGAACGGATCGGCGACCAGACCGCCTGGCGCGGTCGACGCCTCAATGAAGGGTTCGATCGCCTCGGGCGGAACCTTGGTGGGATAGGTGTGCGACGTGTACCAAGGCCCACCCTTGGAGCCCGTCACACTTGGGGGCAACGGCCGATGAGCAGCCAACGACGGCAGGCCTACTTGCTGTTGGCGGGCAGATTCCATGCGTTTCCCTTCCTCTCAAGAATCTCGCTGCACAGAGACTCGACGGCGGCGAAGCTCCAGCCGGCAGGCGATGCACCCTCGGCGAGTAGGTAACGCATCACTTGCGAGTGCAACCACGGCGTAGTCCGACGCGATGCAGGCTGGTGCGCGACGTACTCCCTTAGTTCCTTCTCGATCTCGGATCGGTCCACTTCGCGGCGCTGGACATTGGGACCGGGCTGGGTTCCAGCAGCGAGGTGCATCACGAGGTCGAAGTTCGCGACCTTCTCACCCTTGTCCTCATGTCGGAGTCCCTTGAACGACGCCTGCCCCTTGTCCATCACGACGGCAGCTTCTACGCGCAGCCCCGCCGAATCGACAGCGTTCTGAATGGACGACCAGACCGCATCATCTGAGTTGTGGAACTGCAGCGAGGCCCAAGCACCCGGCCGTATCACACGACTTATCTCCCCCATCGCCCGGCTCATCGCCTTCTCATAATCGTCGAGCGTCGTTCGGCCCAACTCGGCCGTCAAGCGCCTGTTGACCACAGTCTCAGCAGCAACGTCGGTCTGCTCGCCCAGCCACGCCTCCCACAGGAAGGACGAGTCGCTGTAGTAGATGTTCGAGCCGAATGGCGGATCGGTGAACACGTAATCGACGCTGCCATCCGCTGCCCACGCGAGCTGCTCGGCCGATCCGAGGTAAACCTCACACGAGCCCGGCGCGTCCCAGGTCTGCCGGTACATGTCGGTGATGGTCGCAAGCTTGCGGCGGAAGAGGCTGAACACGTTGAACTCGTAGTTCAGCGATGCCAGATACATGGTGGACGACAAGACGTTGGTCGGCCGCCTCGGATGCCACTGGTAGCGACGAGAGGCGCGGTTGACACTTGCGGTGAACACGAAGCGAAGGCCGGCGCGAAGTGAAGGTTCCTCAACCTGCCCGATCGCATTCCAGAGTGCCGACAGTGCGTGCAGGTTGCGAGCCGTGAAGAAGTCTGCCGAGGTGACAATGCCTTGAACCTCGTGCTGGGCTCGCCACATCTCGCGCCATGACTCCCAGGGAACGCTCGGGTACCAGTGCAGGATGTCAACCCGTTCGACTCGGTCCCCCTGTCCCGTCGCCTCGACCGGCCTCACGAGTCGAGCCGCTTGACCGTCCAGGCTGATGTTCTCTTGCACCGGCTGGGAACGCAGCCAGTGGAGGTCCGTCTTCCTGAAGGGTCCGTGGCCCTCAGAGCACGACAGCGCCTTAAGGACAGATCCGTCTTCATGGTCTACTGCCGCGTCCCAGAACAAGATCTCGCGCTCGCATCGCGAACACCGGTAGAGGTCAGACCAGACCGTGTATTCGATCCGTCCCCCGGGCACGCCATACAGATCCAGCTCCAGTGGCCCAAATCCGGCAAGTAGCTCGGAGGCAACCTGCTTGAAGCGATCGGGATCGACACGCGCGGTGTACCCGCGCGCGATGTGAACCGCGGCCGGCGACAGATCGGACAGCACTGCATGCCGACCAGTCAGCACCGCGGCGACGCCAGTCTGACCAGACCCGCAGAACGGGTCAAGCACCACATCGCCAGGATCGGTGTAGTGCTCGATCAGCTGCTTTAGGCCCTCCACCGGCACCTTCGTGTGGTACGAGTGCGCCCGGTAGAAGACGCTCCCCTTGCCGCCCGCGATGTCCACCGTCATGGGCTCACGAGGCCGCTCTTCGTCGCGCGCTGAGTCTCCGAGGCGAGGATCAACCATGAGCTGCCGTCCTCGTTCCGTAGGAGCAGGCGGCAGACATCTCGCCAAGGCTACGTCGGTTCGACATAGTCCTCCGTGGAACGGCCGGATGAAGAACGGCCAAGTGATGAGACATGGCCTGACAACCTACGGACCGGGTGTGACAATTGTCGAACGCGTGTTCGTTGCCGCAAGTTGCGGCACGAAGAGCCCTTCACCAGTTCGCGCTAGCCCGCAAGAGTTCGACCGCGTCGGCCACGACACGGTGCGCGACGGCGAGCCGCTCGCCGGCGCCCGGCGTGCAGAGCACCTCGTAGCGGTCGAGCGGACCGAGTGGCGCAAGAGCGGCGGCCCGGTAGGAGGCCTGGGAGACGTCGCGGCCCACATCTACGGGAACCACTTCGGCGGCCGGATGCTGCGGCCCGGACGCGATCTCGATACGCCGGGCCAGGCTGCGCGCCTCGGAGACGAGCGCGCCCAACTGCCGCATCTGCTCGCCGGTCGGGGGCGGCTCGACTTCGGGCTCGTCGGGCCAGTCCTCGGTCTCGGCGCAGGGGTACGGATCGTCGGGCAGCCACCGCCGCACCCGGATGCGACGGACTCCCAGCGCCATCACCAGCAGCCGGCCGTCGGCCAACTCGCGGGCCTCCACCACGCGGGCCATGGTGGCCGCATCGCAGCGCACATCTCCGCCCCCGACCTCGCGGCCCCGCTCGATCAGCACGACGCCCATCTCGCCGTCCGTCGAGATGACGGTGTCGAGCATGGCCACGTAGCGGGGCTCGAAGACATGCAGCGGCAGCGGCGACCCGGGGAGCAGCACCGACTGGAGCGCGAACATCGGCGTAGCCACAGTGGCCTCGCTCCCGTCAGCCGTCGCTTGACTCGACGCCCGTGTCTACTGCCGGCGCCCGCGCCGGCTGCGGATGGAGCAGAGCGTCGGCCGAGGACGGTCCGTACGGGTGGCCGGCTGCAGCCGCGATGAGGTCCTGCTGGAAGGCGTTGCAGGAACGGGCTTGACGCTGCCAGGCGGGATCGAAGATGAGGCCCTCGCGGTTGGAGATCAGAGCGAACGTGAGCACGTCGCCGTTGCGGGCCACGGTCATCCCCGCCAGGGCCGAGACGTCGTTGAGGGTCCCCGTCTTGGCCCACACCGGGTGGTCCACCGCACCGCCGTTCAGGCCGGACGAGTCGGCGGCGGCCTCGTCGGAGGGCTGCCCTGCCTCGCAGTCCCGCAGGGTGCCGCTCTCCCCCACCTCGGCCAGACCCCTCACCAGGGGCGAGTCGGGGCCGGCGCGCAGCAGCAGTTTGGCAATCAGGTCGCAGGTCAGCCGGTTGTGCAGCGAGAGTCCCGAGCCGTCGGCGATGACGATCCCGGCGGTCGAGACGCCCAGCATCCTCTCCAGCACGTCGTGCACGCCGGTCACCGCCTCGGCGCGGGCCGAGCCCGAGAAGCGCCTTCCGATGTCTTTCAGGAGCATCTCGGCGGTGGTGTTGTCCGAGTAGCGCAGCATCCGGGCCACGATCTCGGACATGGGCGGCGACTCGACGCTGCCCAGCGAGTGAAGCTCCGAGAGCGGCGGGGCGGTGCCCTTGCCGGCCTGCGCCGCGACGCGGAGGCCGCGGGCCTCGATCAGTCCCTCCAGCACCTGCGCGGCGTGGAGCGCGGGATCGACGGCCCGCACGTTCTCCCGCCGGCTGGCGTAGTCCGCCGAAGCCGGGAACGACACGTAACCGTCGTTGAGCAGCAGCGCGGACAGGGGACCGACCTGGTTGCTGTTCACGTAGGACTGCTTCCAGATGGGCTGGTTGCTGGGCTGGACGATCTGGCCCGAGTAGTCCCGCTCCGCTTCGGGGAAGCGCGACTCGTCGGCGAGGACGCTGCCCTCCACCACCGCGACGCCCCGATCGCGCAGGCTTGCCGCGGCCTGCACGGCCAAGTCCGTGAAGTCGGTGTGGACCATGGGCTCGGGGAAGCGCCCCATGTAGGAGAGCGTCGACAGGACGGGATCGCCCCGTCCGACCAGGAAGAGGTCGCCGATGAGCACGCCCCCGGCGGCCGCGTCGAGGTCCGCGGTGCGCACGAAGGCCTCGGTGGTGAAGGTGGCGTCGGGTCCCGCGGTCTCGAGGATCACGGCCGCGGTGACGATCTTCATCAGCGAGGACGGCACCAGCGGCACCTCGGCCTGCTCGCTCATTACGAGCTCACCGTTGCGGTAGACGGTCCGGCACGTCTGCGGCGGAGCGCTGGGCAGCTCGGCCACACCGGAGAGCCGTTCGAACAGGCGGGCCTCGGTGACCGGGCCCGACAGCCACGACGGCGTCCGGCGAACGTTCAGCAGCGGTGTGGACACCACCATCTCCGGAGGGCCGGCGTCGGAGACCCAGCCCGGATCGGAGTCGGCGTTGATGCGCCGCGCCTGGACATACGACCCGACCGCGGTGGTCGCCAGCGCAGCCAGCAGGATCGAGACCAGGATCCGACGCACTCCGCCATCGTACGCCGCCCGCCGCTCCGGGCCGGGCTGCCCGGCCGCGGCTGGCACTCGGTAGGGTCGGCGCATGGACATCGTGGCCGCCTTGTTCATCGACGACATCCAGCTCCGCCAGGCGCCGGGGCCGTCCACCCGCATCGACCTGACCGGCGTGCAGTTCTCGGCGGTCGCCCCCACGGAGCTGCCGCTGGTGTGGGCCCCCCACCTGGTGGTGATCGTTCGCTGCGCGCCCGACGAGCCCGGCGTCGGGGCGCTCGAGGTCGCCTACTTCCGCGACGGGGAGCGGATAGCCCGCAACGTGCAGCCGCTGCAGGTCGAGCCGGGGAAGTTCAACTACCGGCTGGTCCGGGCCGAGCTCGAGTTCGCCGACTACGGCACGGTCGAGGCCCGCGCTCGCATCGATGCCGGACCGGTGACCGTGGTCCCCTACACCCTGCTGCCGCCCCCGGAATAGCGGCGACCGCGAGCGGGTCGCAGGCTCCTCCCCCTCCCGGTCCGCGGTAGTAGCTATGGTGAGCCGCGCGTGCGCGGAGCGCGAGCGGTTGGAGGGCCGGTGACTTCCATCGAGAGGCTTGGCATCAACGTCATCAAGGCGCTGGCCATGGACGCGCCCCACGCGGCCCGTTCGGGCCACCAGGGCACCGCCATGGCCCTGGCCCCGCTCGCCCACGTGCTGTGGACCCGGATCCTGCGCTACGACGCCCATCGGCCGGACTGGCCCGACCGGGACCGGTTCGTGCTCTCAGCCGGTCACGCCTCGATCCTGCAGTACGCCATGCTCTACCTGACCGGCCACGGCTTGACTCTCGAGGATCTGAGGAGCTTCCGGCAGTGGGGGTCGCCCACGCCGGGCCACCCCGAGGTCGGCTGCACCCCGGGGGTGGAGGTGACCACCGGCCCGCTCGGTCAGGGCATCGCCAACGCGGCGGGCATGGCCATCGCCGAGAGCCAGATGCGAGCCCGCTACGGCGCCGACGTCTGCGACCACCGCATCTTCGTGATCGCCGGCGACGGCGACCTGTCCGAGGGTGTCAGCCACGAGGCAGCCTCGCTGGCGGGACACCTGGGCCTGGGCCGGCTGGTCGTGGTCTACGACGACAACGAGGTCACCATCGACGGCGGCACCGACCTGGCCCTCTCCGACGACGCCGCGGCCCGCTTCCGCGCCTACGGCTGGCATGTCGTCGAACTCGGCGGGGCGGCCGAGGACCTCGACGGGTTGGAAGCCGGGCTGCGCGACGCGGCCGCCGTCGAGGACCGCCCGTCGTTGGTGATCCTGCATTCTGTGATCGCCCATCCCGCGCCCCAGGCGTCGGGAACGCCGGCGGCGCACGGCTACGCCATCTTCGACGAGGAGATCGCGGCCGCCAAGGACTTGATGGGACTGCCCGCCGCGGCGACGTTCCATGTGCCCTCCGAGGTGCTCGACTACTACCGCCGCGCCGGCACCGCCGGCCAGGACGAGCGCTTCGCATGGGAGGCCCGCACCGCCGCCTTCGACGGCGACCGCGACGGCCTGGAGGCGTGCCTGGCCGCGACCGGCCGTGCCGGCTGGACCGACATGCTGCCGTCATTTGAGCCGGGCCGGTCGGTCGCCACCCGCAAGGCGTCCAGCGCCACCCTTCAGGCCCTCCTGCCGGTGGTGCCCGGGCTCACGGGAGGCGGCGCCGACCTGACCGGCAACACCGGCACCGCCATCGCCGACGCCGGGGTGTTCTCGGCCGGCGGGCCGGGAGGCCGACAGATCTACTTCGGCGTGCGCGAGCACGCCATGGGGGCCGTCGCCAACGGCATGGCCCTGCACGGCGGCGCCATACCGGTGGTGGGCACGTTCCTGGTGTTCGCCGATTACATGCGGCCCGCGGTGCGGCTCGCCGCGCTGTCGGAAGCCAAGGTCGTCTTCGTGTGGAGCCACGACTCGGTGGGCGTGGGAGAGGACGGCCCCACCCACCAGCCGATCGAGCACCTCGCCTCGCTGCGAGCCATCCCGAACCTGCGGGTGATCAGGCCCGCGGACGCCACCGAGACGGTGGGGGCCTGGAGGATTGCGGTGGAGTCCGAGGGGCCGACCGCGTTGATCC
This sequence comes from Acidimicrobiaceae bacterium, assembly GCA_009844405.1. Classification (GTDB taxonomy): domain Bacteria; phylum Actinomycetota; class Acidimicrobiia; order Acidimicrobiales; family Aldehydirespiratoraceae; genus Aldehydirespirator. The sequence goes on from VYBO01000138.1 coordinate 18,398, forward strand.
TCACCCGCCAGGACGTACCCGTGCTCGAGGGGACCCGGGCCGACGCGGTCTCGTCGGGCGGCTACGCGCTGCTGGAGCCCGCAGAGCCCAGCCTGACGCTGGTGGGGACGGGCAGCGAGGTGGCGGTGTGCTGCGACGCGGCCGCGCTCCTGGCCGCCGAAGGAGTCGCAGCCCGCGTGGTGTCGCTGCCGTCATGGGAGCTGTTCGCCGACCAGCCCTACCCCGAGCAGGCCCGGGTGCTCCGGCCCGACCTCCCGTCGTTGGCGGTGGAGGCGGGCAGCACCATGGGTTGGAGCCGCTGGACCGACGAGGCGGTGGGCATCGACCGCTTCGGTGCCTCCGCGCCCGGCGCGGTGGTGATGGAGCAACTCGGGATCTCCCCCTCCAACGTGGCCTGCAGGGCCCGGGCGCTGCTGGCCGGCACGCGAACAGAGGCCGAGCGGGTAGTCGAGAGTCAATATGCGGCCTCGTAAGGCGCCCAGCGAGGCCGAGGCCCGAGCGGCCCGTGAACGCAGCGAACAAGAGCGGAAAGCACGGGCTGTCCTGTGATGCAGGGGAGGACCACTCCGAGATGACTGCGACCACCAGACTGCACGAGCTCTACGACCGTTGCGGCCAGAGTCCCTGGCTGGACAACATCCGCAGGGGCTGGATCACCGGCGGGGACCTCCAGAGATGGGTCCGGCAGGGTGTCCGGGGCCTGACGTCGAACCCGTCGATATTCCAGAAGGCCATCACCGCCACCGCCGACTACGACGACGAGTTCCGGTCCTCCATCGATGCCGGGCTCGACGTCGAGTCGTCCTACTGGCGCCTGGTCACCTCCGACATATCGGCTGCGGCTGCGGTGCTGCGAGGGGTCTACGACGAGTCCGACGGACTCGACGGCTATGTGTCGGTAGAGGTCGCGCCCGACCTCGCCCGGAACGGCGAAGCCACCGCCGAAGCCGCCCGGAACCTGCACGATCAGCTCGCGCTGCCCAACCTCTACGTCAAGATCCCAGGAACGGCGGAGGGTCTCGCGCCCATCGCCCAGATGATCGCAGAGGGCAACAGCATCAATGTCACGTTGATCTTCAGCGTCGAGCGCTACCTCGAAGTGGCCGACGCGTACATGTCCGGGCTCGAGCGAAGATCCGGGGACCTGTCGAGAGTGTCCAGCGTGGCGTCGTTCTTCGTGTCGAGGATCGACACCGAGGTGGACCGGCGCCTCGAGGCCATCGGCACCGGCGAGGCTCTGCAGTTGCGGGGCAAGGCGGCCGTCGCCAACGCAAAGGTCGCCTACTCCCACTTCCAGAGGCTCTGCTCCGGGCCGCGCTGGCAGGCGCTGGCCGCCCGGGGGGCCCGGCCCCAGCGCCTGCTGTGGGCGAGCACCTCGACCAAGAACCCGGCCTACCGGGACACGCTCTACGTCGACGAGCTGATCGGCCCCGGCACGGTGAACACCCTTCCCGACGCCACGCTGGAGGCCTTCGAGCACCACGGCACCGTCGAGCCCACGCTCGCGTCGGGAACCGGCGAGGCCGTCGAGTTGCTCGACCGGATCGCAGCGGCAGGCGTCGATCTCGAAGCCGTCACCGCCCAACTCGAGGACGAGGGGGTCGCCGCTTTCGCCAAGAGCTTCGACGAGCTTCTCGGGGTGCTGGGTGACAAGGCCGACGACCTCCACGCCGCGTCCCGCCCCTCCTAGCCGCCCCGCGGCCGGGGAGCTCCCGGACCGGCTGCAGCGGCTCGAGGACGAGAGCATCCACATCATCCGCGAGGTCAGGGCGCAGTTCAGCAACCCCGTGATGCTCTACTCGATCGGCAAGGACAGCTCGGTGATGCTGCACCTGGCCCGCAAGGCGTTCCATCCCGGCCCGATCCCCTTCCCGTTGCTGCACATCGACACGACCTGGAAGTTCTCCGAGATGATCGCCTTCCGGGACCGCATGGCCGACGAGATCGGCTTCGAGCTGGTGGTGCACACCAACCCCGAGGGGGTGGCGGCACAGATCAACCCGTTCGACCACTCGTCGCGGCACTACACCGACGTGATGAAGACCCAGGCCCTCAAGCAGGCCCTCGACGCTGGCCGCTACGACGCGGCATTCGGTGGGGCGCGGCGCGACGAGGAGCGCTCGCGTGCCAAGGAGCGGGTCTTCAGCTTCCGGGACCGGCTCCACCGATGGGATGCGAGGAACCAGCGGCCCGAGCTCTGGAACCACTACAACGGCAGGATCTCCGCTGGCGAGAGCATCCGGGTGTTCCCGTTGAGCAACTGGACCGAGCTGGACGTGTGGCACTACATCGATGCCAGCGGCATTGAGGTCGTGCCGCTGTACTTCGCCGCGCCGAGACCAGTGGTCGATCGGGACGGGACCCTGCTGATGGTGGACGACGACCGGTTCAGGTTCGAGGCCGGCGAGCGGCCCGAGGAGCGGTCGGTGCGCTTCCGCACGCTGGGGTGCTACCCGCTCACCGGAGCGGTCGAGTCGGCCGCGGCCACCGTGCCGGAGGTCGCGGCCGAGATGGCGCGCGCCACCCGCTCCGAACGGGAGGGCCGGGTGATCGACCACGACCAGGCCGGATCCATGGAGGAGAAGAAGCGGGAGGGGTACTTCTGATGGCCCCCGCGGAAGCCGCAGGCGGCGGCCCGGGCCCGCGGCACGATCTGCTTCGCCTGCTCACGTGCGGCTCGGTGGACGACGGCAAGTCGACACTGATCGGACGGCTCCTGCACGACTCGGACCTCCTCTACGACGACCACCTCGCCGCGGTGCGCAAGGACTCGGCCGCCTCGGGCCATGCCGGGGGGCAAGTCGATCTGGCCCTGCTGGCCGATGGACTCAAGGCCGAACGTGAGCAGGGCATCACCATCGACGTCGCCCATCTGTACTTCTCGACCCCCCGGCGGAGCTTCATCATCGCCGACGCTCCCGGCCACGAGCAGTACACCCGCAACATGGCCACGGGCGCCTCGACCGCGGACTTGGCCGTGATCCTCGTCGACGCGGCCAAAGGTGTGACCACCCAGACCCGGCGTCACAGCGTCATCGTGAGCCTGTTGGGCATCAAGGCGGTGGTCATGGCGATCAACAAGATGGACCTCGTCGGCTACGCCGAGGACCGGTTCGACGCGATCGCGGCCGAGGCCTCCGATCTCGCCGGCGCGCTCGGACTGCCGGCCCCCGTGTGCATTCCCGCCTCGGCGCTGCATGGTGACTGCATCGTCGAACAGGGCGCGAGCATGCCCTGGTACGACGGACCCTGCGTCATGGAGCACCTCGAGCAGGTGGATGTCGGCCGCGCCGCCGGCCCAGATGGCGCACCGGAGCACCTCGAAGCGCTGCGACTGCCGGTGCAGCTGGTCATCCGGCCCGACCAGAGCTTCCGGGGATACGCGGGGACCATCTGCTCGGGAACGCTGCGGCCGGGAGACGACGTGCGGGTCGAGCCCTCGGGCCTCATCACCACCGTCGAGCGGATCGTCACCTTCGACGGCGACCTCGACGCGGCCGGGCCGGGCCGGGCGGTGACCGTGACCACGGCCGATCCGATCGACATCGGCCGCGGCGACATCCTGTGCAGCCCCGACCGGCCGCCCGAGCGGGCCCGAGAGTTCACTGCGACGCTGGTCTGGATGTCGGAGTCCGAGCTCGTCGCGGGCCGGGACTACCAACTCCAGCAGGCCGGACAGAGACTGCGCTGCCGGGTGACCGAGCCCGTCCGCCGTCTCGACGTCGACACGCTCACCTCGGCGCCCGCGCCCGCCATGAGACTCAACGACATCGCCTCGGTGACGCTGCGAACCGACGCCGAGCTCATGTTCGACCCGTACGAGCAGAACCGCATCACCGGGTCGTTCATCCTCATCGACCCGGGCGACAACGTCACCGTGGCCGCGGGGATGATCAAGGCGGCCACCCGGGCCGCCCACATCGTTCCCAGCGCCGGCCGGGTGTCGCCCCAGACGAGAGCGCAGTTGCTGGGCCATAGCGCCCTGACGGTCTGGTTCACCGGGCTGCCCGGCTCGGGGAAGTCGACCCTGGCCAGAGCGGCCGAGGCCGAGTTGGCCGCGGCCGGGGTCTACGCCTGCGTGCTCGACGGCGACAACCTGCGATTCGGGCTCAATGCCGACCTGGGGTTCTCGCCCGAGGATCGGGCCGAGAACATCCGCCGGGCCGGCGAGGTGGTTGCCCTGCTGAACCGGTACGGCGCGGTGGTGCTGGCCGCGTTCATCTCGCCCTACCGCCAGGACCGCGACCGGGTGAGGAACCTGCACCCCGCGGGCGGCTTCATGGAGGTGTTCGTGGACGCGCCGCTCGACGTTTGCGAGAAGCGCGACCCCAAGGGCCTCTACGCCAAGGCGAGAGCGGGCGCCATCTCCGACTTGACCGGCGTGTCGGCCCCCTACGAGGCGCCCCCCGAGGCCGAAATGCACGTCCGCACGGCCGAGACCGACGTCTCGGAGGCGTCGGTTGAGATAGTGGCCGAGGTGCTACGGCGGGTGCGCGAGCGCGGTCGGGGCACGAACGGCCGCCGCCACTAGCGTGAGGCCGACATGGCGCTGAACCGCGGCGACGACCGAGCGGCCCGCTAGTCTCGGGCTCACGCGGGCACCTACGAATCGGATAGATCGGACCGAAGGAGGTGGGCAGCCTTCTCGACGGCTCGTCGGGCCTGAGTGAGGCGCTTCTCCCCTTGCGACGCCTTCGTTGCCCCAGCCTCGATGGAACCCCGCAGGCTCTCAAGGGCCAGGTCCGCGATCTCCTCGGCGATGGCCGAGAGCCGCTCTGAAATATCATGACGCTTATCAACCATGCCTGACACCATAAGGGCACCACAGACCGATGCGGCCGCTCACTAAGACCCTCCGCCAGGCCCGCAACCCGCGCCTGCTGGCCGCGTCGGCAGCGACCGGCGTGATCGTGGCGCTGGTGGTGGCCGCGTTCGAGACGCTGGCGCTGCACGTCGTGCTCGAGCGGGTCCTGCACCAGAACCTGGCCGTGCTCGCGCTGGCCCCCGTGCTCGGTGTCGGAGCCTCCAAACTGGTGCTGCGCACCGTCGGAGGCGGGACGTCGGGCGCCACCTCCGACGAGTACGTCAGGGCCTTCCATGAGCGCCACCCCAGCCTCCCCTTCCGGTTCCTGCCGGCCAAGCTGCTGGCGGGGGTCGCCACCATCGGCTCCGGCGGCGCAGTCGGGCTGGAGGGCCCCTCGCTGTACGCCGGGTCGTCGGTGGGGCTGTTCGTCCACGAGCGCCTGGGCCGCTTCTTCCGGCGCGACGAGGCCCGGCTGCTGCTCACCGCCGGAGCTGCGGCCGGAGTGGCCGCGGTGTTCAAGACCCCGGCCACGGGCGTCATATTCGCCCTCGAGGCCCCCTACCGCGACGACGTGACGCCCCAGGCGCTGCTCCCCTCGCTGATCGCGTCGGCCGCGAGCTACGTCACGTTCGTGTTCCTTGTCGGCAGCACTCCCGTCGTCCCGTTCCTGGGCGAGGGCCCCGTCGACGTCGACGGCGCCGCCGCCATGCTCGACGTGCAGATCGGGGACCTGCTGGGAGCCCTCATCCTGGGTATCGCCGCCGGGCTGGGCGGCCGCGGCTTCGCCTGGCTGGTGCGCCGAGCCAAGCACGCCACCCACACGGTTCCCTGGCCCAGGCGGGCGGTGGCGGCCGCGGCGGCAATGGCGGGCCTCACGGTGCTGGCCGACGCCGCCTTCGGGGAGGTCCTCAGCCTGGGACCCGGGACCAGGGCGATGGAATGGGTCGTGCAGCAGGACGCGCTCGAGCTGATCGCCCTGCTGTTCGGGGTCAGGCTCGCGGCCACGCTGGCCACGGTGCTGGGCGACGGCGTGGGGGGCCTGTTCATCCCGCTGGCCACTCTGGGCGTGATCGGCGGCCAGTTCGTCGGCGTGGCCCTCGACGCAGAATCCACCGGCCTGTACGCCACGCTCGGCCTGGCCGCATTCCTCGGCGCCGGCTACCGGGCCCCTATCGCGGCGGTGATGTTCGTGGCCGAATCCACCGGTGCAGCCGCATTCGTCGTGCCGGCGCTGGTGGCCGCTGCGGTGAGCCAGGTGGTGGGCGGCCCTTCCTCGGTGACCGAGTACCAGCGATCCAAACGGCTGGGCCACATCGAGCAGCGCTTCACCCTGCCGCTCAGCTCGGTCCTCACCACCGACGTGCTAACCGTCCCGCCCGACGCCACCGTGTCGGATTTCGTGTACATGCATGTCCTCGCCCGCCGCGAGCGGGTCGTGCCGGTAGTGGACGGCAGCAACTACCTGGGAATGGCCCGGCTCTCGCGGCTCCCCTCGGTGAGCCGCGACGAATGGGAGACCACCACAGTCGAGTCCATGATGACCACGGACCTGCCGGCCGGATCGCCGTCGTGGACCGTGCGCGACGCGGTGGTCGCCATGGAGGCCGCCGACGTCGAGATCCTGGCCGTCACCGACAGCCAAGGCAACTTCATCGGCGTCGTCACCGAGGACGACGTAGTCCGCCTAGGCGAGATCCTCGAGGAGACCGAGGGCGGCGAGGGCTGATCGCGTCGTCAGTCGTCGTCGGCGGCGAACTCCGCCTCGGCGAGCTCCTCGTCAGCGAACTCCTCAGCCCAGGACGCGTGCTCGGGCTTCACGTAGTCGTCCGGCTCGTTGAAGGATTCGATCAGTCCTTGGAGATCGTCTACCTGCGAGCGCTTGAACTTGCGGGCTTCCTCATACCTTCGGTGTCGCCCCTTCTTCACGGCCCAACTCCCGGTTTGACGGATTCGCAGAGCTTTCATTGTACCGGGCGGGCGACGCCGGCCCACCCGGACCACAACCGCGGGACCGGTCGGAACGGGGTCAGGCCACCGGCCGGTGGCTGCGCTCCTCGAGGACGAGCTGGCCGTTGTCGAAGGCCAGGGCGGCCTCGCCCGCGACCAGCCGCCGCAGCGGCTCGCCCACCATCTCCGAGCGCCAGCCCCGGGCCAGCCGGGCGTCTGCGTCGCCTCGGATCAGGGCTTCGACGTCGGCCCTCGTGGCCAGCAGCGACGGCTCGATCATGCGGTCGCGGGCGAGCTGGCTCACCCAGGAGGTGACCAGGCCAACCGCCGGGCGAAGGCGGTCGACCGCCTCGGTGCGGGCCGTGGGCTTCGGGGGCGGGCGCCAATCGGATTCGAGCCCGTCGGCGACCGCCTTGAGGATGGCCGGCCCCAGACGGCCGCGGGCCAAGCCCTCCCCCACGCCCCGCACCGCGGCCAACTCCTCGGTCGTTCGGGGCGCAGCCTGTGAGATCGACACCACCGCGACGTCTGAAAGGACATGGCGGACCGGTTGGTCGACCCTGGCCGCCCGCTGCTCGCGCCACATCGCCACCGACCTCACCACAGGCAGGTCGCGGCGCCTCAGATGTCGCGCCTCCTTGAGCCGTGACCAGGCCTCCTCGGGCCGCTGGCCCTGCCGGTTGCGTTCGAGCACGAGCTCGAACTCGGCTTCGGCCCAGTCCTGCCGGCCCATCTCATCGAGCCGGGCCGCGAGCCGTTCGTGGATCTCCAGCAGGTGCCTCACATCGCTGGCCGCGTAGTCGAGCTGCGAAACCTTCAGCGGCCGTGCCAGCCAGTCGGTGAGCCGGTCCGCCTTCGGGGGCCTCCAGCCGATCTCGCTCTCATAGAGCGAGGACAGGGCGGGCGTGCCGAGGCCCAGGAATCCGGCCGCGATCTGGGTGTCGAAGATGCGCCCGGGGACTGCCCCGCAGCAGTGGTCCAGCACCTCCAAGTCCTGTCCCGCCGCGTGGGCGACCATCAGACCGCCCGCTCCGAAGACCTCAGCCAGAGGGGCCACATCCACGGCCAGCGGGTCTATGAGGACCAGATCGGTGGGCCAGGCGACCTGGATCAACGCGGCCTGGGGCCGGTAGGTGCGCTCCCGGTGGAACTCGGTGTCGAGCGCGAAGCGAGGCTCGGAGGAAACCGTGGCCACCACGTCCCGCAGCCCCTGGTCGGAGTCGATGTAGCGGTAGGAGGCCGCGGCGCGGCTGCGGGAGCGGGAGCGTGAGCGGCGATTGCGGGACACGGGGTCCGTCAGGCGGACGCGGGGCCCGTCTCCACCGGTCGGCCCGACTGGTGCCAGGCGTTGGTTCCGCCGGCGACATTGACCGCGTCCACACCCAGGGACCGGAGGAACCCGACGGCCTGCCCGCTGCGGCCCCCGACCGCGCACACCACGCACACCGCTTGGACCGCCGCCGCCGTCCGGAACTCCTCGACTGCCTCCGGAACTGATGCCAGCGGCACCAGCACGGCGCCCGGTATGCGCACCTCGGCGTACTCGTCGGGCTCACGCACATCGAACACGGCTGCTCCGGCCGCTCGCCGACGCTCGAGTTCGTCGATGTCTATCTCGGGGATGTCGGCGTCCTGCATGCCCGCCTCTTCTGTGTGGCCGTCGTCAAGCGTAGTCAGGGGAAGATCCTCGGGCCGGTCCGCGTCGTCGTACCAGCACGTTCCGGGCGCCTCGACCGCGACCGTCCGCAATTTCCGGGCCGCATCGTTCAGCGCCCTCACTCCGGTGGCGAACACCTCCGAAAGCCGCGGCAGGCAGCTCCGGTGCCACCCGGAATGCGTCCACTGGGGAACCCCGCCGCCGAGCGGTACGACCAGGTCGGCGGTCGGCGGGCCGGCCTCGGAGCGGTCGACCGCGCCGGCGAGGCGCTCCATCACCAACCGCACTGACGTCGGGTCGGGCGCCTTGACGTCGCAGGGCAGGGTCACCACCGCGTCCGGGCCGGAGCCGCCGGGCGGGTCGAGCGCGCCGAGGGCGGTGATCACCCCGCCCAGCGGGCCCTGGCCGGGATGGCGGTCCGGCACGTGGTACAGGCCCAGGGCGCTGAGGCGGGAACGGTCTCCGCCCACCACCAGCACGGGCGCGGCCCCCGCGGCCCGCAGCGCGCCCGCGGCACGGGCCACCATCGGCTCTCCGTCGATCTCGATGAACGCCTTGTCGGTGCCCATCCTGGCGCTGGCCCCGCCCGCCAGCACCGCTCCCATGCACCGCAGGGCGGGTACCGCACTATCCATGCGGCTCCGGGCTGTCGTGATTCTCGCTCTTGTTCGCTGCGCTCACGGGCCGCCCGGGCCACGGCCTCGCTCGACCCTGCGCCCGATTCGTCACGAGTCTCCGCCCTCCCGCTCGGCCTCCGGGGTAGGCCAGTCAGGGTCGAGCTGCACTAGGAACAGGGCGCACCGCTCGGCCTCGTCGGTCTCTCCGATCCGCCCGGCGACACGCTGCAGCCCGCTGAGGGCGCGCAGGAAGCCCCGGTTGGACGGGTACTTCCAGCGCACGTAGCCGGAGCCGCGCCAGCCGCTGGCCCTGAGCCGGTCCAGGCCGCGGTGGTAGCCGGTGCGGAAGGCGGCATAGGCCAGAGCCGGTGGCGCGCCCGTCGACTCCAAGGTCTCGCCGAGCGAGGCCCAGGCCTCCAGGCTCACCGGCCGGCGCTCGCACACCGCGCTCATTGCGGCCACGGGTTCGTCACTGGCGGCAGCCGCAGCCAGCCCGGCCCGAATTTCGTCGGGCTCAGGGGGCAGAACGGTCTCGGGCGGACCGTGCCGCAGGAGGGGAACACCGGCGTCACTCATCGCCGCCGAGGCTACAGTCCCGCTCCTGTTCGCTGCGCCCACCGGCCGCTCGGGCCACGGCGTCGCTCCGCGCCACGTCGGGCTTCCCCCGAATTGCCGCCTACCCGCTCGGCCTCCAACTACCCTCCGTCAGAGTGATGGGTGAGTGGGTCGACCCCGAGTCTCTGCAGACGATCCTCCTCGGCGCGATCATGGCCCTGGGGGTACTCGCCGCGCTGTTGATGCGCGTCGTGCGCCGGCTGCTGCTGCGACTCGTGCTGGTGGGGCTCATCGGCGCGCTGGCCGTGAGCCTGTGGCTGCAACGCGCCGATCTCCAGGACTGCGTGGAGACCTGCTCGTGCAAGCTCTACGGCCAGGAGGTCGCCGTCCCCGCCGACGCCAACCCCAGCTGCGCCTGACCGGCGCCCGGCGCAGCGGCTACCTCCACGACGATCTCCTCCACGAAGGCGCGGACCATCCGCCGGAGCTCCTCCACCTCGGGCGACAACTTGAAATCGCTGGCCATGGCCCGAACTGCCGGGAGCCGCGCATCCGCTAGGGGACGCGCTCCAGGCGGAGCACGTTGGCGCTGCGCGACCGGTTGTCGGCCCCGGCCAGGATCCCGACGATCTCGCCGGAGCGGGCGAAGTCGCGGTCGCGGGCCACCGCCACCGCCTGGCGGACCATCTCCTCGTTGGAGCCCCTGTCCTTGACCAGCACCGGTGTGGTGCCCCAGCTCAGGGTGAGCTGCTGCACGGTCCTGGGGTTGTGCGACAGGCCGACGATCCGCGCGTGGGGCCGGAACCGGGCCATGGACCGTACGGTGAAGCCGGTGCCGGAGATGGCCAGGATGGTGGAGATCCCGAGCCCGTCGGCGGCCCGCCAGGCCGCCATTGTCATGGCGTCGGTGATCGAGGTGGCGTTGTGGCTGGAGTCGTCGGTCATGCGCAGCTCGGCCAGGCGCTCGGCCCACAGCTCGTAGTCGAACTCCTCGTCGGCCCGCCGGGCGATGCGGTCCATGGTGCGGACCACGTTCGCCGGGTCGGTCCCGATGGCGGTCTCACCCGAGAGCATCAGCGCGGAGGAGCCGTCGAACACGGCGTTGGCCACGTCGCTGGCCTCGGCCCGGGTCGGCGACGGGCGCGACGCCATCGACTCGAGCATCTGGGTGGCGGTGATCACCGGACGGCCGCCCGCGATGCACTGCTGGATGATCTGCTTCTGGAGGTGGGGCAGCTCCTCGATGCTGCACTCGCTGCCGAGGTCGCCGCGGGCCACCATGATCGCTCCGGCGGCGTCGATGATGCCGGCCAGGTTCTGCACGGCCGCCCTGGTCTCGATCTTGGCGATCAGCAGCGGGCCGCGGGGATGGGGCTCGGTGCCGACCCGCCGGATGTCGTGGGCGGAGCGCACGAACGATATGGCCACCATGTCCACGCCGAGTTCGATGAAGGCGTCGAGGGCCGCGAAGTCGCTGGGGGTCGGGGTGGACACCCGCAGCCGGTCGGCGGGGATGTGAACGCCGGGGCAGCCCGACAACGCGCCGCCGTGGACGACCCGGACCTTGAGTCGGTCGCCGCCCTTGTCGATGACGTCGAGCACCACCCGCCCGTCGCCCACGTCGAGGGTGTCGCCCACCAGCACGTCGTCCATCAGGCCCTCGTAGTCCACCTCCACGACGCCGTCGGTCGAGCGGTCGCTGCCGACCACCAGCTCGACGGTGCTGTCAGAATGGAACCGCACCGGGTCCTCGCCGAAGCTGGCCGCCCGCACCTTGGGTCCGGGAAGGTCCACCAGGATCCCCACCGGCCGGCTTTCCTGCTCGGAGACCGAGCGGATGCGCTGGTAGCGCTCGATGGCCTCGTCGAGCGTCCCGTGGGCCAGCCCGATGCGGGCCACGTCCATTCCGGCGGCCATCATGTCGCGCAGCGTGGACTCGTCCTCGCTGGCCGGACCGATGGTGGCGACGATCTTCGTGCGGCGCTGCATTTCCGAAATGCTACCGCCGGCGGTGGACGCCTGTGGATGACTGCCTGCCTTTGCTATGCGCCCACTACGGTGCACCCATGGCGCGCCACCCGTACCTGGACGTGGACGGGCCCATCGCCTTCGCCCACCGGGGCGGGGCCGAGGAGTTCCCCGAGAACACGCTGCGGGCCTTCCGCCACGCCGTGGACCTGGGCTACACCCATGTGGAGACCGACGTCCACGCCACCGCCGACGGGGTCGCGGTGGCCTTCCACGACGACTCGCTGGACCGGGTCACCGACGGGAGCGGCGTCGTGGGCGACCTCCCCTGGAGCCGGGTCCGGCAAGCCCGGGTGGCAGGCAGCGACCCGATCATGCTCCTCGACGAGCTCCTGGAGGAGTTGCCGGACACCAGGGTCAACATCGATCCCAAGAGCGACGCTGCGGTCGGGCCGCTGGTGGAGGTGCTCAGGCGAACCGGCGCGGTCGAGCGGGTGTGCGTGTGCTCGTTCTCGGACCGGCGCACCCGGCAGGTTCGCGACCAGATCGGGGGCTCGCTGTGCGTCGGCGCCGGCCCCCGCGGCGTCGCACGCCTGCTGGCCGCCTCGGCCCGGCTCGGCGCGCCGGCATCCTTCGACTTCCACGCCGCACAGGTGCCGGTGCGGGCCAAGGGCTTGACGCTGGTGCGGCCCGCGATGCTGGCCGCAGCCCATCGCCACGGCGTCGCGGTCCATGTCTGGACCATTGACGAGCCGGCCGAGGTGCACCGCCTCCTCGACATGGGGGTGGACGGAATCATGACCGACCGGCCCTCGGCACTGCGCCAGGTGATGATCGAGCGGGGCCACTGGGAGGCCTGATCGGGCCGTTCGGAGCACTCGAATCGGCGCCAGGCCGTGACCGTGTTGTGCATGTCTTCGCGGGGCGCAGGAGCTGCGTGTACCGGCCGCTCGAATCGGCGCCAGGCCGTGACCGTGTTGTGCATAACCGGGCACCGCTTGGGGATTTCTCGAGAATACTCGGGATTTCGATGGGGATTTCGCGTTCTCGGGTTGACAACCCGGAGCAGACCCCCCAAGATGCCCAGCGTCCGAAGTGAGCAGCGACATAGGCACTGAACCAGCCGCCGAGGGCCTCGGCCCGGAGCAGCGGAGCAGAGTCGTTGAAGCGGTCCGCAGAGGACGCCCAGCCAGCCAGACCGGTTCTCAGGAGCCGGTGGGTCAGCCGGGGACACGGAGGTTCTCCTCCGAGCTAGCTGCAGCAATCCCCGACGGGGGAGGATGGCAGCAAGGTCGGAGAAGGATCACCTCGCCGGAAGGCCCGGCGGCAACCGAGCACACCGCCGGGTGAGCGAGGGAGTCGCCGGAACCGCCTCGAGGTGAGGGTGTCGCCGAGGCACCGGGGCGAGTCCCGATTCCGACGGGGACCGGGGAGAACCGGAGTCTCAGGAGGTGCCGACGGGTACCGCCGGGTGATTCGGGCCAACGCCACGGAGCCGTCCGGGGCGGGGGTCAGGGCACTGAACCGGATACGGGGATGTGTCCCGGAGCACCGCAGAGTCCGACGGGATCAGGCGGTCGGTGGACAGGCGCAATCGGAGCCCCGAGAAGTTGAGCGGCGCAAGCCGGGAGGCTACTCGGGGCTCCGTCGCGTCCCGGCCGCTTGAGCCGTCCCGAGCGCCCGAGCCGTGGCGCCAGTGGAGGCAGGGCTGAGCAGCCGGATGTCCGAGTCGCCAGGCCGGACGCTCGCCAGCGCAGCGAAGGCGTCCATGATGGCCTCGGCCTCGAACACCCGGTTGCGGCGGCCCGCGCTCCGCTGCACCAGGATGCCGGCACGCTGCAACGCGTCGAGGCTGCGCAGCGCGGTGTGCTTCTTGACGCCGAGCAGGTCCATCACCTGAGGCATGGTGAGCACGGGGTGGGCGGGCAGCAACTCGATCAGCCGCAGCGCGGCGCTGGACTTGCGCAGGCCCGCCGCCGCGGCCTGGGCCCGCCAGCGGTCCCCGACATCGGAGATGTGGGAGAGTATGCGCTCAGCGTAGGACGCGGCGTCGATGACGCTCTCGGCCATCAGACCCAGCCACGGCACGAGCGCGGCGGACCGCTCGGGATCCGTCACGCCGCAGGCGACATGGGATCGGCTGAGGGCGTCCACGTACTCGACGCGGCGCATAGCCAGCGAGGAACTGATCGGCACGGTGCAACCGGGGGTGAGACCGCTTCGCCGCAGCATCAGGTGCATGAGCGCGCGCCCCGTGCGGCCGTTGCCGTCGACGAACGGGTGGATCGTCTCGAACTGGACGTGGGCGAGAGCCACCCCTAACAGGCTGCCCGCGCCGTAAGAGTTGATGTAGGCCACGAGGTCCGCGACGGGGTCCTGCACCTCCTCGGGCGGCGGCGGGACGTAGGACGCGTCGAGCGGGGTCGGGAGCGCCCTGGAGGCAATCCAGCTCTGTCTGGTCCGCAGCCGCCCGGCATCCGGGTCGTCGGTGCCCAGCAGCGTCGCATGCGCTGAAGCCGCCGGCGGCCAATGTGCATACTCCCCCGCGGTTTCGGTGGTGCACGCCGGCGGCGTGCGCCAATGGAGTTCTCGACATCGAGGACCGTCAGCGTTCCGGCCGAAGGGCTCGAGATACTGGTGTTCACCGCAGAACCCTCAGCCGCTGCCCTCGCCGTCGTGAAGGTCGGCGAGGAAATGGCCGAGGAGGAGGCGCCCGGGACGATCGTGGATGTGGCTGTGGCCTCGGGGTCGTTCCCGACCCTGGTCGCGGCGGTTCAGGCTGCCGGCCTGGTCGACACGCTGAACGGCGAGGGACCGTTCACGGTGTTCGCGCCCACCGAGGAGGCCTTCGCGGCGGCGCTGGCCGCGTTGGGCGTGTCTGCCGAGGATCTCCTGGCGAACACCGAGCTGCTCACTTCCGTGCTGACCTACCATGTGCTGCCAGTGGTCGCGCCGGCCGATGTGGTGGTCACCCTGGACGGCGAGAGCGTCACGACCGTCAACGGAGCGGGCGTGAACATAAGCATCGACGGCAGCACCGTCATGGTCAACGACGCGACCGTGGTGACCACCGACAAAGAAGCCTCCAACGGCGTCATCCATGTCATCGACGCCGTCCTGCTCCCGCCCGCTGACGACATGGCCGAAGAGGACATGGGCGACGAGTATGGCGCCCGAAGGTGCGGCCGAGACCCCGCTTCGGCGGCACGGCCGGCGCCGGCGCCAACAGCGTGGCCGTCCCGCTGGCCGCCACCTTGGCGGCCGTGGCCCCGATCGGCGGGACAGCCCTGGTGGCCCGGCGCCACAGCTGACGGCGAACCGACTCGCCGGGCACGGAGTTCGCAACGAACACCGGGCCCTCAGCGGAAAGACGGCGGACTGCGGCACTGGCGTTTCATGGTCGCTGCCGCAGTCGCGTTGCCCCGCCCCGCAGAGCGCGTCGTGTGTATACTCGCCGGCAGTTGCGGTTGGGTGTGCTCAGAGCGCATGCAGCGGGAGCTTGGTATCGGCAGACGCGGAGCAGTCAGCTCCATGAAAGGACAGAACCGATGAAGAGAATCACGGCACTGGCAGCCCTCGTGAGCGTGTTGGCCCTGTTTGTGCTCACCGGCCAGGCCTCAGCTCAGGACGGACCGTCGCTGACAGCCGACCCGCCGGCCGTGGCCGGACCGGGAACCCATTCCTTCACACTCACGGGATCGGGCTGGACGCCAGGGCTCATGGTGTTCATCGTTCCATGCACATTGCCAGGCGACCAGCTGACGACTGCCTCGTCGTTCGATGAGATCGTGGCCACCCTGTCGAGCATCGGTCAAGACGCCTGCGTTCTCGCTCCCATGGGCTCGGCTCCGGTGGGAGGCGACGGCACCTTCACCGTCGAGGTCACGCACGACGTGCCGGCCAACTTCGCCTTCGGTGCTGGCGACGCCGGCAGCACGGAGACCAGCGCTGCTCCGGTGCTGTTCATCGCCGAGGACATGGGTGACGACATGGACGACATGGGTGACGACATGGACGACATGGACGACATGGACGACATGGACGACATGGACGACATGGGTGACATGGACGACATGGGTGACATGGACGACATGGACGACATGGGTGACGACATGGCGCCCGATGGTGCGGCCGAGACCGGCTTCGGCGGCATGGCCGGATCCGACGGCAACAGCGTGGCCGTCCCGCTGGCCGCCACCCTGGCGGCAGTAGTCCTGCTCGGCGGGGCTGCGCTGGCCACCCGACGTCACTCCTAACAGACAACCAACCCGCTAGGGGCGGGAGTTCGTGGCGAACACCAAGTCCTCAGCGGCAAGACTGCGGACTGCGGCAGCGGCGCTCATCGCCGCTGCCGCAGTCGCGTCCTGCGGTACCGACCCGGTGGCGGGGGGCGTACCGGAACCGACGTCGACGGCCGCGACAGAGGCGCCGGCAGTCACGACGGACGCGTTGACAACCCACACGGACGCGACGACGCTCATCGCGGTAGAGCCGTCGGCCTCAGCGGCTGAGCCTGCCCTCGCCCCCGTCACCACCGGCGCGCCGTCTTGGGACTACTCGCCGTTGGCGGACCACTTGAGCCACGACGCAGTCGACGACGCCCGGATGCAGGCGCCCAACCCCGCGGCCATCCGCATCCCGAGGCTCGAGGTGGAGGCTCCGATCATCCCCCTGGGCCTTCAAGAGGACGGCTCGATAGAGGTGCCGGAGGACCCGGACAGCGCAGGCTGGTGGCTGGGCGGCCCCGAACCGGGCGAGACGGGACCCGCCGTGATACTCGGTCATGTGGACTCCCAGGAGGAGGGCCCCGCCGTGTTCTTCTACCTCCAGTACCTGGACCCCGGCGACGAGATCCACATAGACCGGGTGGACGGATCGACGGTCACCTACGTGGTCGAGTCGACCGAGCGCCACGACAAGGACGAGTTCCCCACTGATGCGGTCTACGGGCCGACGGAGGATCCGACGCTCCGGCTGGTCACCTGCGGCGGCGACTTCGACTTCGGTGTGAGGACCTACGCGGACAACGTGATCGTCTTCGCTTCGCTGGCCTGAGGCCGAGCTTGCGAGGCCCCCGGGCGCGAGCGGTCTCAGGATGCCTCAAGCAGCATCTACGCCAACGGCATCGAGGTGGGCTTGACCACAGCAGGCAGCTCGGTAGAGCCCATCAGGAAGGCGTCCACCGCGGCCGCGCAGGCCCGGCCCTCGGCGATGGCCCACACGATGAGGCTCTGCCCCCGGCCCATGTCACCGCACACGTAGGTGCCGTCAACGTTCGTGGCCCAATCGCCGTCGCGGGCCACGTTGCCCCGGGCGTCCAACTCCACCCCGAACTGCTCGATCAGCGGCCCCCGCTCCGGGCCCACGAACCCCATGGCCAGCAGCACCATCTCCGCGGGGATCTCCTCCTCGGTCCCCGGTATCGGATCGAACTGCATCCGACCGTCGGCGAACGACTGCTCGACCCGGATTGTGGCCAGCGCGGCCAGGTTGCCGTCGCCGTCGCCGATGAACTCGGTGGTGTTGATGGCGTAGTCGCGCTCGCCGCCCTCCTCGTGGGCCGACGACACCCGGTAGATCATGGGCCAGGTCGGCCACGGGTTGGCGTCGGGACGCTCGTCGGGCGGCCGGGGCATGATCTCGAACTGCCGGATCGAGGCGGCCCGCTGGCGATGGGCAGTGCCGAGGCAGTCGGCCCCGGTGTCGCCACCGCCGATGATCACCACCCGCTTGCCCTCCGCGGTGATGGGCGACGAGTCGAGGTCGCCCTCCTGCACCCGGTTGGCCGGCGGCAGGTACTCCATGGCCTGGTACACGCCGCGCAGCTCCCGGCCGGGGATGGGAAGGTCGCGCCAGGCCGTGGCCCCGCACGCCAGCACCACCGCATCGAAGGAGTCCTGAAGCTCTTCGGCGGTCACGTCGGAGCCGACGTCCACACCGGCCCGGAACTCGGTTCCCTCGGCCGCCATCTGCGCCAGGCGGCGGTCGAGCTGGCGCTTCTCCATCTTGAACTCGGGGATCCCGTAGCGCAGCAGGCCGCCGATGCGGTCGGCCCGCTCGAACACGACGACTTCGTGGCCGGCGCGGGTCAGCTGCTGGGCCGCGGCCAGCCCGGCCGGCCCCGACCCCACCACGGCCACGCTGCGGCCGGTGCGGGCCGCCGGGGGCTGGGGCACGATCCAGCCCTCGGCCCAGGCCCGGTCGACGATCTCCACCTCGACCTGCTTGATGGTGACCGGAGGCTCGTGGATGCCCAGGACGCAGGCCGCCTCGCACGGTGCGGGGCACAGCCGGCCGGTGAACTCGGGGAAGTTGTTGGTGGCGTGCAGGCGCTCGATGGCCCGCCGCCAGTGATTCCGGTACACCAGGTCGTTCCAGTCAGGGATCAGGTTGCCGAGCGGGCAGCCGCTGTTGCAGAACGGGATCCCGCAGTCCATGCAGCGCGACGCCTGCTGCCGGAGCTTGTCCTCCGGGAAGTGCTCGTACACCTCGCGCCAGTCGCGCAGCCGTACCGGCACCGGCCGGCGGGTCGGAAGCTCCCGGGCGTGGGTCAGGAATCCCCGCGGATCAGCCATGCTCCCCGCTCTTGTTCGCTGCGCTCACGGGTCGCTCGGGCCACGGCCTCGTTGGGCGTACCGGTGGAGCCATCACGAATCGCCGCTTTCCCGCTCGGCCTCTGGTCACCCGTGGGCCGCGGCCATGACCGCGGCCACCTCGTCGATGCCCTCGACGCGGGCCTGCTCAGCCGCCTGACGCACGCGCTTGTAGTCGATGGGCATCACCTTCACGAACTTCTTCGAGGCTGAGGCCCAGTCGTCGAGCAGCCGGGCCGCTACCTCGCTGCCGGTCTCGTGGCGGTGGCGCTCCACCCGGTGCCGCAGCCACACGAAGTCCTCGCCGTCGAGCTCCTCCAGTTCCACCATCTCGGGGTTCGCCCGCACCGGCAGCCTGCCGCCGGGGTCGTAGACGAGGGCGATGCCGCCCGACATCCCGGCCGCGAAATTGCGGCCCACCGGGCCGAGGACCACCGTGCGACCGCCGGTCATGTACTCGCACCCGTGGTCGCCGACGCCCTCCACCACCGCGATGGCCCCAGAGTTGCGCACGCAGAACCGCTCCCCCACCAGACCCCGCAGGTACATCTCTCCCGAGGTGGCGCCGTAGCCGATGACGTTGCCCGCGATGACGTTGCGCTCCGCCGCGAAGTTGGCGTCGGCCGGCGGGCGCACGACGATGCGCCCGCCCGACAGGCCCTTGCCGACGTAGTCGTTGGCGTCGCCCTCGAGGCGCAGGGTGATTCCCCGTGGCACGAACGCCCCGAAGGACGTTCCGGCCGAGCCGGTGAAGTTCACGACGATGGTTTCGTCGGGCAGGCCGGCCGCGCCGTAGCGCCGCGTCACCTCGCTGCCCAGCAGCGTGCCGACCGTGCGGTTGGTGTTGCGGATGGGGATGTCGATGGTCACTGGACGGCTGTCGGACAGGGCGCCCTCGGCGAGCTTGATCAGCATCTGGTCGAGGGCCCGGTCCAGGCCGTGGTCCTGCTCCGCTCGCTGGTGGCGCACGGCGCCTGGCTCGACCGGCGGCAGGTGCAGGATAGGCGTGAGGTCCAGGCCCGAGGCCTTCCAGTGGTCGACTGCGTCGGTCACGTCGAGCATCTCGACCTGCCCGACGGCCTCCTCGATGCTGCGGAAGCCGAGCTCCGCCAGCATCTCCCGCACCTCTTCGGCGATGAACTCGAAGAAGTTGACCACGAACTCGGGCTGTCCCGAGAACTTCTTGCGCAGTTCGGGGTTCTGGGTGGCCACGCCCACCGGGCAGGTGTCGAGGTGGCACACCCGCATCATCACGCAGCCCATCACCACCAGGGGCGCGGTGGCGAAGCCGAACTCCTCGGCTCCCAGCAGCGCGGCGATGACCACGTCGCGGCCGGTCTTGAGCTGGCCGTCGACCTGCACGACTATGCGATCGCGCAGATCGTTGAGGAGCAGCGTCTGCTGGGTCTCGGCCAGTCCCAGCTCCCAGGGCGCGCCGGCGTGCTTGATGGAGGTCAGCGGCGACGCTCCCGTGCCGCCGTCGTGGCCGGAGATGAGCACCACGTCGGCGTGGGCCTTGGACACCCCGGCGGCCACCGTGCCCACCCCCACCTCGGCCACCAGCTTGACGTGGATGCGGGCCGCGGGGTTGGCGTTCTTGAGGTCGTGGATGAGCTGGGCCAGGTCCTCGATGGAGTAGATGTCGTGGTGGGGCGGCGGGGAGATGAGCCCGACCCCCGGCGTGGAATGCCGGGTCTTGGCGATCCACGGGTACACCTTGTGTCCCGGCAGTTGGCCGCCCTCGCCGGGCTTGGCCCCCTGGGCCATCTTGATCTGGATGTCGTCCGCGTTGACCAGGTACTCGCTGGTCACGCCGAAGCGCCCCGACGCGGCCTGCTTGACCGCGCTGCGCCGGAGGTCGCCGTTGGGATCGGGGATGTAGCGGTCGGCGTCCTCGCCGCCCTCGCCGGTGTTGGACTTGCCCCCGATGCGGTTCATGGCGATGGCCAGGGTCTCGTGGGCCTCCTTGGAGATCGATCCGTAGCTCATGGCGCCGGTGGCGAAGCGCCTGACGATCGCCGCCACCGGCTCGACCTCGTCGAGCGGCACCGCAGGACGCTCACCGGTGCGGAGCCGGAACAGCCCCCGCAGGGTGCCCAGGCGGCTGGACTGGTCGTCGACGCGCCGGGTGTACTCCCCGAAGATGTCGAAGCGGCGCTCGCGGGTGGCGTGCTGGAGCTTGAACACGGTCTCGGGGTTGAACAGGTGGTACTCGCCCTCGCGCCGCCACTGGTACTCGCCGCCGGCCTCGATGGTGCGGTGGGCCCGCCGGGTGGCGTTGGCCGGGAAGGCCCGACGGTGGCGCACCGCCACCGCGGCCGCGATCTCTTCGGTGCCGATGCCTCCCAGGCGGCTGGCCGTTCCGGTGAAGTGCTTGTCCACCAGCTCGGGGCCCAGCCCGATGGCCTCGAAGATCTGGGCGCCGGTGTAGGAGGCCACTGTGGAGATGCCCATCTTGGACATCACCTTGAGGATCCCCGCGCAGGCGGCCTTCACGAAGTTGCGGTGCGCGGCCTCGACCCCCGTGGCCGGGTCCAGGCCGTGGAGTCCCTCCGTCACCATCTGGGTGATGGTCTCGAAGGCCAGGTAGGGGTTGACCGCGTTGGCGCCGTAGCCGAGATGCAGGCACAGGTGGTGGACTTCGCGGGCGTCGCCGGACTCCGACACCAGCCCCACCCGGGTGCGGGTGCGCTCCCGCACCAGGTGCTGGTGCAAAGCGGAGACGGCCAGCAGCGACGGGATGGGCGCCATCCGCTCGTCGCTGCCCCGGTCGGACACCACCAAGATGTTGGCTCCGGCCTCGATGGCGTCGGAGGCCGCCTCGCAAAGCCCGTCCAGGGCCCGGCGCAGGCCGTCGCCCCCGTCGACGACGGCGAACAGGGCGGGCAGCACCTCCGTGCGGAAGTCGCCGAGACCGCCCGGCCCGTCGATCTCCACCAGCCGGGCCAGCTCGGAGTCGGTGATGACCGGGCTGTCGAGGTGAACGGTCCGGCACGACGACGGCTGGGGGTCGAAGAGGTTGCCCTCGCCGCCGACCCGGGCGTACAGCGAGGTGACCAGCTCCTCCCGGATGGCGTCCAGCGGCGGGTTGGTGACCTGCGCGAAGAGCTGCTTGAAGTAGTCGTAGATCGGCCGGGCCCGGTCCGACAGCACCGCCGGCGGAGTGTCGGTGCCCATCGAGCCCAACGCCTCCTTGCCGTCGATGGCCATGGGCGCCAGCAGCAGACGGTGCTCCTCGTGGGTGTGGCCGAACATCTGCTGGCGCTGCACCAGCGAGCCCTCGTCGCGGCGGGACAAGTCACGCGCAGGCAGGTCGTCGAGGTGCACCAGGTTCTGGTCCAGCCACCGGCCGTAGGGACGGGCCGAGGCCAGGCGGTCCTTGATCTCGTCGTCGCGCACGATGCGGCCCTCGGCGGTGTCGATCAGGAACATGCGCCCGGGCTGGAGGCGGCCCTTCTCGACCACCGAGGACTGCGGCACGTCGATCACGCCGGCCTCGGACGCCATGACCACCAGACCGTCGCTGGTGACCATGTAGCGCGAGGGTCGCAGCCCGTTGCGGTCGAGAACCGCGCCGATCACGGCCCCGTCGGTGAACGCGATCGAGGCCGGGCCGTCCCAGGGCTCCATCCGGGTGGCGTGGTACTGGTAGAAGGCCTTGCGCTCGGCGGCCATCTCGGCGTGATGCTCCCACGGCTCGGGGATCATCATCAGGACCGCCTCGGCCACCGAGCAGCCGCCCAGCGTCAACAGTTCGAGCACCTCGTCGAAGCCGGCGGTGTCGCTGGCGCCGGGCGTGCAGACGGGGAAGGCCCTCTCCAGGCCCTCCAGCGACGGCGACGACAGCAGCGTCTCGCGGGCCCGAATCCAGTTGCGGTTGCCGGCGATGGTGTTGATCTCACCGTTGTGGGCGATCATGCGGTAGGGGTGGGCCAGCGGCCACGACGGGAAGGTGTTGGTGGAGAAGCGGGAGTGGACCAGCGCCAGCGCGCTCTCGATCCGCTCGTCGCGCAGGTCGGCGTAGAACGACGTGAGCTGGCGGGACATCAGCATCCCCTTGTAGACCAGCGTCCGGGCGCTGAGGCTCGGGAAGTACACGCCGGCGTGGGGCGGTGCGGCGTTGCCCATGGCCGCGTCGTCGTCCTCGGCCGCCTCGTAGCCGGTGCCCCCCGGCCCGATCTCGTGCTCGATGCGCTTGCGCACGATGTAGACCCGCCGGTCCAAGTCGATGCCCGCGAGGTCGTCGCCGGCGATGAACACCTGGCGGAAGCTGGGCATCGCGGCCCGCGAGCCCGAGCCCAGCACCGCGGTGTCGACGGGGACGTCCCGCCACCCGATCACACGGAGTCCCTCGGACCCCACGATGCGCTGCACCTGGGCGGCCGCCTTTTCGGCGTCGTGGTGGGCCGGGGGCAGGAACCCGATGCCGGTGGCGTACTGGCCAGCGGGCGGGAGCTCGTAGTCCACGACGTCACGCAGGAACCGGTCCGGTATCTGGATCAGGATGCCGGCGCCGTCGCCGGTGAGCGGGTCGGCGCCCAGCGCCCCCCGGTGCTCGAGATTGCACAGGGCCCGCACGCCGAGGGCCACCACGCTGTGGGATGCCTTCCCGCTGATGTTGCAAACGAAGCTGACGCCGCAGGCGTCGTGCTCGTTCTGCGGGTCGTAGAGGCCCTGGGGCTGTGCGGGGTCGGCAGCCATCGTTCTCCTCGCGGGAGGCTGGATCGTCGTCGGCAGCGCTTCTCAGGCAGAACTGGTGTGCCCGAACCGCGGCTTGCACGGCGGCGGGAGGGACGTCATTGGCCGCTCACCGCTCGAAACACGTCCAGACAACCTACCGGACACTCCCCGCGAACCGTCAAGTCGACAGGCGGCCGTGGATCAGCGGCGGGCTGCCCGGGTCAGGGCCCTGACCCGGTAGACGTAGGGCACTACCGCCAGCAGGACGGGCAGGATCTCCAGGCGACCGACAATCATCAGCAACGCCAGCACGAGCCGGGCCGGCTGGCTGAACGCCACCGCGTAGTTGGAGGTCGGGCCGGCCTCGCCGAGGGCCGGGCCCATGTTCCCAAGCGCCGAGACGACCGATCCGAGCGAGGTCTCGAGCTCCCCGCCGAGTGCGGTGACCGCCAGCAGGCCCGCGATCACCAGCAGGAAGTGGAGCAGGAAGAACCCGGCCACCCGGGACACGACGTTCTCGCTGACGGTGTCGCGGCCGAGGCGGATCGGGATCACGGCCCGGGGCGTCTGGGAGTGCTGGACGGAGCGCAGCATCACCAGCCCCAGCACCTGCATGCGCATCACCTTGATACCGCCCGAGGTCGAGCCCGTGCAGCCGCCTACCACCATCAGGAAAAGCAGCACGAGCTGCGCCCCGGCGACCCAGGTCACATAGTCGCCGGGCGAGCCGGGCCCGGTGGCGTTGGAAAGGCCGGTGCTGGTGCCCAACGACACCACGGTGAAGACCGCTCCCCGGATCGCTGAGCCCAGCGGCAGGCCGCTCTCCAGCCACACCAGGATCACGATGACGGCCGAGGCCACGGCCAGCACGCCGAGGTACGAGCGGAACTCGCTGTTGCGGTGATGCGGCAGCCTGCCGGTGGCCACCGCCCGCCAGTGCAGCGAGAAGCTGGCGCCGCCGAGGACCATGAACACGATCACCACCGTCTCGACGGCGACGCTGTCGTAGTGCCCGATCGAGTCGGCATGCACCGAGAAGCCGCCGGTGGCCGCGAGCGTGAACGCGTGGGCCACCGCGTCGTAGAGCGATGAGAATCCGTCAGCCGCGAAGAAGGCCACCGTCGCGCATGCCGTGAAGCCGATGTACACCATCCACAGGCGCCGGGCGGTCTCGCTGACCCTCGGGGTGAGTCGGTCCGAGGTTGTTCCCGGCGCCTCGGCCGTGATCAGCTCCAGCCCGCCGACACCGAGGAACGGGAGCACCGCCACCGCCAGGACCACTACGCCCATGCCGCCGTACCAGTGAGTGAGCTGGCGGTACATCATCAGGCCGCGGCCCGGGGACTCGAAGTCGGTCAGCACGGTGGAGCCGCTGGCCGAGAAGCCCGACGCCGACTCGAACACGCTGTTGACGACCTGCTCGACGAAGCCCGCGCCGGGTACGGCGAAGGTGCCGGCAAGCATGAAGGGAAGGGCGCCCACGACGGTGGTGAGGATCCAGGTCCACGCCACCGTGGCGAAGATGTCGCGCTTGCGGATCGCGCCGGGCACGGTGAGGTGCCACAGCAGGCCTCCCGCCGCTCCGGCCACCAGCGCGGAGGCCCCCAGTGCCATCGTGTCGCGCCGGCTGGTGGCCGCCTCCAGCAGAGCGCAGGCCAGCATCCCCAGCGACACCGCGGCCAAAGCGATGCCGAGGATGTGAAGGGTCGTTGAGGCGAACCGGTCCCGGAGCGGGCCCGGGCCGGTCGGCGCGGCCGCGGGAACTCCACCTTCAGCCATCGCCGGACCTGGACTCGGCCAGAGCCTCGAGGCGGCGCAGCGCCAGCCTGGCCGAGAAGCGGCCCCGCCGCACCGCGGCCTTGTACCAGTTCATGACCAGGCCGAGGCCGGCCAGCACCGGAGGCACCGACATCCGGCCGCCCATCATCAGCGGCACCAGGGCCAACCGCTCCGCCCGGTCCACGCCGTCGAGCAGGCCGAAGGCCCCGATCTCCCCGACCGCGGGACCGAAGGTGGTCACCGCGCTCACCGACCCCCACACGCTGCCCAGCAGCGACACGCCCGAGACGCCCAGCAGCAGGGCCCCGACCCCCACCAGGACGACATACGCGACCTGGTGGCCGCCCAAGCGGTCCAGGGTGCGCTGGGATAGGGCCTCGTCATTGCGCCGCACCAGGACGACCGCGTACGGGTCGAGCTGGCGGCGAAGCTCTCCCCCGGCCGAGCCCATTAGCAACTGGACCCGCATGACCCGCATGCCGCCTCCCGGCGAGCCCATCATGGAGCCGATCCCGGCCGCGACCAGCATGATCACGGTGGTCGCGGTCCCCCACCCGGTCCAGTCGACGACCGCGAACCCGGTGGTGCTCACGGCCGACACGGCCATGAAGGCGGCCTCGCCCCAGCCGACGCCCCGGTGCAGGCCCATGGCCGCGGTGGCTGCCGCCAGCAGCACGACGAAGGTCCTGAGCTCCTGGGAGCGCCAGAGGGAACGGAGCCGTCCCCGGGCGATCCACCAGACCACGAAGATCCCCGCGCCGGCCAGGAACATGCCGGCGCCGGCCACCGCCTGGGTGGCACCCCCGCAGCCGGCCAGCGAGTCGGCCCGGCCGGTGAAGCCCCCGGTGGATGCGGTGCCCAGCCCAACCACCAGCGCATCAGTGACACCCAGTCCGGTCAGCAGGTAGGCGACCACGCAGGCCGCGGTGAAGCCCGAGTACAGGAGGAGCACCCGTCGCTGGCCGGTGGAGGCGCTGGGGACGAGGTCCAGCCCCCTGCGCCCGGTGGTGTAGCCGATCAGGGCCGTGGACCGCAGCACGGCCGGGAGGGTCACCACCCCGATCCACACCGCCATCAGTCCCCCCACCCAACTGGTGGCCGCCCTGAACAGCAGGACCGACCGCGACGCCTCGGCGGCGTCCAGGAGGGTGAGCGACGTGGTGGTGAAGCCGGCGGCCGACTCGACCAGGGCGTCGTCTAGGCGGGCCAGGGTGCCGCTGCCCGCATACAGGACCGTGCCGAACATCACCAGTGCCGTCCAGAGCAGGCCGATCCCGGCGAACACCCGGCCCGTTCCGGGCCGTTCCGGCGGCGCCACCCGCCGTCTGGCCACGGCCGCGAGGGCCGCGAGGACCGCCCCCACGCAGGCGAACGCGACGGCGTCGGTGCTGTCGTCCCCGATCCCGGCGAGGCCGCACAGCATGGTCACCACGCCGAGGACGAGGCCGGCGTCGACGATGGACGCGAGCGCCCAGGACACGATCCGCGCCGGCGGCCGCCTCGCCGAGCCGGGAAGCAGGGGGCGGGTGCGGCGCAGCCCGCCCAGACGTCTCAAGCCGGCAGCCGGTCGACCCGCTAGTCTTCGCACGTCAACAGCCGGTGGACCTCCCGAGCCGAGCCCGGGGTGGCGAAGGCGACCACATGGTCGCGTCCGCGCAGCCGGCTCCGGCCGCGGGCGATCTGCGGCTTGCCGTCGCGCACGATGGCCCCGATGAGCACGCCCTTGGGCAGCTTGAGGTCCTTCACGAGAGCCTCGTCGGCCGGGCTGCCCTTCTCCACCTCGAGCTCCAGCACCTCGGCGTCGGACTCCAGGAAGGTGGTCACCGCGGCCACGTCGCCGCGCACGAAGCGCATCACCCCGTCGGCGGTGGCCGTCCGGGGCGACAGGGACACATCGACGCCCGCGGAGTCCAGCAGCGACAGCAGGGCCAGCTTGTGCACCACCGCGATCGTCTCCGACGCGCCCACGGACTTGGCGTAGAGGCAGGCCAGGATGTTCGACTCGTCCTCGCCTGTCAACGCAGCCACCACGTCGAACCGGCCCAGGTTGGTCTCCTCGAGGAGGTCGGCGTCGGTTATGTCACCCTCGAACACCTGCACATCCGCGAGGTGCTCGGCCAGCTCCAGGGCCCGCGGCGCGTCGCGCTCGACGATGACCACCTCGACGCCTCTCGACACCAGCCGGGCCGCGAGGATCTCGGCGGTGCGGCCCCCGCCGAGCAGCAGCACGTGGCGGACCGCACCGGCTCCCAGGCCCAGGAGTTTGGCCACCCGGTGACGGGCCCGCCGCTTGCACACCACCCGCACCAGGTCGTCCTCGAGCAGCATGTAGTCGGCGCGGGGTATGTAGGTGTCCTCGCCCCGGGAGATCGACCCGACCATGAACTCCCAGTCGGGCTCGTACTCGGCGGCGATCTCCGACAGGCGCCGGCCCACGATCGGGGCGTCGGCCTCGAGGCGGGCGCCCATGACGATGGCCTCGCCGTGGGCCATGAGCGCGATCTCCGACGCCCCGGGGTAGTCGAGCAGGTCGAGGATCCGCTCCGCGGTCGCGTAGTCGGGATCGATCACCAGGTCGGCGCGGAATGTCTGCCTCAACTCTGCCGAGGCCTTGCCGCGCAACTCCTCGGCCTCGATGCGAACGATCGCCTTGTCCACACCCCGCTGCTTGGCGATCAGCGACACGACCAGGTTCACCTCGTCGTTGCTGGTGACCGCCACGACCAGCTCGCAGCTGTCGAGGCCGGCGTCGAAGAGCACGCTGGGATGGGTGCCGCTGCCCTCCACCGTCAGCACGTCGAGGTCGGCGCCGATCTGGCGGAGACGGTCGGCGTCGACGTCCACCACCGCGACGTTGTGGCGCTCACGGCTGAGCCGGGCGGCCACGTAGGAGCCGACCTCTCCGGCCCCCACCACGATGACATGCACGACTATGTTCTAGCGCTCCGGCGGGCCACTAGCGCGATCAGGCCGGCGGGCCGATCAGGCCAGAAGCCCGCCCTCGGCGATAACGATGCCGGCATCGGTGGCGACTGCGTCGAGAGGCACGTCCCACCGGTCCTGGGGGACCTCGGCGACCTGCTGGAACGAGTAGGCGACGCCGATGGCCGCGGGTCGGGGTCCGCCGGTCGGCAGCGCCGCCAGGGCCCGGTCGTAGAACCCCCCTCCCTGTCCCAGCCGGCGGCAGCGCCCGTCGAACGCGGCGAGGGGCACCAGCACCGCATCGTGGTCGGCGAAGGCCACCACCTCGCCGTCGACCGGCTCGGGAATGCCGAAGGACCCCCGCACGAGCGACTGGCCCTCCCGCCAGGCCACGAACTCCAGGTCGTCGCCCACCACGCGGGGGACCGTGAACACCTCCCGGCGCGGTCCGTCCAGCAGCACGTCGAGCGGAATCTCCCCCCGCACGGCCCGGTAGGCGGCGACGCGGCGAGCCCCGGCTATCGCCGGAAAGGCTCCCAACCGCCGTGCCACGGCTGCTCCGGCCTCGGCCACGGCCGCCGGGCTCAACCGCGCGCGGCGGGCCCTCATCTCAGCCCGGAGGCGGGCCTTGGCATCCGACACCGAATCCATCCCCCAAGAGTAGGCTCGCCGGGTTCTAGGACTCTCAAAGGGAGCAGTGTCTTGCAAGCAATCCCCTATATCGCGCTGGTGTCGGCTCTCGCCGCGCTCGCCCTCGCGGCCTACTACTACAGGAACGTGAAGTCGGCGCCGGCCGGCAACGAGCGCATGGTCTCGATCATGAAGCAGATCCAGGCCGGGGCCCGCGCCTTCCTGCGCCAGGAGTACACCTGGGTGGCGGGCTTCGTGGTGGCCATGGCCGTCCTGATCCCGGTCGTCACCGGGGTGGCCCTGTCGTTCGTCAGCTACCTGCTGGGTGCGGCCCTCTCCGCGGGCGCGGGCTACGCGGGCATGACGGTGGCCACCATGGCCAACGCGCGCACCACCAACGCCGCCATCGACGGGCCGGCCAAGGCGTTGCCGCTGGCGTTCAGGGGCGGGGCGGTCATGGGCTTCTCGGTGGCCGGGCTGTCGCTGCTGGGGCTGACCTTCACCTACCTGCTGTTCGTGGAGTGGATCGGCACCGACGACGCCTTCGAGATCTTCACCGCCTTCGGCCTAGGGGCCAGCTCCATCGCCCTGTTCGCCAGGGTGGGCGGCGGCATCTACACCAAGGCCGCCGACGTGGGCGGCGACCTGGTGGGCAAGGTCGAGGCCGGGATCCCCGAGGACGACCCCCGCAACCCGGCCACCATCGCCGACGCCGTAGGCGACAACGTCGGCGACGTCGCGGGCATGGGCGCCGACCTGTTCGAGAGCTACTCGGGCTCGATCATCGCGCCGGTGGCCCTGACCGCGTTCAGCCTCGGGCTGACCGCCGAGGCGGCATCCGACGACTGGAACGTGCAGCTTCTAATGTTCCCGATCTCGGTGGCTTTCGTGGGCATGATCGCAGCCATCATCGGCTCGTTCGCGGTGCGCGGCGGCGACAGCAGCGAGGTCAAGGCTCTCGCCCGGCAGCTCCACCGGGGCACCACCGTGGCCATGTTCCTCACCGTCATCGGGACCCTCATCATGGGCGGGGTCTTCTTCGGCGACGCCGACCTGTTCGAGGCGTGGTACGGGCTGCCCCTGTCGGTGATAGGCGGGCTGGTCGCAGGCTGGGGCATCGGCAAGGTGGCCGAGATCTGGACCAGCGACCACTTCAAGCCGGTGCGGCGCATCGCCTCGCAGGCCGAGACCGGCCCGGCCACCACGGTGCTGTCGGGAGTGTCGGCCGGGATGGTGTCGGTGGCCGCCTCGGTCGGGCTGATCGCCGTCGGCGTCCTGATCGCCTACTGGGGCGGCCAGCAGACCCTGGGCGACACCACATTCGGCGGCGTGTACGGCATCGCGGTGGCCGCGGTCGGGATGCTGGCCACCACTGGCGTGGTCGTGTCGGTCGACGCCTACGGGCCCATAGCCGACAACGCCGGCGGGATCGCCGAGATGTCCGAACTCGACCCGAGCGTGCGGGAGGTGACCGACGCGCTCGACTCGCTCGGCAACACCACTGCCGCGATAGCCAAGGGCTTCGCGGTCGGATCGGCCGCGCTCACCGCACTGGCCCTGTTCAAGTCCTTCGAGGTGGCGTTGACCAGCGCCGCCGCCGAGGAGGGCCGCGACTTCGCGTTGAGCCTCGACGTCGGCTCGGTGGACGTGTTCATCGGGCTCTTCCTCGGGGCGATGGTCCCGTTCCTGTTCGCGGCTCTCACCATCGACGCGGTCGGCCGGGCAGCCAACAAGATGATCGAGGAGGTGCGCCGCCAGTTCCGCGAGATCCCGGGGCTGCGTGAGGGCACCCCCGGAGTCGAGCCGGACTCCGCGGCGTGCGTGGGCATCTCCACCCGGGGGTCGCTGCGGGAGATGCTGGCCCCGGGCGCGCTGGCGGTCGTGGTGCCGCTGGTCATCGGCTTCATCGATGTGGACGCTCTGGGCGGCTTCCTGGCCGGAGCGCTGGTGACCGGCTTCGCGCTGGCCATCTTCATGGCCAACGCCGGCGGGGCCTGGGACAACGCCAAGAAGTACATCGAGGCCGGCGCCCACGGCGGCAAGGGGTCCGATCCGCACAAGGCCGCGGTGGTGGGCGACACCGTCGGCGACCCGTTCAAGGACACTGCGGGGCCTTCGATGAACATCCTCATCAAGGTGATGACGATCGTTTCGCTGGTGTTCGCTTCGGCGTTCGTCTAGCAGCAGGGCGCGGTCGTGGTATCGGAGCTCTTCGACGCTGGTGCCTGGCGGGCTGTCGACGGCTTCGAGGATCTCACCGACGTCACCTACCACCGGGCGGTGGGCCAGGGAACGGTTCGGGTCGCCTTCGACCGCCCCGAGGTGCGCAACGCCTTCCGCCCCCACACCGTGGACGAGCTGTACCGCTGCCTCGACCACGCCCGCATGACCGGCGACGTTGGCTGCGTGCTGATCACCGGCAACGGGCCGTCACCCCGCGACGGGGGCTGGGCCTTCTGCTCGGGCGGGGACCAGCGCATCCGGGGCCGGGACGGCTACCGGTACGCCTCCGGCGAGACCGGCGACACCATCGACGCCGGTCGGTCGGGGCGGCTGCACATCCTCGAGGTGCAGCGCCTGATCCGCATGATGCCCAAAGTGGTGGTCGCGGTGGTGCCCGGCTGGGCCGTGGGCGGGGGCCACAGCCTCCACGCGGTGGCCGACCTGACCCTGGCCAGCGCCGAGCACGGCCTGTTCCAGCAGACCGACACCGACGTGGCCAGCTTCGACGGCGGGTTCGGCTCGGGCTACCTGGCCCGGCTCATCGGCCAGAAGCGGGCCCGCGAGATCTTCTTCCTGGGTCGCACCTACTCGGCCCAGGAGGCCTTCGAGATGGGCATGGTCAACAAGGTGGTCCCGCACGTCGAGCTCGAGAGGGTCGCCCTGGAGTGGGCGCGGGAGATCAACGCCAAGAGCCCGACGGCGCAGCGGATGGTGAAGTTCGCGCTCAACCTGGTCGACGACGGGCTGATCGGCCAGCAGGTCTTCGCCGGCGAGGCCACCCGGCTGGCCTACATGACCGACGAGGCCGCCGAGGGCCGCGACGCCTTCCTGCACAAGCGCCCCCCCGACTGGTCACCCTTCCCCTGGCACTACTGAGCGACGGCCCGCCGGTCGCGTCGGGCGGGCTCCGCACCACTCCCGCTCTTGTTCGCCGCGCTCGCGGGCCGCTCGGGCCACGGCCTCGCCCGTATGGGGCGCGTTCGCCCGTATGGGACGGATTCGCTCGAATTATCGCTCGGCCTCTAGGGCGTCGCGATGAAGGCCGCTACCGTCTCTACGTGGGAGGTGAGGGGGAAGAGGTCGACGACGGTCCAGCGGTCGAGGGTGTAGCCGCATTCGATGAGGCGGCCGGCGTCCTTGGCGAACGACGACGGGTCGCAGCTCACCAGCACCACCAGGCGGGGCTTGCACGACAGCAGAGGGCGCACGGCCGCCTCGCCGAGCCCGGAGCGGGCCGGGTCGGCCACCAGGACGCTGGCCGGCGAGGCCCGCCACTTCTCCACCGGGATCCGCAGCACCTTGGCACCGTCGCCCAGGTTGACCCGGGCGTCGGCCGCGGCGTCGACGCTGCGCTCGATGGCGGTGACCTTGCGGCCGGAGCCGACCGTGCCTGCGAACAGCCCGACGCCGGCGTAGGCGTCCACTAGCGGGCCCTCGTCGGCCAGGTCCTCCACCATCTCGGCCACCTCGTCGATGAGGGCCTCTGCCCCCGCGGGCCGGTTCTGGAAGAAGGACCGGGCCGAGATCCTCCAACGCCGGCCCGACAACTCCTCGTGTATCCACGCCCGCCGGTCGTTGTCGAGCTCGTCGGTGCCCACCACCATCACGTCGTCGGGAACCGAGACCCCGCCGACGGTGGGGTCGACCACCACCATCCGCTCCCCGGTGCGGGACCCCACCCGGATGAACACGCCGTCGGCGGGGCCGTAACGGCCCTCGACCAACAGCTCCTCGGCCGCGTCGTCGACCGCCCCGCAGTCCTCGGGGACGACCACCTCGTGGCTGGAGCGGGCCATGAACCCGGCTCGCCCGTCCACCACCCTGGCCCGCACCGTGGTGCGGCCCCGGTCGGCGTCGAGCATCCGCAGGGCCGGGGCGGGCGCGTCCACGCCGTGGCGGGTGAGCTGGTCCACCACGATCGACGCCTTCATCCGCATCTGGGCCCGGGCATCGACATGGAGCATGTCGCAGCCGCCGCAGCCCTCGAGATGGTGCTCGCAGGCGATCGGAACGCGGTTCGGCGACTCCTCCAGCACCTCGATGAGCCTTGCTCTGGCCCAGCGCCGATCGACGGTGTGGATATCGGCGGTTACCAGCTCTCCGGGCAGGGCGCCCTCGACGAAGACAACTCGCCCGTCGCAGCCCCTAGCCACCCCGACGCCGTCGCGCGCCGTGGCCGTCACCCGCAACTCCACGAAAGCGACGGTATCGGCGCGATCAGCGATAGCGACCACCCCCTCTGATCGGCTTCCGTTCGGTGAAACGGCGGCGGCTGCGACCAAGCTCATCGGCCGGGCGCGGCGCGGTTAGGGTTCAGGCGTGGCTGTGGAGATAGCGCCCTCGGTGCTGGCGGCCGACGCCTCACGCCTGGGCTCCGAGTGCCGGGCCATCGCCGAGGCGGGCGCTCATCGGGTCCACTGGGATGTGATGGACGGGGTGTTCGTGCCCAACCTCACCTTCGGACCCGACGTGGTGGCGGCCTGCCGGCCGCTGGTGGACCTGCACTTCGAGGCCCACCTCATGGTGGTGAAGCCCGACGAGTTGGCCCCCCTCTACATCGAGGCCGGTTGCGACACCGTGCTGATCCATGCCGAGACCTGCCCGCACCTGCACCGCTCGCTGGCCGCCATCTCCGAGGCCGGCGCCCGCTGCGGCGTGGTGCTCAATCCCCACACCCCGGCGTCGAGCATCTCCGAAGTGGTGCCGATGATCGACGAGGTGCTGGTGATGACGGTCAACCCCGGCTTCGGCGGGCAGCGCTACATCGCCTCGGTCGAGTCGAAGATCGCGGCCGTGCGCCGCATGATCGAGGACTCCGATCGCGACATCGACTTGGAGGTCGACGGAGGCATCAGCGCGGCGACCGCTGGAGCCGCGGTCGGGGCCGGGGCGAACGTCTTGGTGGCCGGCTCGGCGGTGTTCGGCCACCCCGAGGGCCCGGCCATCGCCATCAAGGAGCTGTCCGCCAGCGTCTGAGTAGGCCTGCCAATCGAATTGGCAGCGCTCAGCGCCCTTTTCGGCATCCTCCGCTGCCAGTTCCCGCCGGGGGGCGGCTACAGCATCTCGCCGCGCTTGACGATGACGTGGTCGATGATGCCGTAGTCCATGGCCTCCGACGCCGTGAACCATCGGTCGCGGTCGGAGTCGGCCTCGATCTGCTCGACGGTCTGGCCGGTGTGGTGGGCGATGCGCTCCTGGAGGAGCTTCTTGGTGTAGGCCATCTGCTCGGCCTGGATGGCGATGTCGGTGGCCTGGCCCCGAACCCCTCCGAGGGGCTGGTGCATCATGATCCGGGCGTGGGGCAGGGCGTAGCGCTTGCCGGGAGCCCCCGCGCACAGCAGGAACTGGCCCATAGACGCGCCCAGGCCGATGCAGATGGTGCCCACCTCGGGCTGGATGAACTGCATGGTGTCGTAGATCGCCATGCCGGACGTGACCGAGCCGCCGGGGCTGTTGATGTACAGCCAGACGGGCCTGCGGGCGTCCTGGCCCTCCAGGTACAGCAGCTGCGCCATGATGAAATTGGCCACGTCGTCGTTGACGTCGGACCCGAGCACCACGATTCGATCCTGCAGGAGCCGGCTGTACACCTCGCTCTGGCGGTTGGCGACGGTGGTCGGCGTCTCGAATCCCACCTCGCCGGGCTCGGGACGGAGTTGGGGCGGCAGTGCATGCGACGTCATGGCCACGAGGCTACCGGTGCCGCACGCGGGCAGAACCCCACCGGCGGACCGGGCGGCGGCAGGCCGTCAGATACCCTGATCGGACTCGCGGACGTGGCGGAATCTGGCAGACGCGCTGGGTTTAGGTCCCAGTACCCACCAGGGTGTGGGGGTTCGAATCCCCCCGTCCGCACCCACCACCCACGAAGGGAGACAACCAAGTGCCCACGGCCATCGTCACCGGCGGAGCGAGAGGTCTGGGACGTGTCTACTGCATGGCCCTGGCCGGCGACGGGTTCGACATCGTCGTGGCCGACCTGCTCGACACCGCCGAGGCCGTCGAGGAGATCGAGGCCGGTGGCGGCCGGGCCATCGGCTGCCGCACCGACGTCAGCTCCGCGGCCGACACCGAGGCTCTGGCCGCGGCCGCAGCCGGCGCGTTCGGCACCATCGACGTGCTGATCAACAACGCCGCCTACTACTCCCAGATCACCCGCAGCCCGTTCCACGAGGTCTCGCCGCAGGAATGGGACCGGGCCTTCGAGGTCAACGTGCGGGGCGCCTGGCTCATGTGCTGCGCGGTCTACCCCTGCATGAAGAAGCAGGGGTCGGGGAAGATCATCAACATCTCGTCCACCACCTGCTTCAAGGGCACGGTCGGCTTCCCCCACTACGTGGTGAGCAAGACCGCCCTCATAGGATTGACGCGCTGCCTGGCCACCGAACTCGGTCCCGACGGCATAACGGTCAACACGGTCAGCCCCGACCTGATACCCAACCCGTCGCTGCGTCCCTCCGACGCCGCCAGCGACGAGTTCGTGGTGGCCGGGCGGGCCATCAAGCGCACCCAGGCGCCCGAGGACATGGTCGGAACCATCCTGTACCTCGCCGGGAGCGCCTCCGACTTCGTGACGGGCCAGAACATCGTGGTCAACGGGGGCGCCTTCTTCCAGTAGACCGCCTGCCACCGCCTGATGACCCGGTGACGACGGATTGCGGATGACGACGGATTCGCCGAAACGCCGGATCAGGAAGGCGGGTCGGGGCCTGCGGCTAGCTCCTAACCCTCAGCAGTTCCAGCAGGGCTCGCAATGCTCGGGCGCGGTGGCTCATGGCGTTCTTGGCGGCCGGGCCCATCTCCGAGAAGGTGAGGCCGCCGGCCTCGGCCGGCGCGAACACCGGGTCATAGCCGAAGCCGCCCGTGCCTCGGGGCTCCGTGGTGATGGCTCCCTCAACGGCGCCCTCAGCCGACAGGCTGGTGCCGTCCGGGAAGCAGACCGCGGCCACGGTCCGGAACTGGGCTGTCCGCTGCGATGGCGGCACGTCACGCATCTCGGCCAGCAGCCGGGCCAGGTTTTCGGCGTAGCCGGCGCCGGGGCCCGCGTACCGGGCCGACCACACTCCGGGGGCTCCCCCAAGGGCATCGACCTCCAGGCCCGTGTCGTCGGCCAGAGCCGCCGCACCCGCGAAGTCGCAGACGGCCCGGGCCTTGAGGATGGCGTTGCCCTTGAGGGTGTCGGCGTCCTCGACTACCTCGCCCATGCCGGCCGGGCGGGGCAGCAGCACGGCCTGGCCCTCCAGCGCCACGGCCATCTCGGCCACCTTGTCGGGGTTGGCGCTGGCGCAGACCAGCTCGATCATCTGGCAGGAGGCGGGCTTGCGAGCATTGACCGCTGCGCGGCGACGATCTCCGAGATCCCCTTCGAGGCCAGGTCGAGGAGCTCGTCGAGCTGGGACCGCGTGAAGGGCCGGCCCTCGGCGGTGCCCTGCACCTCCACCAGCTCGCCGTCGCCGGTCATGACCACGTTGAAGTCCACGTCGGCGCGGGAGTCCTCGGAGTAGGGCAGGTCCAGCAGCGACACGCCGCCTATCAGGCCGACGCTCACCGCGGCGCACTCCCCCGCCATCGGCGACGCCTTCAGGTCGCCGGCCTGCATCAGCCGGGTCACCGCGTCGTGCAGGGCCAGGTAGCCCCCGCATATCGACGCGGTGCGGGTGCCGCCGTCGGCCTGCAGCACATCGCAGTCAACGATCACCTGGCGCTGCGGAAGCGCGGCCAGGTCGACGACCGTCCGCAGCGACCGGCCGATGAGGCGCTGGATCTCCTTGGTGCGGCCGCCCACCCGGCGCGACACCCGCTCCGGCGAGGATCCCGGCAGCATCGAGTACTCGGCGGTGAGCCATCCGCTGCCGCGCTCGCGCATCCACCGCGGCACGCCTTCGTCGATCGACGCCGTGCACAGCACCCGGGTGG
The DNA here is from genome assembly GCA_009844405.1 of Acidimicrobiaceae bacterium. Lineage (GTDB taxonomy): Bacteria > Actinomycetota > Acidimicrobiia > Acidimicrobiales > Aldehydirespiratoraceae > Aldehydirespirator. The sequence goes on from VYBO01000138.1 coordinate 54,689, forward strand.
CCCCGAACTCGGCCAGCACGGACCCGCCGGCCATGGTGGTGTAGTCGCGCCGGAACCTCAGGGGTCGCAGCTCGTCGGGCCTGCGACCGTCGGCGCGCCGGCCGCCGGCGTCGATGGCGGTCACTGCAGGTGCCTCACACCGTCATGACCAGACCGGGGCGGGCCACGTCGACAGGGCCGGAAAAAGCCTCGAAGGCCTCGGCCAGCTGCGCGGCAGGGTCGCATCCGGGGGCCAGATGGGTGAGCACCAGACGCTCGGCACCGGCCGCGGCCGCGGCCCGGGCCGCCTGCCGGGCGCTCATGTGCGGGATGCCCTCATCCTCGTGCTCGCAGCCGTGGCTGGCGTCGCACATGGCCAGGTGGATGCCCTCGCCCAGTGACCGGAAGTCCCATTCGGGACCGGAGTCGGAGCTGAAGGCGAAGGATCGGCCGCCCGAGTCCACCCGCACGGCCAGTGTCTCCACCGGATGGTCGGTGAGGGCGAAGCTCCACTGCTGGTCGCCGATGGTCAGCTTCGACGAGGGGTCGATCACGTGCCAGGCCAGCGGATCGGACTTGCCCGACCGCATCACGGTTATGGCCCTGTCCATGGCCCGGGTCTCAGCCGTGCCGTAGACGGGGACGCCGCTGCGGGGCACGAACCAGATGAAGACGTTGCGGATCACCGGCAGCTCCAGCCAGTGGTCGGGATGGCAGTGGGTGGCGACGATGGCGTCGATGTCGGCGAGGTCTATCGCCTCCTGGAGGGGCCCCAGGGTTCCCGGCCCGCAGTCGAGCAGCACCGCGGTGGAATCGCTTCGCACCAGGTAGCCGGTGCAGGGGTTGTCCGGCGCGGCGTAGCTGCCGCTGCACCCGAGGACCGTGACCGTGAGTGTCGGTGTCACCGGAGTACTTCGGATCGAGCGGTGTCGAGCTCGGCCCCTAGCGCTCCTCCTTGAAGACCACGTGCTTGCGGATCACCGGGTCGTACTTCTTGAGCTCGATGCGGTGACGGGTGTTGGTCTTGTTCTTGGTGGTCACGTAGGTGTAGCCGGTGCCGGCGGTGGACCGCAGCTTGATGATGGGACGCTTGTCGCTGGCCATCGCCGTCTCCTTGCTCTAGACCTTGCGGCCGTTGCGGCGCATCTCGGCCACCACGCTCTCGATGCCCCGCTTGTCGATGGTCTTGATGGCCTTGGTGCTCAGGCGCAGCTTGATCCAGCGCTTCTCGCTGGGAAGGTAGTAGCGCTTGGTCTGGACGTTGGGATCCCAGCGGCGGCTGGAGCGGCGGTGCGAGTGCGAGAGCTGCTTGCCGAACTGCGGCTTCTTGCCGGTGACCTGGCAGATCCTGGACATTCGAGAAAGGGTAGCGAGGCTCCGCCCGCGCTCCACTGGAATGTGACGGATGACCGCGGCCTGCGACGGTCCGCCGCCGCTAGAAGTAGATGATCTCCGAGGCCCGCTCGGCCACCTCGTCGAGGTCGCCGGTCCAGGCCCGGCTCGAAAGGTACTTCCAGCCGCCGTCGCACACGATGAACACCACCGTGCCGGCGTCGATCCGCTCGGCCACCCGGACCGCCCCGGCCAGGGCCGCGCCCGACGACAGGCCGGCGAAGATGCCGGCGTCGGCCAGCCGCCGGGTGTACTCCACCGACTCGCGGGGCCGCACTATGCGCTTGCCGCTGAGCAGGTCGGATCCGCCCCACTTCTCGTAGACCGGCGGTATGAAGCCGTCGTCGAGGTTGCGCAGGCCGTCGACCATCTCGCCCGCGGGCGGCTCCACGGCATACACCTCGATGTCGGGGTGGGCCTCCTTGAGGCAGGTCCCGACGCCCATGAGGGTTCCGCTCGTGCCCAGGCCGGCCACGAGGTGGGTCACGTTGGGCACGTCGCGCAGGATCTCGGGCCCGGTTGTCTCGTAGTGGACACGGGGGTTGGCCTCGTTGGCGTACTGGTACAGGAAAACCCAGTCGGGCTGTTCCAGAGCCATCCGGCGGGCCAGGCGCACCGCGCCGTTGGATCCCTCCGCGCCGGGCGACGCCACCATGTCGGCTCCGAACACCTGCAGCATCTGGCGGCGCTCCGGCGACGTGTTCTCGGGCATCACGACCGTTATCGGGTAGCCCCGGATCCGGGCGATCATGGCCAGGGCGATGCCGGTGTTGCCCGAGGACGGCTCCAGTATCCGCTTGCCGGGGCCGAGGGTGCCGTCGGCCTCGGCGTCGAGCACCATGGCCTTGGCGATGCGGTCCTTGACCGAGCCGGTCGGGTTGGAGCTCTCGAGCTTGGCCACCAGCCGGACTTCGGGGTTGGGGCTCAACTGCGAGACGTCCACGGCGGGCGTGTTGCCGATGAGGTCGAGTGCGTCCCGCTTGAGGGCCATGTGGCGTGGTCCTGTGGTCGTCCTAATCCCGAGTATTTCACTCAGGATTATACCTGCGGGACAGTGCGAACGCGGCGGGCACCGTCAGCACGCAGAGCACCGCCATGGCCGCCAGCGACCAGGTGTAGGCCGAGGCCAGCGCGTCGGCCACGGCGGGGTCGACAACGGCCTCGGCCTCGCCCAGCAGGCCCCGGACCAGCTCGGCGTCGCCGGTGCTGCGGTCGACCAGCCAGAAGATCACCAGCCCGGCGACGGCGGCGCCGTAGGCGAATCCCAGCGAGCGGATGAAGTGGTGGGCCGCGCTGACCCTGCCCATCTCGTGGGGATCGGCCCGGCCCTGCAGCAGCGCGAGGCTCGAGGTGCTGATCGTGCCGATCCCCCAGCCGACGCAGGCGAACGCCGCCAGCAGCACCGGCACCGGCGCCCCGACCCCGGCCGCCGCCGTCACCGCCACGCCTCCGGCGGAGATGACGACCGAGCCGATGAGGGCGACGGTCTGGGCCCGGAGGCGCTGCTGGAGCGCGCCGGAGACCCAGGCCGCCGTCGACCACCCCAGCGTGGGCCACAGCACCGCGAAGGCGGCGAAGGCGGCCGAGGCGCCCCGAGCGCCCTTGAGGTACAGGGGCAGGAAGACGCTGGAGCCGGTGCCGCCCGACACCGCCGTGACCCCGAGCATGTGAATGTGGCGCCAGCGCCTGCCGGTGATGTGCGGCAGGCGCACGATGGGGGTGGGGAAGCCCCGGGCGTGGCGGACGTAGAGCGCAGCCAGGACTGCGGCGGCCACCAGCAGCGCCGCGCTGTTCCAGTTGAGGTCGGAGGTCGCCAGCAGCAGGGCGACGGTGAGCACACTGAGCATCGACAGGCCTCTGCGGTCGAGGCGCTCGGCCGCGGCCTGGGCCTCCACCGGCAGCCGCCCCCATCCCACGGCGGCCGCGGCCACCGCAACCGGGAGGTTGAGCGCGAACACGGCCCGCCACCCCAGCGTGCTCACCAGGACCGCAGCCAGCGCCGGCCCGCCGATGCCCATGATCCCCCACACCGACGACATCAGCGCGTAGGCCCAGGGCCGGACGGTCTCGTCGAACACCAGTCCGATGCACGTCAGCGAGGTGCCGATCAGCGCGCCGCTGCCCAGGCCCTGGAGGACGCGGGCCGCGACCAGGAGTTCCATCGTGGGGGCGACCACGCACATGGCCGACGTGACCAGGAAGGCCATCACCGTGAGACGGAAGGCTCGCCGGGCCCCGGCGCCGTCTATGTAGGGCCCGACCGCGAGCACCGCGATGGCCGCCGACAGGAGTTCCACCGTCACCACCCAGGGAAGCAGCGCCACCCGGCCCAGGTCGTCGCCGATGTCGGGCAGGGCGGCCGTGACCGACAGGTTGTTGTAGGAGGCCATGGCGATGGCAGCCATCAACGCCAGCGACGCAGCCCGGTACTTGGGCCCCAGAAGGCCGCGGGCCCGGGCGCGTGTCACCACCCGAAGCTATCGAAGGCGAGCAGCCGATAGAAATACGCGGATGTCCGAGCCCACGCTGTTCTTCGAGGACTTCGCTCCCGGCGATGTGATCGAACTCGGCACCTACGAGATGACCGAGGACGAGATCATCGACTTCGGCCGGCGCTTCGACCCCCAGTACTTCCACACCGACCCGCAGGCCGCGGTGGACTCGCCGTTCGGGGGGCTGATCGCCAGCGGCTGGCACACCGTCTCGGCCTGGGCCCGCCTGTGGATCGACACCGTGGTCTCGCGAGCCGACGGCCGGGGCTCGCCCGGCATGCAGGAGGTGCGCTGGTTCGAGCCGGTGCGTCCGGGCGACCTGCTGACCGCGACGGTGGAGATCCTCGACGCCCGGCCGTCGTCTCGGCATGCCGACCGCGGCACGGTGTTCATCGGCTGCAAGATGACCAATCAGCACGGCCGTGTGGTGATGAGCTGCCACGGGCGGGGCCTGTTCGGCCGGCGCCACCCGTTGAGCGAGCCTGCTGGGAGCTCGCCGGCTCCGTCGGACGCTTCCCCCGGTGACACCGTCAAGGTCCGATCGGCCGATGGTGTGGACCTGAACTTGCAGATGATGGGAGGATCGGGCCCTGACCTGCTGATCTGTCACGCCACCGGCTTCCACGGGCCGGCCTACCGGCCGCTGGCCCAGTACCTCGCCGAGCGGTTCACTGTGTGGGCCCTGGACTTCCGGGGCCACGGCTCCTCGGGCCCCGCGCCCGGCGACGACTACGCCTGGAGCGGCATGGGCGCCGATGTCGCTGCGTGTGCGGCCGCCGTCGGCGCCGAGCGTCTGTACGGGTTCGGCCACTCGATGGGCGGGGCCGCGCTGCTGCTGGCCGAGCGGTCCCGGCCCGGGACCTTCGAGCGCCTGTTCCTCTACGAGCCGATCGTGCTGCCCAGGGGCTTCTTCGACCAGCCCGGCAACAACCCGCTGTCGGCGGGCGCCCGCAACCGGCGCGAGGTCTTCGGTTCGCGGGCCGAGGCGCTGGCCCGCTACTCGAACCGGTCGCCGCTGGCGGTGATGCGGGCCGACGCGCTGGCCGCCTACGTGGAGGGCGGCTTCGTGGACCTGCCCGACGGCCGGGTGCGCCTGGCCTGCTCGGCCGAGACCGAGGCTCGCACATTCGAGGCCAGCGGCGGCCTGCCGACGGAGGAGGCATCCGCCATCAGCGTTCCCGCGACGGTGGCGGCGGGGACGGTGATCACCGGTGTGTCCAACGCCGGGGTCTTCGCCTCCGCCATCGCCGAGGCGCTGCCCCAGGCCCGGTTCCTGAGCTTCGAGGACCTGGGCCATTTCGGCCCGCTGGAGGCACCCGGCGTGGTGGCCGCGGCCGCGGTCCGCGAACTGCTCGACGGCTAGCCCGGGCCGTCCATCGCCACGGGCTCCTCGGTGACTTCGCCGTCGAGGATGCGGAACGACCGCAGCGACGGCTCGGCGTGGCGCAGCGACACGATCACGAAGCGCCAGGCGCCGAAGGGGTCGAAGCGGGCCGCGTCGGCGATGTCGGTGGGCGACGGGTAGTTGGTGGTGTGGGTGTGGGAGTGCATCACTCCCATGACCGTCAGGCCGGCGTCGTCGGCAGTGCGCTCCACGTCCATCATCTCGAGGCCGTCGAGCACGTAGATCTCGCGGGACTCGGCCGCGTTGCGCATCGGAAAGAAGCGCTCGACGCGGTTCGAGCCGGGCAGCCCGGCGAACAGGCCGCAGGCCTCGTGGGGAAGTCCGGCGATGGCGTGGTCGACCATCGCCGTGTGCATCTCCGCCGACATCTCCAGCACCGCCCCGCACCATACCGGCGGTCCGCTTCTCCCCTGCTGCGGGCACCGGTACCGTGAGCAGCCATGGCGAAGTCACAGAAGCGTCGGGATGTCCCAGAAGGGGCGTCGGTGGTGTCGACCAATCGCCGCGCCCGCCGGAACTACGACGTCATCGAGACTCTGGAGGTCGGTCTGGTGCTCCAGGGCAGCGAGGTCAAGTCCCTGCGGGAGGGCAACGTGCAGATCGCAGAGAGCTGGGCCCGCATCGACCAGGGCGAGCTGTGGCTGCACAACCTGCACATCTCGCCCTACTCGCATTCGGCGGCATCGTTCCGCTCGGAGCCGGACCGGGTCCGCAAGCTGCTGGCCCACCGGCGCGAGATACAGCGCCTGGCGTCCCGGGTCGACCAGGAGCGATTGGCGCTGGTGCCGCTCGCCCTCTACTTCAACGAGGGGAAGGCCAAGCTGGCCCTGGCCCTGGCCCGGGGGCGCACCCGGTCCGACCGCCGCCGCGACATCCAGCAACGCGACGCCGACGCCGAGGCGGCCCGCTCGATGGCCGCCGCCCGCCGGCGCCGCACTCCCCCGCCGCCATGAGCCGCGACCAGCTCGCCTTCTGGGTGGCGGTGGTCGCCAACGGGGTGACCTTCGTGCAGATCATCCCCCAGATCGCCAGGCTGATCCGCACGGGACGCACCGAGGGTGTGTCACCCATCTGGGCCGCGGCCGGCATGACCATCAATCTGGGCTGGCTCACCTACGTGGTGGAGAACGGGTTCTGGGAGACGATCCCGTCGATCTTTGCCGCCATCTCCAGCTTCGGGCTGGCGCTGTTCCTGCTGTACCGCAACGGTGTGAGTGTGCGCGCCTCCCTGCTGGTAGGCGCCGGCGTGATAGTGGCCAGCGTGGTGATCCAGCGGGCGGCGGGCTGGACGGTGCTGGGGACGGTGCTGGGCCTGTCGAACGGGCTGTATCTGGGACCAGCGTTGATCGCGGCGTGGCGCACCTACGCCCCGGTCGGGATATCGCCCGGCACTTGGTGGCTGACCGTGTTGGAGGGCTTCAAGTGGGGTCTCTACGGAGTGTTGGTGGCCGCGGTGCCGATCGTGGTGTACGGGTCGACCGCGATCCTGCTGGCCGTCGGGGTGCTGTTGCGGCTGTGGCTGACCCGCGACCGTATCCGCGCCGCGCTCAGTCCCGGGGCCTGAGTGTCGGTGGCGGCGAGTATCATGGTTGGTCCCTTCGGGGACAGCAGCTTGAAAAGAGACTGCACGAGGGGCTGACCGGTTTCGACGTCGGGACCAGGAGGCCGCGGAGTGCGACCGGAGTTGCTCAGACTCCTTAAACGGGGCAACCAAAGAGACGCCGAAGACGACGCTCTCGTTCTCGTCGCCTGATCAGATCTGATCTAGCATTTGAGAATCATCGCGACCAGCAATGGCACGCGGGGCCGGACCGCTGCAGCCTGGCACCAGAAGCAGGGGTGGACGACGGGGAGAGACCCGCTGACAGCCGGCAAAGACCGCTGACACCGGAGAAAGATCCGGCGGCCGGATCCTCGGATCCGCACGACCCGGCGTAGCGGCAGCCGCAAGCCGCAGACTCGGGAATGGTCGTAGCGAGCCCGGCATCCGCCTGACGGACGGGAGTTCGATTCTCCCCAGCTCCACCACTCCAAACCATATAACCCCAGGTCACAGGGCAAAAATGGCGGGCTCGATAGCTCGCAATGTTGGTTACAGTGTCACTGTTGGAGCGTCACGGCAGCCCCGGAGGTGTGGCAGAGATGTGACACTGGTGGCTGCGGCAGATTCGGACGGGCCGTCACTCGCGCTTCACAGATGCGATGGTGAGCGTCACCCCCGCTTCGGCGAGCGAGGAGTCGAGCCGGGTGAGGGTCACCTGGCTGAAGCTGAACAGCTCTTCGGCGGTGATCGGTTCGGGCCGGGCCATGGCGAGCATCACAGAGCTCAGTCGATCAGGGAGCCAGCTGGGGTCGCCGCCGGCATCAGTCGTCAGCTTCCGCAGTTGCTGGCGCGCCTCGTTGTCGTGTCGGAGAGCATCGGTGGACACCAGAGCCTGGGCGATGAGGTGGCTGACCGCCGATGACTTCGGCGTGTGCTTCACGTGGATGATTAGCCCATCTTCCGTGATGATGTCGCATGCCTCGAAGCCCCGTGGGTGCTGGGTCGTCCTCAGCAGCTGCCGGTCGAGCATGACGCAACCAAGCGACGCCGCAGCCATGGCGTTGTAGGCCCCTTCGCCGGGATGAGTCGAAACGGTCCAGTCCGGGAGCGAGACTGCCGGTGGACGTGCGAAGATCTCGTCGACGTGGGCTTGAAGGCGCTGGGCGTAGTCAGTGTCCATCGCATACCAGCGAGAGTCGAACAGGCAGTAGCGGACTCCGCTGATTTCAATCTCGAAGAAGAGCCAGTGGATAGCCGGGATTGCGCCGCTAACTGGCTCCTCGCCATCGCTGTCGCGGAAGAGCTGCACCTTGATCGAAGAGGCTCCGGCGAGCCGGTCGCCAGGAGCCTTCCGCTCGATCGCTTCCAGCAGGTCATCGAGACTTGGCAGGTCGTCTCTCGCCTCGACGTTGTGCTTGCCGGTTCCCAGCAGCTTGAAGGCTGAGGGTGTTCCGTTGTCGTCGATGCGCTCGTGGGGCCAGCCAAGCGCCAGCCTCCCATTGGATCCGCCCTCGAGAGCAGCCCGCAGCTCTGCCTCGAGCTGCTCGATCATCTCACCGTTCTTGACACGAACGAACTGCTCGAGCGCCTGGAGTTCGGGCTGAGCAGTGAGATCGAGGGTCGCGGCGATGGCGTCCAAGTCGCTCATGAGGAGTCGGGGTGTCTTGCCAAGCGGGACGCTCAGCGCAGCAGCAGCACGGATCCGAACACTGGCGTCTCCAAGCGCGAGACCCGACACCGTGGCTGAGCCGCTGATGCGTGTAACGACTTCGCCGAAGTCGCCGATCCCGAAGCCGCGAAGCGCCTCCCCGGCGGGGATCGAGGACCGATCGGTGCGCGCACGGTGGTCGAGTTCGCTCCTCGTCAATGACTGAATCGCATCCGGCTGGGCAGTGCGGATGGCTACTCGCATCCCGAATCCGGGATCGGTGTGTGCTGGCTCCAAGAGCTGAAAAGCCCATACCGTAGGCGAGTGCCCATGCCTCGGTCGGGGCAGCGCGGATCACGAGCACGGCAGCGGCTGTTGTGTTGCCGAGACTGATGCTCACGCCGGACAGCGTCGAGAGCCGCCCCGCCCAAGTTGTCTGCTCGCGGTGCATGGCTCCAGTCACGAGCAGCGATTCGCTGCCCTCGACTACCCCCGAGGTGGCCGTGAAGGCGCCGGGACCGAGGTACTTGGAGCGGATTGCATCGCTGAGATCGGTGATCCCACGCATCCGATACAACGTGGTCCGGACAGACGGGGACTCCTTGCGAGGCACCCACACATTGTGGCCGATCAGGTGGCGTGAGGGACTGACCGCCACGACTGCGACGGGCGCTCTAGCCGCCGGAGACTCCGAACGATGTCGGAAGGATCATCGAGGCCACGCGCTCGGCTGCATCGGACTGAACCATTCACGATGCGCACACCCGCGGTTCTCTACAACTCGACGATCGGCCGATCGTCTACGGCCGCCGCTAGGAGGTCATGCATGTCGTCGATCGGGAGGTGGGCAGTGCGGACGAGGTCCTCAACTGACACGTCCGCTTCGATCTCTGCTCGCCGCATCGAGCGTTCGACAAGCATCGGTGCCTCCGGGGCACCCATCTCGCGATCTCCCGGCTCCTGCTTGCGCCAACCCCGAGCGGACATGTAGCGCATGGCTGCCTGGTATGCCTCGGGTGAGAGGACTCTCAAGGTTCGAGCCCGGTACAGCAGCGCTGACATCGACAGACCCCACACGCGCTTCATCTCCGCGAGCCGCGACCACCCTGTAGCGTCCAGCCGCGATGGCAGCTCCTCAAGCGCGCTAGCTTCTGGAAGCAGAAAGGATGCAGCGAAGTTCTGGGCCTGGCTTTCGACCTGCTTGGTACCGGGTTCGGCCGCTTCGTGCATCACTAGGTGTCCCAGCTCATGGCTCGCGTCGAACCGTGACCGCACGTAGTTGTCGGACTTGTCGTCGGTTAGAAGAACGAGCGGACGTACGCCGGTCCTGGTCGAGAAGGCATCGACTTTCACCGTCCCGAGAGTGAGCCGGGCTACGGCGATGCCATGGCGCTCCAACTCGCGTACGACATGCCCGATGGGGCCGTCACCGAGATTCCAGGCTCGTCGTACCAACATGGCGATGTCGTCGATCTCAGCGGCTGTTGCATCCGAGCCGACAGGGCGCTCTGGCACGTCGACTTCGGGAATTCGGACGTGCTGCTCCAGCGCTGTGACAAACTCGCCAAGAAGCACTGCCTGAGCCCGGGCGCGACGCCGTTCCCGAATGCTGGTTGAGCGGAGATCACGAAAGTAGGTGACCGGTTCGCTATCGACGGGCCACTGGGCGGAGAAGAACTCCGGTGGTACATCGAGGGCGGAGGCCAGATTAACGACTGCTGCCTCCGACGGCCGAAGTCGTCCAGATTCGATCTGGCTCAGGGCGGGCGCCGACAGGGCGTTGCCGGTCCCTGCCACTACCTGGCGTTGCGTGAGCCCTCGCAGTTCGCGAGCCAGCCGGATACGAGCCGGAATCGGTAGCGACGCAGGGTGGTCGTAGGCCTTGCTCATCTGTCCCGTCATCGTATCCCCCATCATACTGGATTTAGCTTATGAGATCAGAAACGTTGAAAAATTAAGTGATAGAGTGGCCGTGTGTTGTAGTCTTAGATGCTAGCGATAGGCTACGACAAGCCGAGAGCCCAGGCCCGAGCGGCGGAGACGAGCATCCCGATGCACTGCGAGCACAATATTCCTGAGACCAAGAAGGGCCATGGCCCCTGCGTCATCCGCTGGGAGGTCAAGAAGCGCAACGGCATGCCGAACTGGTGGTGTCGAACTCACGGGCTCGAGGCCTCCGCCCCCGACGGGGCCGCATTGGATCGATGCTCAGCGTCTTGGTTTGAGCCCGTGTCCGAGGAAATGCGGACCGATATCGACCTCGACGACGGCGAATTTGCTGTGTGGGGCGTTGTGCCGCCGGCATTCTGCATCGGCGAAGTCCCCACCGAAGACGGCAAGGTCCACATCCACTACCGAGCAGAGGCCAGCGGCAAGAAGCAAATCGATCGTTCATTCGACATCGTGAGAGTCCGCAAAGGCAAGGCCACCGAAGTCGTGGAGGGCATGGCCGCTCAGGCCCACGCCCTGACCGTTCTCGCCAACGAGAACGTAAGCCCCTTGGTGTGTCCTCGCTGCGGTGAAGGCCACATTGACGAACTGCTATTCGCAACTCGGCCCCACGTCAAGCACCTCTGCAACGCATGCGGACGGAACTTCCGAGATCGTTCGCCGTCGATCTCCAATCCCTTAGAGGCCCCGCGGATAGGCGGGCGATCCGGCCCATACGGGTCGGGGCCGTGGCCCGAGCGGCCCGTGAGCGAAGCGAACAAGAGCGGGTATGACCA
>VYBO01000048.1 GCA_009844405.1 Acidimicrobiaceae bacterium
TAACGGTGGACCCTGTCGCCTACCTCAATTTCCACCACTCGGTGGGACGCTGCCCAGCGCCACGCTCTCGGTGGCTGCGAAGTAGCCGCGGTGATCGTGCAGCCCTCGTCCCACCCTCCGGTTCGTTACGACGGCCGCGTATGGGTGCGGATCGGGCCCACAGTCCGCATGGCCACGGCCACCGACGAGCAACGCCTCGCCGAGCGCCGGCGATCACAGGATCTTCCGTTCGACCTGAGGCCCGCGCATGGCGCGTCCATCGCGGACCTCGACCTCGACTACATCGAGCGCCGTTATCTGCCTCGGGCGGTCTCCGCGGAGGTTCTCGTCGAGAATCGGCGGACGCTGGAGGATCAGATGCGTTCCTTGCGCCTTATCAGCGGGGACGTTCCCACGAACGGAGCAATGCTCGCGTTCGGCCGCGACGCGCAGTACTGGCTGCCGGAGTCTTGGGTCCAGTTCGTGCGCTTTGACGGCGACGACATCACCGACACGCCGAAGACCTCAGAAGCCTTGACCGGGCGGCTCGACGACATCCTCCAGAGCCTCAGCCAGCTTGTGAGGCTCAACGTGAGCACGCGCCTAGACATCACGTCGGGATCCCGTGAGAAGCGGCTCCCGGACTATCCGGTCGAGGCGCTGCACCAACTCGCCTACAACGCGGTGATGCATCGCAGCTACGAGGGCACGCACGCCCCGGCACGCCTGTACTGGTACTCAGGGCGCGTCGAGATCGAGAGCCCCGGTGGCCTCTTTGGCGCGGTGACGCCGGAGACGCTGCTCACAGGCGCCACCGCGTACCGCAATCAGCTGATCGCCGAGATCATGGCCAACCTCGGGTTCGCCCAACGGTTTGGCTACGGCATCCCGTCGGCACTGCGGGGACTTCGGAGCAACGGCAACCCCGAGCCGGTCTTCCAGACCGAACACTCCCGCGTGCGGGTGATTGTGGAGTCAGCGCAATGACTACGGTCGCCTTCTTCAACAACAAGGGCGGCGTTGGCAAGACGTCCCTCGTGTATCACCTCGCGTGGATGTACGCCGATTTGGGTGTCTCGGTTGTTGCAGCCGACCTCGACCCCCAGGCCAACCTGACGAGCATGTTCCTCAACGACTATCGGATGGAGAGACTCTGGACTCCTGACCCTCCCCGGAAGACGATCCACGGAGCACTTGTACCGCTGCTTCGAGGTACGGGCGACATAACCCCTGTTCAAACGATGCGCCCTAGGTCCACGGTGACACTAATCGCCGGCGACCTCGCCCTGTCGGGCGCCGAGGACGAGTTCTCCAGCCAATGGCCGCAGTGCCTAGACGGCAACGAGCGAGCCTTCCGGGTGATCACCGCATTGAGCCGCGTGCTCGCCGGGGCGCAGGAGGAGGCGGAGGCCGATCTTGTGCTGATCGACGTAGGACCAAACCTCGGCGCCATCAATCGGGCTGCTCTGATCGCGGCCGACTTCGTGGCAGTGCCACTCGCGCCCGACCTCTTCTCGCTCCAAGGGCTCCGCAACCTGGGACCCACCCTGCGGCGCTGGCGTAAGGAATGGCGGCAGCGCCTGGGCAGGGCCAAGGATCTATCCGGGCTGGACGACCTGGACCTGCCCAGCGGCACCATGAAGCCAATCGGCTACGTTGTTCTGCAGCACGCCGTTCGGCTGGACCGTCCTGTGAAGGCCTACGCGCTCTGGATGGACGCCATCCCAGGCGAGTACCGCCAGTCGGTCCTCAACAAGTCCGCAGCTGTAGAGCGTTCGCCCGAGGACGACAAGCACTGCCTGGCCACGCTGAAGCACTACCGGAGCCTCATGCCCTACGCCCAAGAAGCTCGGAAGCCCATGTTCAAGCTGACCTCCGCCGACGGTGCCATCGGCGGACACATCAACGCTGTGCAGGACTGCTACTGGGACTTCCGTAGCTTGGCATGTGAAGTCGCCAACCGCTGCGGAGTGACCTGTCCGCAGCTGTAGCCGTCCATTGTCCAGGGCGTGCCCGTCGTCGGCGATTCCCCGGTAGCGCGCCCCACTATGGCGCCGCAACGTGCGGAACACACGAGTGGCGGGCCGGCGCCGACTCTGTGATCGGGCCGTAACCTACGGCCGTGGCCGAGCACGATTCGAACGACTTCGGGGGAGCTCCGTCGGCCCGCACCAGGGTTCGGCGGGGGGCGCCCCGGGCCCGGTACGGCCATGACGACGTGCTCGGCATCCTTGACGCCGGGCTGATCGCGCATGTGGGGGTGACCACCGAGGACGGGCCGCTGGTGCTCCCCATGGCCTACGGGCGCGACGACGACCGGCTCTACCTGCACGGCGCGGCCGCCAACCACCTCCTCAACACCGGCGAGGGCCATGAGGTCTGCGTCACCGTCACCCATCTCGACGGGCTGGTGATGGCCCGCACGCCGTTCCACAACTCGATGAACTATCGGTCGGTGGTGGTCCGGGGCCGGGCTACCAGGATCCTCGACGAGCCGCGCCGGCTCTACGCCCTCAAGCTGGTCACCGACCACGTGGTGGCCCACTGGGACTCCGTCCGGCCGCCGTCGCCGCCGGATCTGCGCAAGACGATGGTGCTGGAGCTTCCGCTGGCCGAGGCGTCGGCCAAGGTCCGGGCCGGCGACCCCGTCGACGAGCCCGACGACATCGCCGGCCCCTGGTGGGCCGGGGTGGTGCCGATCACCACCCGCTTCGAGGCACCGATCACCTCCACGGACCTCACCAGCGGCGCAGACACCCCGCCAGCGATGGCCGCCCTGGAGGGCCTCACCCCCGACGAGCGCCTCTAGCCGTCGTCGTACTCGTCGTAGTACGGCTCGAAGTCCTCGGAGGTGGCGTGGTCGTCGTCGCCGAGTAGCAGGCTGCGATCGAAGATCGCCTCGGACGGCGGGGCGTCGACGCCGATGTCGGCGTCGAAGTCGTAGAACTCGAGGGTGAGGAGGCTCGACGGCATCTCGGCGGCTGCCTCGCCACCCGCGATGCCAGCGAACAGCGAAGCGATGTCGAAGGTCAGGCGCCGGATCAGGCTGTCGTCGTCGATCCACACCTCCACCTCGAAGTCGGCGTCCAGGAATCCGAAGATCTGCTCCAGCCCCTCGGCGAACGGGTCCGAGGCGGTGTCGTCGAAGGCGCCGACCTCACCGTCGTCCGCCCCGGTCTCCATGCCCAGGGCCTCGCCGGCCAGGTCCATCAGGGACACCAGGAAACGCACCCGGTTGGCCTCCACGCCCCGCACGTCCTCCCGGCCGACGACCTCCGGCTCGCGGGCGGCCTCCAGGAAGGCACCGGCGTCGCCCAGCGGGTCGCACTCCTCGGGAACCTCCTCCAGCGTTTGGAGGAATACGCACATCACTCCCGCCGGTCCCATGGCCTGCGCCATCGGATCGCCGGTCGAGGCCGGCTCGGCCACGAACCAGGCCTCGTCGACGCCGAGTTCCTCCAGATCGTCGGCCGCGGTCAGAGGCCGCAGGTAGACCACGCCGCCCACGTACCGGATCCCGGCGTCGGCACCGGCGGGGAACTCGGGATCCATGCCGGGCGGCAGCTCGGCCAAGGCATCGAGGTCGCCGTCGGCGTCGGACTCGAAGCTCGTGGAGAACCCGAACCCCGGCGCCAGTTCGATGGTCGCCTCGCCGCGCACCGGGCGCCCGTCGAGCAACTCGGTGGCTGACGCCAGCAGGGCGGCGGCATCCGTGGGAGCGGTCTCGTCGGGATCGCCGGAAGCCTCCCCAGCGGCAGCGTCGGCCTCGGAGCCCGCGGCGGCGCCGGTCGAGTCGGCGGACTCCTCTGGCGCGCCTGACGTCGTGGTCGCCGGTTCAGCCTCAGCACCGGTCGTCGTCGCCGGCACGTCGACGGTGCCTGTCGTGGAGGTGTCCCCGCAGGCCGCGGCCGCCAGCACCACCGCCAGCACCAGCGTCCCGACCGCCCGAATTCGCAGCATCGTCGCCTCCCGGAGCCTGCGTCGCGGAGTCGCAGCCGCCTGCGGGGCGCTGCACTCGTTGTTGAGACTACAGACGCACAGTCGCCGCCATCGGTTCCAAGACTTGGAACATGCGCGGGCAGGCGCAAGCGGATCGCCTTGCGGCGTGGTCATTCCCGCTCTTGTTCGCTGCGCTCACTGGCCGCTCGGCCTCTTGGCCCGGAGTCAACCGGCCGGGCTCGGCTCGTGCGGCGCGTTCATTTGGACGGTGACGATCTCGAGTTCGTGGTACTGCTGGTGCAGCACCGAGGTCGCGTAGTGCTGGAGCAGCCGCAACGAGACGTCGCGCTCGACCGGCCTGTCCGCGGTCGGCTCGTCGAGCACGGCCAACCGGTCCTCGATGTTCTCCCCCCGGGCCGCGGCCACGAACTCGAGCACGGCCCGCCCGTCCTGCTTGCTGGCGGTGACCCGCAGGGCGCGCCCCTCGGCGTCGCCACCGGCGGTGTCGGCGTCCAGCAGCGTCAACAGCGTCTCCTCGGCGACCGCGTCGAGCCTGGCCGACATCGAAGCCCCCCACCGGTGGCGCCCGGCGAAGTCGTCAAGGAACTGCCGGATGCGCGGCAGCTCCGACAGAGCCAGATCGGTGCGCAGCCGGTGGCGGCGGGCTTGGGTCGTCTCCGTGAACAGCGTCAGCACGATGGCCGTGAGGCCGCCTGAAGTCATGCCGTTCTCCAGGAAGCCGCCCGCGAACCCCTCGAGGTACTCCCCGAAGATCAGGTTGTTCTGGAAGCCGACGCCGACCCAGAACGAGACCCCGGCGATGAGGCCCTTGCGGTAGTCCGCGGCCTCTTCGGCGACGATCCTCATTCCGACCACGAACAGCAGCGCGATCAGCACCGTGATGTAGGCCGCGACCACCGCGTCCGGTATCGCGAGCACCAGCGCCAGGAACTTGGGCACCAGCGCCATCACGATGAAGAACACACCGATGGCGACGCCGACGCGGCGGGCGGCGACGCCGGTCAGCTCGGTGATCGAGACGCTGGTGGAGTAGGTCGTGTTAGGTACGGTGCCCGCCAGTCCCGACAGCAGGTTCCCGGTCCCGTCCGCGGCCACCGCTCCCTGCACCACGCGGTAGTCCACCGCCTTCGGCTGCCGCCACGACACCCGCTGGATGGCCACCGAGTCGCCGATGGTCTCGACGGCCCCGATGATCGTGACCAGCACGAAGGCGGGCAGGAAGCTCCAGAAGGCCGTGCCGAACGAGAGGTCGAAGCCGGGCCAGCCGCCGTCGGGCAGGCCGACCCACGGGGCCTCGGCCACCTTGTCGAAGTCGTACAGCCCGAAGGAGGCGGCCACCACCGAGCCGGCCACGACGCCGATGACCGGCGCCCACAGCCGCAACCCGCCCGAGGACTTCAGCGCGATCCCGATGATCACCAGCACGGTGACGAGCGAGCTCGTCGGCGCGCTCCAGTCGGAGCTGCCCTCCGGCGAAGCCGTCACCATGTTGAAGACCAGCGGCATCACCGTCACCGCGATCAGCATCAGCACGGTGCCGGCCACGACGGGGGTGACCATCCGTCTGAACAACGACAGCCTCGCCGCGAGCAGGAACTGGAACAGCGACGACGCCACGACCAGCGTGGCCAGCAGGCCGGGGCCGCCCTCCACCAGTGCGGCCACGCACACCGCGATGAACGCGCCCGAAGTCCCCATCAGGAGCACGTACCCGGCACCGATGCGTCCGAGCCGCACCGCCTGCAGGATCGTGCTGACCCCGCTGACCACCGCCGCCGCGAACACCGCCCATGTCAGGTACGACTCGCTCCCGTCAGCGGCCCGCACGACGATCGCCGGCGTGAGCACGATGCCGGCGATGGCGAGCACCGCGAACTGGAGGCCCATTCCGGCCGTCAGCGCGAGGGGCGGCTTGTCGTCGGGCTCGAACCGGATGTGGCGCGGCTGTGCGGATGGGTCTTGTGCCATGGGCAGCGATGTCTTCGGGCTAGTCCAGGAACTTGAAGGCGGACCGCATCTCGGCAACGAAGAGTTCGGGCTGCTCGAAGGCCGCGAAGTGCCCGCCCACCTCGGGCTCGTTCCAGTAGCGGATGTCGGTGTAGCGCTTGGAGGCCCAGCGCCGGCTGGCCCGGAAGATCTCGTTGGGGAAGATGCTGCACGCCGTGGGGATCTCCACCTCGCCGGCGGCGAAGCCGGCGAAGCTCTCCCAGTAGAGCCGGCCGGACGACGCGCCGGTGGCGGTGAACCAGTACAGCGACACGTTGTCCAGCAGCTGGTCCCGGCTGTAGTAGTCCTCGGGGTGGGCGCTGCGGTCGGTCCACGACCAGAACTTCTCGAGGATCCAGCCGGTGAGGCCGGCGGGTGAGTCCACCAGGCTGTATCCGATGGTCTGGGGCCGGCTCGACTGCTGCTTGGAGTAGCCCGAGTCCCACTTGTCGTAGTAGCCCATCGACTCAAGCGCGGCCTGCTCCTTGGCCGTCAGGTCGGCCATCGACTCCTTGCTCGGCCCGGCCACCGGCATGTTGGTGTGGATGGCCCGGCACCGCCCGAGGTCCTGCATGCCGATATGGGTGGTCACCGCCGAGCCCCAGTCGCCGCCCTGAGCCACGTAGCTGTCGTAGCCGAGGCGACCCATCAGCTCGTCCCACATGGCGGCGATGCGCTCGACGCCGGTGCCGGGGGCCGAGGGCTTGGCGCTGAACCCGTAGCCGGGCAGCGACGGCAGCACCAGATGGAAGGCGTCGCCCGCCGTCCCGCCGTGCGACGTCGGGTCGACCAGCGGGTCGATGACCTGGGTGAACTCCAGCACCGAGCCGGGCCAGCCGTGGGTGACGATCATCGGCAGCGCGCCGTCGTGGCCCGAGCGGATGTGCTGGAAGTGGATGTCCAGGCCGTCAATGTCGGTGATGAAGTTGGGCCGGGAGTTGATGGCAGCCTCGCAGCGACGCCAGTCGTAGTCGCTGGCCCAGTACTCGCACACCTCCTGCAGGTACGCGAGGGGGATCCCCTGGGACCAGTCGTCGACGACTTCGGGCTCCGGCCAGCGGGTGCGGGCCAGCCGATCCCGCAGGTCGTCGATCTCGGCGTCGTCGACCGCGACGGTGAAGGGATGGATTTCTTCGCTCATGCCTGCAGGGTAGGCAGCCGTCGCGACGGTGGAGGACCGGTTGTGCGTTCTTGATGTAGTTGTGCCGCCCTGATGCGGATAACTACGTCAAGAACGGCCACGTAGGCTCGGCCGCGTGGATCTGCCCGTGATGCCGCCGGTGAGGCCCATGCTGGCCAAGGCGGTCAACGGCATTCCCGCCGGCGATCTGGCCTTCGAGCCCAAGTGGGACGGCTTCCGCTGCATCGTGTTCCGCGACGGCGACGAGGTGGTGCTGGGCAGCCGCAACGAACGGCCCCTCACCCGGTACTTCCCCGAGCTGATCGAGCCGCTCAAGGCTGGGCTGCCGCCCCGGGCGGTGGTCGACGGCGAGATCATCGTGAGCATCGAAGACCGGCTCGGCTTCGACGCCCTGCAGCAGCGGATCCACCCCGCGGAGAGCCGGATCTCGCGCCTGGCTGCCGAGACGCCGGCCGAGTTCGTGGCCTTCGACGTGCTGGCGCTGGCCGACGCCGATCTGATGGACGAGCCGTTCCGCGACCGGCGGGCCCTGCTGGAGGCGATGGCGGGCGCGTTCGATGCGCCGGTCCACCTGGCGCCGTCGACTCTCGACCGGAGCCTGGCTCAACAGTGGTACGAGCGCTTCGAGGGGGCCGGGCTCGACGGCCTCATCGCCAAGCCCCGCGGCGGCCTCTACGAGCCCAGCAAGCGCACCCAGTTCAAGGTCAAGCACACCCGCACCGTGGACGTGGCGGTGGCCGGCTTCCGGATGCACGTCGACGGCGAGGGGGTGGGCTCGCTGGTGGTGGGCCTGCACGACGACACCGGCGGGCTGCACCACTGCGGGGTGGCGGCCAGCTTCACCGCCCAGCGCCGCCGCGAGCTGCTCGACGAGCTGGCGCCCCACGTGATGGACGACCCCCGCGAGCATCCGTGGGCGGAATGGATGGATCCGGCCGCCCATGCCGAGGGCGCGGTGATGCCGGGCACGCCCAACCGGTGGTCCGGCCAGCGCCGGCAGCAGCCCTGGGTGCCGCTGCGGCTCGAGCTGGTGGCCGAGGTGAAGTACGAGGCCATGCTGAACGGCCGCTTCAGGGGCACCACCCGCTTCGTGCGCTGGCGCCCGGACCGCACCCCCGAGTCGTGCCGTTTCGACCAGGTCGAGGTCCCCGTGGCCATCGGCCTGAGCGAGGTCCTGGCCGCCTAGTCCGGCCGCGAATTGGCAGCGCAGAAGGCCGAAACCGGCGTCCTCGGCTGCCAATTCCTACATAGAGCGAGCGCGGATTGATCGGCGGCCAATCGCGTCGCAGGGTGGTCATACCCGCTCTTGTTCGCTTCGCTCACGGGCCGCTCGGGCCACGGCCCCGACCCGTATGGGCCGGGTCGCCCGCCTATCCGCGGGGCCTCATAGGGGCGAGATCGCGGGCCCGGGCCGCGAGGCGCTCGGCTCCCAGCGCCGCACAGCGCTCTTCCAGGCCGGGTCGCGGGCCGCGCCACTCCATCTCGTCGACGGTGGCCGACACCGGGGCGCCCAACTCGACGGTGGCGATCCTGCGGTACAGCAGCGCGTCCTCGAAGCCGTCCCGCAGCGCGGCGGCGAGCTTGGCCGCGCCCCTGACCTGCACGTCCCACTGATCGGGGTCGAACGGGATGGCGGTGATGTGGCCGTACCGGGCCAGCAACGCCGACGCCGACTTCGCCCCCCATCCGGGCAGGCCACTGAAACCGTCGGCGGAGTCGCCCACCAAGCCCAGGTAGTCGGGGATGGACGCAGGGGGCACACCGAACTTCTCCACCACCCCGGCGTGGTCGTAGAGCACCCTCTGGCGCCGGTCGTACTGCACCACCCGCCCGTCGGCGGTCACGCACTGGGCCAGGTCCTTGTCCGGTGTGCAGATCACCACTTGCTCGACACGCGGGTCGCCGGCGGCCACCGCCGCGGCGGACGCCAGCCCGTCGTCGGCCTCGTGCTCGATCTGCGGCCAAAGCGCGAAGCCGGCCAGCTCAAGCAGCTCTTCGAGTTCACCGAACTGCGCTTTGAGGTCGGGGTCCACAGCGCTGCCGTCCTTGTAGCCGGCCAGCATCTCGTTGCGGAACGACTCGATTACGTGGTCGGTGGCGATGCCGATATGGGTGGCGCCGTCGGCGACCAGGTCGAACATCGAGTTGAGCACCCCCAGCTGGGCGCCCCGGCGCGGGTCGCGGTTCGACTTGGCGTAATGGAAGCGGAAGAGCTCGTAGGTGCCGTCGATCAGATGCACCAGCACCGCGCCGACCCCCGCTACTCCTCGACCAGCTCGATCAGGGTGCCGAACGACCCCTTGGGATGGATGAACGCGATGGTGGTGTTGCGGCTGCCGGGCCTCGGCGCCTCGTCGATGGGCGTGGCCCCGGCCTTCACCATCGCTTCCAGCGCGGCCGCACAGTCCGGCACCCGGTAGCCCAGGTGGTGCAGGCCCTCGCCCCGCTTGTCGAGGAACTTGGCCACCGGCGAGTCGTCTCGGGTGGGCGTGATCAACTGCACGTAGCTCTCGGCCACCGCCAGCAGGGCCTCCTCCACGCCGTCTCGCTCCACCACCTCGCGGTGCGCGACCTCCGCTCCGAGTGCTTCCCGGTACCAGTCGATGGCCGCGTCCAGGTCCCGAACGGCTATGGCCACGTGGTCTATCTCGGTGAGCATGAACGCTGTGACATCGCGAGAGATTTCGCTCCGTCTCTTGTTTGTCCGGCCAAACTCGATGCTGTCAGTGAAAAGCTGGCTTTCTCCGACGACCGTCTGCCATCATGCAAAACGCCGGAGCGGCTCCCTCACGTCACTAGCAGGGAAGCGGGGAGTCGCTCCGGCACCTTACGTTCCGCACCCGGCGGGCGAAGAACAACCAGCAGGCTAACGAGCCGACCCGGGGCTCGCAAGCCCTGATGCGAGCGGCTCACCCGCGGCAGAGTCTCAGGCTCCGTCGAGTGAGCGGCGGCCCTCGAAGGCCCGCCCCAGGGTGATCTCGTCGGCGTACTCGAGGTCGCCGCCCACCGGCAGGCCGCTGGCGATGCGGGTCACCTGCACTCCGGCGGGCTTGAGGTACTTGTGGACCAGCATCGCGGTGGCCTCGCCCTCCAGGTTCGGGTTGGTGGCCACGATCACCTCTTCTATGCCCTCGTCGGTCACCCGGGCCAGAAGCTCCTTGAGGCGGAGCTGGTCGACGCCGACGCCGTCGATCGGGCTGAACGCTCCCTGGAGCACGTGGTAGCGGCCGCTGAACTCGCCGGTGCGCTCGACCGCCACCACGTCCTGGGCGTCCTCCACGACACAGACGAGGCTCGGATTGCGCCTGGGATCTCGGCACACCGCGCATTCGCCGCCCTGCTCGGCCAGGTTGAAGCAGCGGGGGCAGTACGACACCCTCTCCTTGGCCTCGGAGATCGCCCGGGCCAGCCGGTTGGCGTCCTCGGTCGGCGCCCTCAGCAGATAGAAGGCCACACGCTGGGCCGACTTGGGCCCGATGCCGGGCAGCCGCCCGAGCTGGTCGATCAACTCCTGAACCGCGCTCGAGTAGCTCATCCCTGCACCCTGGCTACGTCTCGCCGCCGGCGTTGTCGCCGTCGGGTTCGGGCAGCAGCGTGAGCTCCGTTCCGGGGAATGTCGCCTTGATCTTCTCTTCGATGTCGTGAGCGTGGCTCGGCGCCTCGACCAGATCGTGGAGCTCGGCAAGGTCGAAGTTCTCGGCGGCATCGGCTTGATCCGGCAGCGGATCGGGCTCTTCGTCAGGGGTCGCCGCGGCGGGCTCGGCCGGTCCAGAGGCAACCGCTACCGATGCCCGAGCCTCGGACGAGCCTGCCTCGACCGCAGACACCGAGGCCTGCGGCACCGGTGGACCGGGCGCGGGAGCGGTTCCGGTGGCGTGGGCCACGAGGGCCTGCCAGAGGGCTTGTATCTGGACCGGACTGCGCCGCAACTCCTGATCCGGCTCAAGCTCCACTGCTCTGGCTACGACGAACTCCCGCTCCAGGCCCAAGTGCCGGCGGGCCCACTCCACTACCTGTTTGGGGCCATCGGGTCGCATTGCAGCCAGATCGGGCCCTGGCACTGGCGGTGGGGCGGGTGGCTCGGGCCCGGCCTCCTTGGACGCGACCGCGGCGGCCGAGGCGCGTCTCGCCGCTACTGCGGATCTATGCTCCGAAAGGGTCTGGCGGGCCGCGGCCGCAGGGCGGTCCGCGGAGGCTGGACCAGCCGTGGACGAGTGCTCTGCCTCTGCCTCTGCCGGGGGAGGTCGCTGCTCGGGCGCCGCAGGCGCGGGCGCTGGGGCCGCCGGGGCGGGTGACAC
>VYBO01000025.1 GCA_009844405.1 Acidimicrobiaceae bacterium
CGGGTTGCAGGTCACCGCGACGTGGCCGATGCGCACCGAGTTGGGCAACCGTCTCATCGCTTCCCGCTCGAATGCGTTGGCGTCGTCGATCGTGTTGGCGTGCCGTCCGCGGTCCGCGTCGGCAGCGCTGGCGTCTCGCGGGGAGTTCCTGGCGGCGCTGCGAGACGAGCTTCCCGGGGCGGTGCGCGCCTTGCAGTCGGGCGGTGTGGCGCCGGTGGACATGGCGCAGTCCACCATCGGTCCGGGCATGAAGGTGTTCTCCCGGTATGGGAGGGTGGTGGAGGCTGACGGGTCGTCGATGCCGGTGTCGGCTGCTTTGGCGATCATCAACGACGTGCTGGGCGAGATCCTCGACGGAGAGGAGGCCGAACTCGACGCCGAGAGCCGTTTCGCGCTGACCTGGTTCTCCGAGCACGGCTACGGCCCCGGATCCTCGGGCGACGCCGACAGCGTGGCCCGGGCCAAGAACACCTCGCTGGCCGGTATCGAGACGGCCGGCATCGGCGAGGCCCGCGCCGGGAAGTTCCGGCTCTACGAGCGCAGCGAACTCCCCCCGAACTGGTCGCCGCTGCACGACGACCGGCTCACGGTGTGGGAGGCCGCCCAGCACCTGGCCGCCGCCCTGGAGCGCTCGGAGTCAGAGGCGGCCGAGTTGCTGCACGCCCTCGGCGGCCACGCAGACCGGGCCCGCCAGCTCGCCTACCTGCTGTACCAGAAGGCCAGCGACAAGGGCTGGGCATCGGAGGCCGGCGCCTACAACAGCCTCATCGGTGCCTGGCCCAACCTGCGCACCCAAGCCGCCACCATCGCCGCCGCCGCCACCGCGCCCGCCCAGCAGACCCTCGTGTAGTCCGGGCCGCCACGAGGATGCCGATCCGCGTCATGGCCGGCGCGGCCAAGGGCCGCCGCCTGGAGGCGCCGGCGGGCTCATGAGACTCGAGTGCGCTGCTGCCCTCACCGAGCAGCCCCTCGTGCGGCAGTCCCTCGTCTTGGCAGTGCCTCGTGCGGCAGTCCCTCGTGCGGCCAGTGCCTCGTGCGGCAGTGCCTCGTGCGGCAGTCCCTCGTCTTGGCAGCCCGCCGCACTTCCACGCCGCTCGGTCGCCGGCGGATCCGCGGCGCCGGTCAACCCGGACGGACATCGATGGGCAGAAGGCGCTGGTGCACCGGATCGACGGCAAGGTCCAAGCCCTCCAGCGTGTAGGCGCCGAGCAGCACGAGGCCGTCGTCGCCGCCGAACACAACCCGCGTGGCCACGCGCCTGCCGTCGATGGACGCCCAGGCACTGCCGGTGTGCCGCCGCTCGGTCCGTCCGTCGGCGAGGACCATCCCCACGCTGTCGGCACGATCCACGCCGAGCTGGTCGAGCAGGCGGCCCGGGACCATCGTGTAGAACGCCCCGGTGTCGACCAGCGCGTCGAGTTCCAGGCTCCGGTCGCCGTCCATGCTCGTGAGCCGCAGCGGGCAGCTGAAGGTCCCCATGTGGCGTCTCCTCCCGCTCCGGCTGCTAGCCGGGTCGCACTTCGACAGGCACGAGCTGCTCGGCCACCGGATCGACGGCAAGGTTCAGGCCCTCCAGCGTGTAGGCGCCGAGCAGCACGATGCCGTCGTCGCCGCCGAACACGACCTGGGTCGCGACGCTCTCGCCGTCGACGGACGCCCTGGCCTCCCCTACATCCTGGCGCACTACCCTTCCATCGGCCATCCTGAACGGCACTCTCCGGGTCGGCTCGACGCCCAGTTCCTCGAGCAGGCGGGCCGGGACCATCGTGTGGAACGCGCCGGTGTCGACCAGCGCCTCCAAGTCCAGGCTCCGGTCGCCGTCCATGCTCGTGAGCCGCAGCGGGCAGCTGAAGGTTCCCATGGGCTTCCCTTTCCGATGAATGTACTGATGTTTCATGTTAGCCGGCACAGGTCGGTCCGCAACCCGCGGCGGACGGACCGGCGGCTATCCGGCCCTGGGCCGTAGGATCGGGGACGTGACCGAGCCGCGGACGCTGAGCGAGAAGATCTGGGACCGCCACACGGTGGCCCGGGGCGGCGACGGCGAGCCCGACCTGCTCTACATCGACCTGCACCTGGTGCACGAAGTCACCTCGCCGCAGGCCTTCGACGGGCTGCGGCTGTCGGGGCGAGGGGTGCGCCGGCCCGACCTGACGGTGGCCACCGAGGACCACAACGTGCCCACCGCCGACGTCGACGAGCCCATCGCGGACGAGGTGAGCCGCACCCAGGTCGAGACGCTGCGGCGCAACACCGACGAGTTCGGCATCACCAACTACCCGATGGGCCACGCCAAGCAGGGCATCGTGCACGTGATCGGGCCCGAGCAGGGCCTCACCCAGCCGGGCATGACCATCGTGTGCGGAGACTCCCACACCTCCACCCACGGCGCCTTCGGCGCCATCGCCTTCGGTATCGGCACCAGCGAGGTGGAGCACGTGCTGGCCACCCAGACCCTGCCCCAGATGCGGCCGGGCACCATGGCGGTGACCGTCGAGGGAGCTTTGGCCTCGGGCTCCACCGCCAAGGACGTGATCCTGGCCATCATCGGCCGCATCGGCACCACCGGCGGCGTCGGGCGGATCATCGAGTACCGGGGGCCGGTCATCGAGGCGCTGTCGATGGAGGGCCGCATGACGGTGTGCAACATGTCGATCGAGGCGGGCGCCAAGGCCGGACTGATCGCCCCCGACGAGACCACCTTCGAGTATCTGCGGGGCCGCGAGCGGGCCCCGTCGGGCGGACTGTGGGAGCGGGCGCTGGACGACTGGCGCACCCTGCGCACCGATGCCGGGGCCTCCTTCGACGTGGAGGTGACCCTCGACGGTGCGGCGATCTCCCCCATGGTGACGTGGGGCACCAACCCCGCCCAATCGGTGCCGCTGGAGAGCGCGGTGCCCTCTCCCGACAGCTTCGACGAACCGTCCCGACGGGAGGCCGCGGTCCGGGCCCTCGACTACATGGGCCTCGCCCCGGAGACCCCGATGCGCGACATCGCGGTGGACACCGTGTTCATCGGGTCGTGCACCAACAGCCGCATCGAGGATCTGCGGGCCGCGGCGACGGTGGTGGCCGGCCGGCGGGTGGCCGACGGGGTGCGCACCCTGGTGGTCCCGGGCTCCGGCCAGGTCAAGGCCCAGGCCGAGGCCGAGGGCCTGCCTGAGGTCTTCCGGGCAGCCGGTTTCGACTGGCGCGAGCCGGGATGCTCCATGTGCCTGGCCATGAACCCCGACAAGCTGACTGTCGGGGAGCGGGCGGCCAGCACGTCGAACCGCAACTTCGAGGGCCGCCAGGGCCGCGGCGGGCGCACCCATCTGGTGTCTCCCGCGGTGGCCGCGGCCACCGCAATAGCCGGCCGCTTCGCCGCTCCCGGAGACCTGCGATGAAGGCGGGCTCCGACGCCATGGGCGGTTCGCGGCCATGAAGGCGACCCGGGTGGTGACGGGCACCGCGGCGCCGCTGGACCGCAGCGACGTGGACACCGACCAGATCATCCCGTCGGACTGGCTCAAGCGGGTGTCGCGCACCGGGTTCGGGAAGGGCCTGTTCGCGGAGTGGCGCGACAGCCGCGACTTCGTCCTCAACGACGAGCGCTACGCCGGTTCGACCATCCTGCTGGCCGGGACCAACTTCGGCACCGGATCGTCGCGGGAGCACGCGGTGTGGGCCATCCAGCAGTACGGGTTCGACGCGGTGATCAGCGCGCGCTTCGCCGACATATTCCGCAACAACTGCACCAAGAACGGACTGGTCCCGGCCCAGATCCCGGCCGAGGCCGCCGCCGAGCTGATGGCCGCGGTTGAGGCCGACCCCGGCCTGGAGATCACCGTCGATGTGGAGCGGCTCACCGTGGAGGCGCCGGCCATCGGTTTCGAGGCGGCCTTCTCGATGGAGGCCGCCACCCGGCAGCGGTTCCTCGAAGGCCTCGACGACATCGGCCTGACCCTGCGCCACACCGGAGCCATCGACGACTACGAGCGACGACGCCTCCCCTGGCTGCCCGCGGCCACGTAGAAGGGTCGCCGTGACCGGGGCCTCCGCGAAGCAGGAGCGACTCGGGAACCGCGACACAGGCAGGAACGTCTCATCCCTCGAAATCGAACCCGCGCCGACGGGCGCGCGACGAAAGGCCACGCCTCCATGCGCAAGACTCTCATCCTCGCCTCCAGCCTCCTTCTGGCAGCTGCCTCCTGCGCCGACGACAGCCCCAGGGGAGGGCCGGGGATCTCCGGCTCGGCCGAGCCCTCGACCGGCGCCGACGTCGGCGCCGGGGCAGGCACGGACGCGTCCGGCGGCGCCGACGGCGATCCAACGGTGATCGATCTCGAGACCGAAGACGTGATCCTGACCGCGGGACTGGTGCGCTTCGACGACTGCGACACGCTGCTCGACCACCTGCACGCCGAGTACTCGGCCAGGGTCGGGCCGTGGGGATTCGACCAGGGCGGCTGGTTCGGTCCCATGCCGCTCAGGGGAGGACCCGCGGAAATGGACGAGGAGATGGCCCTGGAGGCGGACACGGACATGGCCGACGCCGCCGGCCCGGCCGAAGACGCCACCGCGAGCGCCGCGGGGGCTCCCGTCGAGGGCGTGGACTTCTCGGGCACGAACGTGCAGGAGGCCGGGGTGGACGAGGCAGACATCGTCAAGACCGACGGCAGCAGGATCTTCACGCTGTCTTCGGGCCGGCTGGTGGTGGTGGACGCGGCCAGCCGCCGCGCAGCCGGATCGGTGACCGTGGCCGAGGGCTGGGGACGGGAACTGTTCATCGACGGCGACGGCCTGCTGCTGATCACCCGCTCCCACAGCGAGTCGGGCGACCGCTCCGAGACCGTGCTCCAGCGCATCGACGCGAGCGGGGACGCGCCCCGGATCGTCGAGACCCTGAACGTGCAGGGCAACTACGTCAGCGCCCGCAGCGTCGGCGGCGCGGCCCGGGTGATCATGCGCTACGACCCCCAGTGGAACTTCCCGTTCGTTTTCCCCCAGAACGAGTCGGCCACCGACGTGGCCGAGACGGCCAACCGGGCCGCGGTCCTCAACTCGACCCTCGACGACTGGCTGCCCCACTACACGCTCGGATCGGCCGACAGCTCTACGGGATCGCTGATGGTTCCCTGCGACGACGTGCACGCCCCGTCGGTGTTCTCAGGCTTCGGGGTCACCACCGTGATCAGCGTGCCCATCAGCGGCGACTTCGACCCGGCGCAGTCCACCGCGGTGATGGTGCCCGGCGACACCGTCTACGCGTCGACCGGGTCGCTGTACGTGGCCACCACCCGCTGGCTCGACCCCGACGAGTTCGGGAGCGAGGACGACTGGGACGCCGACGGCTGGCGCGAGGCCTGGAGCCGGCGCCGCACCAGCGTCCACCGCTTCGACGTCAACGGCGACGCGGCCGCCTACGCGTCGTCCGGCGAGGTCCTGGGGGTGATCCGCAACCAGTTCGCGCTGTCGGAGCACGACGGCCACCTGCGCATCGTGACCACGGTCGGCGACCCCTGGGGTGAGGATTCCGAGAGTCAGGTGAGGGTGCTGAGCACCGGCGGCGACGTCATGGTCGAGGTCGGCAGCGTGGGCGACATCGGCCGGGGCGAGAACGTCCAGTCGGTGCGCTTCGTGGGCGAGGTGGGCTATGTGGTGACGTTCCGCCAGATCGACCCCTTCTACACCATCGACCTGTCGGACCCGACCGACCCCCGGATCCTGGGCGAGCTGAAGATCCCCGGCTTCTCCAGCTACCTGCACCCCATCAGCGACACGCTGGTGCTGGGGGTGGGCTCCGACGCCGACCCCGAGGGCCGGGTCACCGGGGCCAAGGTGTCGCTGTTCGATGTGAGCGACCTGACCGAACCCCGCGAGGTGTCGGTGTGGACCGCCCCCGACGGCTGGAACGACGTCGGCTGGGACCACCGGGCCTTCCTGTGGTGGGCGCCCGAGGAGCTGGCGGTCGTCCCGGTGACGGTGTGGAACGAGTGGTCCGGCGCGGTCGTGCTGCGGGTGGCCGACGGCGCCATCACCGAGGTGGGCCGGGTCGACCACGAGATCGCGGGCGCCGAGCCCGGCCGGACCGACTGCCGCAAGCTCGCCGCGGCCGACCTGCGGTCCACCGACATGGAGGACTTCAGGACGGAACTGGAGTACTTCATCTCCGACGACTACAACGCGGTGCTGGCCTGCGAGCCGGGTGAGGCGGGCATGACCGGCTTCGAATGCCCCCGTGATTCGTGGATGGACATGCTCACAGAGGAGGCCGAGAGTCTGGGCCTGCTCCGTGGTGAGGAGTCCGTCTCGATCTGCTGGCCCAGCGACTCGCCCGACGTGATCGTGCGCAGCATCGTGATCAGCGACGAGTTGTGGACGCTGGGCTTCAAGGGCTGGGGCTCCTTCGACGGCCAGTCCCCTGCCCGGCTCCACGTGAACGACCTCCAGACCTTGGCGAGGCTGGCCGCCCTGGAGCTGTAGAACGCACGCGAGCATCCGTCAGGCGGGTCGCTAGGCTGCCGGTATGCCTCGATTGCTGGCCCGGGCCGTCCGTCTGGTGAAGATCGGCGCCGTCGCGGGCGCCGTCGTGGGCGTGGGTCGCCTGGTCATGCAGCGCAGGCGGCGGTCCCAGGTAGACGAGTCGTCATGGCCCACCATCGCCGAGACCGCGGCCCAGAACGGCCAACCGGTGGACGATCAGTCCGACGATGCCGCCGAGGACCCCGCGGACGGTGCCGCCGCCGACGGTGACCGCGACAGCGCCGAGGACGACGAGGACTGATCCTCAGCGGAATTGGCGGCGGGGAGCGCCGATTCGGGTGCCGGCTGCTGCCAATTCCGGCTAGAGGCCGCTGATCTCCAGGTCGGGAAGCCGGTCGGCAGGCGCGAAGCCGAGGACCCGGCCGAAGAAGGCCAGTTCGGCCTCCAGGGCGGCAACGATGTTGTCGGCGCTGCGGAAGCCGTGCTGCTCACCCTCGAAGAGCAGGTAGGCCACTGGCACGCCCTTCGCCTCGAGGGCCTCGACGATCATCTCGGCCTGGGCCGGCGGCACGATCTCGTCCTCGTCTCCCTGCAGCACGATCATCGGGGCGTCGAAGCCGCCGAGGTGGTGGATCGGGGAACGAGCGACGTAGACGTCCCTGGCCTCCGGGTAGGGGCCGACGAGGCGGTCGAGGTAGCGGGACTCGAACTTGTGGGTGTCGGCGGCCAGAGCCTCCAAGTCGGCGATGCCGTAGCGGCTGGCCCCGGCCGCGAACGTGTCGTGGAGGGCCAGCGCAGCCAGCACGGTGAAGCCGCCCGCGCTACCGCCCCGGATGACCAGCCGTTGCGGGTCGGCGTCGCCCCGGTCGGCCAGGAACCGGGCCGCGGCCACGCAGTCCTCCACGTCGGCCACGCCCCAGGCGCCGTCCAGGGCGCGCCGGTAGCTGCGCCCGTAGCCGGTGGAGCCTCGGTAGTCCACGTCGACCACCGCGATCCCGCGGGAGGTCCAGAACACGACGCCCAGCTGGAGCTGGCGGCGGGCTGCGGCCGTGGGCCCTCCGTGGGCCGTGACCAGCAGCGGCGGACGATCGCCGGCCGGGCCGGCACAGGCCGGGTTGGCGGGCCGGTAGTACAGGGCGTGGGCCACTGCGGATCCGTCTCCACCGGTCGGGAAGGTGATGGCCTCGGGCTCGACCAGCAGGCCCGCGCCGAGGCCCAACTCCCGCGCCGCCCGCACCGCGTTGCGGCCGGCGCGGCCGTCGCCGTCGATCCGCACCACCGCGACCTCGGGCTCGTGCCGGTAGCCGGCGCCCGCGTAGGCCAGCACCGCGGCTCCGTCCGGGGTGCTGCGGGCGATGGTCAGCGACGACACCGACGAGTCGATCAACCTAACGGCACGGCCGTCCACCAGGATCTGGTCGCCGGCGGGCATCCCGGCTACGGCGGCCACCGTTCCGCCGGCCGCGGCCCAGCGCTGCATCCCGAAGACCCAGGGCGGGGTGGCCACATCGAAGTCGCCCACGACGGCGGGCAGCAGGGATCCGTCGTCCAGGTCAACCTCGTAGAGGCCCCACCAGTCGTCGTGGTCGCTGCACACCAACAGCCTCGGTCCCGCGCCGGCGGCGCCGGGATCCCAGCCGGGCTCGCACAGGCTGCGGTCCCCGCCCCCGCCCAGGACCTGCACCTCCGCTCCCAGCTCAGCGTCGCCGAGCTCTTGGACGTGCAGCCGGGTCGCGTCCCACGGCATGTTCGGATGGTCCCACGAGATCCAGGCCAGCATCGATCCGTCGGGCGACGCCCGGGGCGTCATCACGAAGTCGGATCCCGACCACAACGGAACCACCCGCTGGGATCCGTCGGTGGCCACCGCCACCAGCTCGTTGGCCGGCTCGCCTCCTGTGCAGTGACGCTCCCGAACGCAGACGCTCCAGCGGCCGTCCGGCGTGACCCGCCCGTCGGCGTACCGCCAGGCGCGCCGCTCGGGCGGCTCAGCGGTCAGCCGCAGGGGCTCGGCGCCCGGATGATCGATCCTCCGGAGCCGCTGGTCGGCGAACTCCACGTAGTAGAGCGACCCGTCGTGCGGCCACCAGGATCCGCCGCCGTACTCGTGCACCCGGGTGCGGACGTTGGCATCCGGTGGCGTGACCTCCTGAGACTCGCCGCCGCGGAGGTCGCGACGCATCACCGCGGTGCGACCACCCTCGTCGGGGCGGCTCTCGGCCCACCACAGCACCCAGGGCCGGGCCGGATCGGCGATCACCTCGGAGATCCCGGCAGCCCCGTGCACCAGGCACGCCGCGGTGACCGGGGACGGCCACTCCCCGAAAGGCACTACCGCCGGGTCGGGCATCAGCCTCCGCCCAGCAGGTCGACCATCCGGCCCACTCCCTCGCCCAGGTCGTCGTCGCCGAGGGCGAACGACAGCCGCAGCCCGCCGCCGGCGCCGAAGGCCTCGCCGGGGACGACCGCCACCTTGGCCCGGTCCAGCAGCAGGTCGGCCAACTCCAGGGTGGTGGCCGGCCTGGCGCCGCCGCAGTCGCGGCCCAGCAGGCCGGTGGCGTCGGGATAGGCGTAGAAGGCGCCCTCGGGCTCGGGGCAGGCCAGCCCCTCGATCCCGCCGAGCAGGCGGTGCATGGTCTGGCGCCGGCGGTCGAAACGGCGGCGCATCTCCACCACCGCGTCGAGGGGGCCCGACACCGCGGCCAGCGCCGCGGCCTGGGCCACGTTGCACACATTGGACGTGCAGTGGGACTGGAGGTTGCGGGCCGCGGCCATGGCGTCGGACGGTCCGATCATCCAGCCCACCCGCCAGCCGGTCATGGCGTAGGTCTTGGCCACGCCGTTGAGCACGATGCAGCGGTCCTGCAGTTCGGGGACCACCACCGGCATGGAGTGGTGCTGGACGTCGCCGTAGGTGAGGTGCTCGTAGATCTCGTCGGTGAGGACCCAGACGCCGTGCTGCGCGGCCCAGCGGCCGATCTGCTCGATCTCCGAGCGGGGGTAGACGGCACCGGTCGGGTTGGACGGCGACACGAAGATCAGCGCCTTGGTCCGCGGCGTGCGGGCCGCCTCCAGCTGGTCGACGCTCACCCGGAAGCCGCTGGCGGCCGCGGCCAGGACGGGCACGGTCACGCCGCCCGACAGCGCGATCGGCTCGGGATAGGTCGTCCAGTAGGGGGTGGGCAGCAGCACCTCGTCGCCCGCGTCGACCACCGCGGCGATGGCGTTGTACACCGCGTGCTTGCCGCCGTTGGTGATCAGCACGTCGGCCGGGTCGACCTCCAGGCCGGAGTCGCGGCGGGTCTTGACCGCCACCGCCTCACGGAGATCCTCCAGGCCGCCGACGGGGGTGTACTTGTGGTGCTTCGGGTCGCGGCAGGCGGCCGCGGCCGCCTCCACGATGTGGGCGGGCGTGGGGAAGTCGGGCTCGCCCGCGCCGAAGCTGATGACCCGCTCCCCCGCGGCCCGCAGCGCCCGGGCCTTGGCCGTCACCGCCAGGGTGGCCGAGGGTGCAATGGCGCCGACCCGCCGTGATATCCGCTCGCTAGTCATGGCCGCGAGCGTACCGGCGAGAGGCGGAGCGAAATGGAGAGAAACTGGTGGCCACCCTCGCGAGCCGCCGAGCGAGGCCGTGGCCCGAGCGGCCGGTGAGCGCAGAGAACAAGAGCCGGAGGCACGGTTCGGCACATTCTGTCGATCTTGCGCGTGGCCATGACGTGGAGCAGTGCCCGCGCGGTGCCAGACTTGCGGCGATGCCTACACGAGCGCCAAACCGACCCGACGCCATCGCCGTCCCCCCCGCGATGCTCCCCTCCGACGGCCGCTTCGGCAGCGGACCGTCGAAGTTCCGGCCCGCGGCCGCTCAGGCGCTGGCCGACAGGGCCGACGACTATCTCGGCACCAGCCATCGCAAGGCCGGGGTGCGCCGCGTGGTAGCCCAACTGAAGACCGGCATCGCCGATCTGCTGGGCGCGCCCGACGGCTACGAGGTGGTGATGGGCAACGGCGGGGCCACCGCCTTCTGGGACGCGGCCAGTTTCGGCCTGATCGAGCGTCGCAGCCACCACCTGTCGCTGGGCGAGTTCAGCTCCAAGTTCGTCGCCGTGACCGCGTCCGCGCCCCATCTCGACGAGCCGTCGGTGCGGGTCGGCGACTTCGGGACCTGCCCCCCGCTCGAGGCCACGGACGGAATCGACGCCTACTGCTACCCCCACAACGAGACTTCGACCGGGGTGATGCTGGAGGTCCGCCGCCCCGACGGCGACGACGAGGCACTGGTACTGGTGGACGCCACCTCGGCGGCAGGCGGGCTCCGGTTCGATCCCTCCGGCTGCGACGTCTACTACTTCGCTCCGCAGAAGGCCCTGTCCAGCGACGGCGGGCTGTGGATCGCGCTGATGTCGCCCGCCGCCATCGAGCGGATCGGGAGCCTGTCGGCCTCCGGCCGCTGGACGCCGGCCTTCCTGGACCTCAAACTGGCGGTGGACAACTCCCGCAAGGACCAGACCTACAACACGCCTGCGCTGGCCACGGTGTTCCTCACGGTGAGTCAAGTCGACTGGATCAACGGCAACGGCGGCCTGGAGTGGGCCGCCGGCCGCAGCGACCGCTCAGCCGACATCCTCTACGGCTGGGCCGAGGCCTCCGACATCGCCTCGCCGTTCGTGACCGACACTGCCATCCGCAGCCGGGTGGTGGGAACCATCGACTTCGACG
>VYBO01000137.1 GCA_009844405.1 Acidimicrobiaceae bacterium
CGTCATCGAGGACCAGCTCAACACCATGCCCCGCAAGCTCCACCACTGGGACTCAGCCCACAGCGTCTACACTGCCCTCACTTGCAACCACCGGTAGAGCTTGCCGACGCTCCTGTGGCGGTCAACTATCAGAAGGAGACAGGCGGCGAGTGCGTCATCGTCCGTCGCTCCGGTCCGTGGCGCGAGACGGACGGGCTCGACGGGATTGGCGTTGAAGGCTTTGCGCGTGTCCGCATAGAGGTAACCGCCAATGTGCTGGAGTGCATCGAGCGTTCAACCGAGGGCGTTGTATATGAACCGCTCATCGAAATACACGCCAGCGGGGTGGTCAGAGACTTCGTCGGTGTCTGCGGTCTCGGGAGACTCGACGGCGAGTTGATCTGCCAGCGAGGCGAACGCAGCGAACGCCCCGCGCGAGTCACCGCGTTGGGTGACAGCGGCGGGAAGCTGGTTGGGGTGGACATCACCCAACTCCGGTCGCCGCTGCACTTCGAAAGGGTGAGAAAGCTGTCGGTCTTCTCGCCTGATGTCGAGAGCCTCTACGACTCGGCTTGTTCCTTCGACCGTCTGGCTGCCTGGTTGCGCCGCCGCCAGCTCTCGGGGCCGTCACAACACCAGCACCAGAGCACTCCGCGAGAGCAAGCACACTGGTTCCGTGACTTGTACGAAGCGATGGGTTCCAACGCGGTGCCAGCGTCGACGCGGGCCGCTGTGCGCTGGTGCTACGCGCTCCTGGAACACGAGTCGATCAAGCCGCGCCGCACGCCCTCGCGCAGCACAAGCACACAGCGGCGGCGCCTGTTCAGCCGCGAGGCGGTCGAGAGCATCGGGCGGTGGCTCCACCGCTGCGTCGGCTATGGCCAGAGGCCGTCGCGGGCTCTCGTCTGCTGGCTGATCGCTACAACGGGCGTCACGATCTGGTCCGCGCAGCACAGCGCCGTGGATAGCGGCGCGGCAGGCTGGCTCCAGCGGGGCGCAGAGGTGCTGCTGTCTCCCTTGAGGGTGCTGCGCCTGGGCTACGGCTCAACGCCAGAGTTGTTGGGCGGCCCGGCTCTCGACGCCATCGCCTATCTGGTGGTGGGGCTGCCGTTCCTGTTCTTTGTCGTCTCGCTGCGAGAGTTCTTCCGTTCGCCTTTGAGCCGGCGTCCCTCCACCCTCTGAGCCCTACTCACATCGGCCCATCAGCAACCCCTCGGATGGAGCCAAAGACGGCATGCCGTGAGGTGTGCTCGCCGCCACTGTCGGGGCTGGCTCGGCTGTTGATGCACCACGAAGAAGCGCTGGGGCCAGGGGTGGCATGGAGCCCACCTCTAGTCGGCGCTACCGCTAACTGAAGGTCGTCTCAGCTGATCAAGCACGTCGGCCACCGCCTTCAGAAGCGCTCCCCCGGTGAAGAGCACCACCGCAGCGAGCCAAGCAACGGCGCCCGACACAACGGCAAGGCGGGCAACAATCTCGGTGTAGGCCTCCCCTCCAAACTCCGGTGTTCCAATCGAACCGAAGACGCCGCCCAATATTGCTAGGACGCCAAAGAAGGAGCATGTGGTGGCTGCCCCACGGATGCGCTTCGGCGCGTCGCGGCGCTTGCCTTCCTCTCTGGCGGTGTGCTTAGCAACCCGCTTCTGGTGGCGTTCTCTTTGCCTCTGTTCTCTGCGGTCTGAGCGGTCTGACATGAGGGTTCTCTCCTTCGTCAATCAGCGAGCCGCCGCACGTTAGCCACCGTCCCCCGCCCCGACCGGGGGAACGTAAGGCTGCGCTTCTCCCGGCCCGAGGACGGGGGCGAGGTAGGTTGCTCTACCTGTGGCAGATCCAGACACGCCGGAGGAAGCGACGTTATGACCGACAGTGAGGGAGGAAGCCAGTCCCCTGACGGGTCTTGGCAGTCTGACCCGACTGGCCGCTACAAGTTGCGCTGGCAGCGCAGCAGCGGAGAATGGACCGACCATGTGTACAGCAGCGAGGGTGCGCTGGGCAGCGACCCGTATGACACGCCATCACCGCCACCGCCACCCTCGCGTGCTCCAGACCGGCGGCGACGCAGCACGGACAGTTCTCAGCCCATGGAGAGCGTCCAGCAGTCCCGCAAGAGTTTCGGGAAGCGGCTCGTCATCGCAATTGGAATCATCATCGGCGGGCTCATCGTCGTAAGCGTCATCGGTAATCTCATCGATTCGGGTACGAGTGCTGTAGACACCCGGCCGACAGCCACAACTAGCCGAGCCACGACCACCACACCTACTACCACCACAACATCTCGACCAGCTTCGCCAGTGACACTGAGCGGCAGCGGCCAAGATGTGACCAGAGCAGTGAACCTCACCGAGGGACGCTGGCGCGTCACCCTCACGGTTCAAGGCAACACCGACACGTCTTTCGGTGCAGCCCTTGATAGCAACGTCATCCTGAGCGCGCTCGACTCCAACGACAACCTCGAGTACCTCGTCAACGACATCGCCTCGTCAGGCTCGTGGACATCATCGCTCACTGTTGGCTCCGGCTTCGGCGCACTCGCCCCGGGCAGCGTTTGGTTTGAGGTCGAGGGCGTCGTGCGGTCTGCAACATGGCGGCTGACCGTCGAACCGCTGTAGCTGCTCATGAGCCACAATCCCGCTGGCCGCGGAGCACAGAAGAGCCGCGAAACCGCAGCAGCCGCTGCAAGAGGCACTGCGTCGGCGGTGACCAGCGCAGCAAAGACAGCCGGCCGCGGAGCACAGAAGAGCCGCGACACCGCAGCAGCCGCTGCAAGAGGCACTGCGTCGGCGGTAACCAGCGCAGCAAAGACAGCCGGCCGCGGAGCACAGAAGAGCCGCGACACCGCAGCAGCCGCTGCAAGAGGCACTGCGTCGGCGGTAACCAGCGCAGCGAAGACGGCCGGCCGCGGAGCACAGAAGGGCCGTGAAACCGCGGCGACCGCTGGTGCAAAGGTCTCAGCCGCAGCGCAGACGCTGCTGTCAAGCGACCTGTCCGAAGCGCTCAACCGGCTCACCGCCGCGGCGCTGTCTGGCCCTGCGACCGTCTACGACAAGGCCCTTGACGCCAACTATCTCGATCCGGTACTGCGCGGTGGGCTAGGCGGCAGCTACCACCGGCTCTTCGATGGTGGCCACACACTCGTTGGGGCTGCGAAATCCGTGCAGGCCGCAGACACCGGCGAGACCATCGTGGCCGACGCCGCCGGCACCGCAACAGCACTACTGAAGGACGCCGCCACAGTGCGCGGCCTACCGCTGACTACGTGGGACAAGGCCCGCTTCGACGCCGTCGCTGCGGGGCTGCAGGACCGGTTCGGCATCCCGACCGGCTGGCTCTACGAGGTGAACACCTACAACGTCGCAGATGTGGCCGCCGCGACTGCAGGCACCGTCGCCGTCGTGTTCGGTTGGAACCGCGCCGACACCGAGGCGTTCGCCGCGGTTGCCGCCAGCTGCGGAGTGTCGGCCGCCGCGGCGGCGAACCCGCTGGGAATGATGGTGGCGATCGTCGCGCTGGCGAGATCGTTCCACAAGGCCCGCAGCGACGAGGACTACAGCGGCTTGGCCGATGGCGGCTTCAGGGGCGCTGTCGGCTCGGCCGCGACTATCGCCGCGGTGGGCGCCGTTGGAGTTGTTGGAGGTTCCGCCGGGGCCGCGCTGCTGGTGGGAATCACCGCCGGGATGCTTGCCCACAAGGCAACCGCAGCTGTAAGCATCACCGACGTCGGCAGCTTCGTGGTCGACTCGGCCGCCGCAGTAGCCAAGGTCGCAGACCACAGATTGCTGCAATGGCGAAACGGCTCCTGAGGCTCAGCTGGCTGTCGTAACGAACCGTGTCAGCTCCAGCCCTTGACCTCGGATCCCGAGTGGCTATGTCTCAGAACTCGTCCTTGCCCGCCGACGCAATCTCGTTGAGCCTGCGGCAACTGTCCAGAATGTCTGCGACTCGTTCAGCGTCGCTTCGGCTCACAGCTCTATCGCGTCGGCGTACATGTTCCGGCAGCTCTCGCGGACGCCGGAGCGAGGTACCACGTCAACGCCTGATCCGAGCAGATCCTCAAGAGCAGCCTGAAGGCCGCACATGTCAAAGAGCGTCACACCCTTCTCGAAGTCGGCAAGAAAGTCGTAGTCGCTGTTCTCATTGTCTTCGCCCCGCGCTACCGAGCCGACCAGTGCTATGGAACGGCAATTGTTGCGCGCCGCGGCAGCACGAATTGCTTCACGGTGTTTGACCAGCACCAGTTCCTTGCGAGTCATGGCTACAGCCTATTCGCACACCCCGTAGTAGTAGTGGGCCGTAGGGGATTTGAACCTCTGACCTCCTGCGTGTCGAGCAGGCGCTCTAACCAGGCTGAGCTAACGGCCCCGAGCCACGCAGGGTAGCAGGCGTCACTCGCCTCGGAACTCGGGCGTTCTGCGCTCGGCCATGGCCCGGGTCCCCTCGGCGAAGTCGGCCGTGTGCTGGAGGCGGTCCTGCTCCCGGTGCTCGTGGAACGTGGCCGCCTCTACCTGGTCGGCCAGGTCGCCTCTCAGAGTGGTCCGGATCGATCTCACTGCCAGCGGCGCCGACATGGCGATCTCGCGGGCCATGGTGTGCGCCTCGGACCGGACCTCGTCGCGGGGCACGAGGCGGTCGGCCAGGCCTAGTTGCGCCGCCTCTTCGCCCGGCACGCGGCGGCCGGTGAACAGCAGGTCGGCGGCCACCTGCGGGTCTACCAGCCGGGGCAGAGTCACGCTCAGGCCGAAGCCCTGATGGAACCCCAGGCGGGCGAAGTTGGCGCTGAAGCGGGCTTCGGGGGCGGCCACCCGGAAGTCGGCCGCTAGGGCCAGGCCCAAGCCTCCGCCCACCGCTGCGCCGTGCACTGCGGCCACCACCGGGGTGTGGGTGCGGAAGATGCGGACTGCGGCCGCGTACAGGTCCTCGGTGGTGTAACGGGCGCCCTCGGGTGAGAAGTCAGCACCCGCGCAGAAGTGCTTGCCCTGCCCGCAAAGCACCGCGGCCCGGCAGCGGGGGTCGTCGTCCAGCGACGCCAACCCGTCGGCTATCCCGTTGATCATCTCCAGCGAGAAGAAGTTGTTGGGCGGGCGCTGCAGCTCGATGGTGGCCACGTAGTCGTCGCCGATCTCGATCATCACTGGGTCGCTCATCGGGCAGACGCTACCAATGGTCTCGGGAACCCGAGGTGCTGATATAGCGTCCAATGGCCATGACAAAGATGCTCAGACTTCTTGTCCTGGTCTCCTGTGTGGCCGCGGCGTGCGCTTCCCCGGACACGCCTGCGACAGTCCCGGAGCCGGTGGCCGAAGCCAACACCGCCGAAGACGCGGGCGCGGCGCCAACCGACACCACCACAACCACAGACCCCGAGCCGGTGGCCGACCCAGATGCCGACGAAGAACCGGGCGCAGCGTCACCTGACACCACCACGACCACAGTCCCCGAGCCGGTGGTCGACCTCGACACCGTCGACGACCCAGACACCCAGCCGTCCACGACCACGACCACGACAGCTCCAGAGCCGGTCGGCGACAGCGACGCCAATGGGGATTCGGACGCCACAACCACGACGACCACCACAACTACGACCTCCACAACCACGACGACCACAACCACACCACCGACCACGACCACCACCCCGCCGCCGCCGGATCCGGTCGCTGATCGGCTGCCGGCCGATCCCGACGTCCCGGTTGGCGAATGGGTGGCCGGAGTCAACGCAGCCGGATGGGGCTTCCACCGGCACCTGGAGGGCAACGCCGTCTCCAGCCCGATGAGCATCGGAATGGCCTTCAGCCTGAGCCGGGCCGGGGCCTCGGCCGGCTCCGGGGTGGCCCTCGACGGCATCTTCGGGTTCCCCGAGGCCGGCACCCACAGTGCGGCCAACGCCGTCGACCTCAGACTGGCCGAGGCATCGGCGGAGCCCACCACCCTGGAAGTGGCCAACCGCCTGTTCCCCGACGAAGGCTTCTCGCTGCTGCCCGCCTTCCTCGTCACCGCCGCCCGCCAGTACGGCGCAGACCTGCAACCGGTCGACACCTCAAACGGCGCCGCGGCCGCGGCCGCCATCAACCGGTGGGTGTCGGATCGCACCCGCGGGCTGATCCCCACCATCGTCGACCCCGGCGCGGTCCAGAACCAGAAGCTGGTCCTCGTGAACACGGTGTACCTGAAGGCCGACTGGCTACTGCCGTTCCTGCCCGACTTCACCAGCGACGGCCCCTTCATCACCGGCGCCGACCAGTCGGTGGCGGTGCCGTTCATGCGCGACCAGGAGCCCGTGCATCGCCGGTTCGTTCGGCTCGAGGGCGCCGACGCGGTCGAACTCCCCTATGTGGGCGGCGAGTTGGCCATGTGGCTGGTCGTGCCCCACGACCCGGCCGGGCTCGCCACCGTCGAGGAATCGCTCGACGCCGCCACGCTGACCGGACTGTCCGATGCCGCCCAGACGGGCCGAGTCGATGTCACCATGCCCAAATGGGAGCTGACCCTGCCGCCCACCGACCTGTTCGAGTGGCTGTGCCCGCTGGGCTTCTGCGCCGGAGCGGGCTTCGAGGGCATCGCCCCCGGGATCTTCCTCTCGGCCGCACTCCACGGCGCCAAGGTGATCGTCGACGAGAAGGGCACCGAGGCAGCCGCGGCCACCGCCGGGATGTTCCCGACTTCCATGCCTCCCCCGCCCGACCTCACGATCGTGGCCGACCGGCCCTTCCTGTGGGCCATCGTCCACCAGGACACCGGAGCCCTGCTGTTCGTTGGCCGCCTCGTCAACCCGGCCGGCTAGCACCAACGGAATCCGAGTGCTGGCCGGTTTGCGGGCCAGCCTATAATCGACTATAGTCGATGGTCGATGAATAGGCCTCCGCAGAATCCCACCCGACCGGCGCTCCCCCCGGACGACGCCGACGAGTATGCGAGCTGGTTCCGGTGCCTGGCCGACGGGACGCGGCTGCTGGTGCTCAACGCCGTGGCCACCGCGGACCGGGCCATGACGGTTGGAGAGATTGTCGACCGCGTCGGTGTGGGCCAATCGACGGTCTCGCACCATCTGCGAGTGCTGGCCGAAGAGCGCTTCGTCCACACGCAAGCCGACGGGACGCGGACCCTCGTCACCGTGAACGCTGACTGCCTGCAGGCACTGCCCGAGGCCGCAGCCCGGATAATGGGCTTCGATCCCCCATGACCTCGCTGTCGGGGGCCGCAGTGCTGGTCGCAGAGATGGTCGCGCTGCTACTGGCCGTCACGTTCGGTGTCGCGCTGCTGCAGCGCCGGCTCGGTGACGCAACCATCCGGCGATGGATGGGCGGGCCGCCCCGCCGGGCCGCCCTCAAGGGCATAGCGGTTGGCTTCGTCACGCCGTTCTGCACCTATTCGGCCATACCGGTCCTCGTCGGCATGCGCCAGGCCGGTGTGCGGCCGGCCGGATACGCCGCGTTCATCTTCGCCGCGCCGGTGGTCGACCCGGTGCTGGTCGGCGCCCTGGCCATCATCATCGGCCCCGCGGGAGCGGCCGTCTACGTCACCACCGCCTTCGCGGCAGCCTTCGTGTTGGCTCTCATGGTCGACAAGGTCGACATCGCCCCACACCTCAAGCCGGTGCCGGCGCTGGCCGGGCAGACCGCCCCGCCAATACGCCCCACGGTGCCGCAGATTCCGTCACCGCCGCCGAGTTGCTCATCACCGGAGGAAGCCCTGTGGGCCGGATGGCAGGCCGAGTCACGAGCCGCATGGCGCCGGGCTTTGGCGCTGTTGAGGAGCATGGCCTGGCTCATCGCAGTGGGTGTCGGCTTGGGACTGGCCATCGGCCTGCTCGTCCCCGCCGACGCCCTCGCCAGCATCGCCGGCGCCGACAATCCGCTGGCCGTTCCAGCGGCCGCGGCTGCAGGCGTCCCGCTATACTTCGGCACCGAGCTCTTCATTCCCATCGGCGACGCCCTCCACGCCAAGGGAGTGGGCACCGGCTCCATCGTGGCTCTGGTCATAGCCGGTGCCGGCGCCAACATCCCCGAGTTCGCCCTGCTCACCAAGATCGCCCGGGGCCGGGTCGTCGCCGCCTTCTTCGCCTACGTCTTCGTCGTGGCCACGGTCGCCGGCCTGCTTACCGACTTGATCCTGTAGAACATCCAGCGATGCCGATCCGCCGATCGGCACAGACGACCCGCAAAACAGACCACCAAGGACGCCCGATGGCGAGTACCCGCAAGCAGACGAAGAAGATCGACAACGAAGCGGCCGTGCTCGAGAAGGTGGCGGCCATGCCCGGGCCCTACCGGGCCATGGGCGAGCGGCTCCACAAACTCATCCTCGAAAGCGCGCCGGAACTCGAGGCCCGACCGTGGTACGGGATGCCGGGTTATGCGAAGGGCTCCGGCCCGGTGCTGTGCTTCTTCCGGGTGGACGACTACATGACCTTCGGCCTCACCGAGAAGGCCAGCTTCGAACTGGAGGACGGCGCGCCCGACCAACTCATGGAATGCGCGTGGTTCTTCACCGCACTCGACGACGCCACCGAGGCCAAGCTCGCGACCATTGTCCGCAAGGCCGTGCGCTGACATCAGGGGCCTCCCGGGCCGGGCGGCTGGTTCAGATCCCGAGCAGGTCGGCGATGAGTTCTCGAATCTGTCGCAGCGCGACAGGCCCGACGTTTGTGCCTGTCGTCTCGACGACACGGTCGACGCTGATGGTCGTCGGCAGGTGCGCTTGGGCAACCCCGAATCCGGCGATGTCAACCTCGCTCAACCACCCTCGCCTCGTGGTTGTGCAGGGCACGACCACGATCGCGTGTTGCCGGAACTCCAGCACCTCATCGGAGGTGGCGACGACGGCCGGCCGGATGAACCCTGGCTCGCCCCGCGCCGGCGTCCCGAAATCGCAGCGGACTACGTCACCGGCTCGCATCAGCAACATCGCCCGCAGACGCATCGAGCCAGGCCTTGTCGTCAGCATCGAGTGGGGCGCTCGCCAGCTGGGCCCCGATGATGCGCTGACGCTCCCGTCGGACCAGCTTCTCGATCTGTGCGTCGAACGTGAGCCCATCACGATCAGCGAGCTCACGGAGAGCATCCCGAGTCCGGACGGAGACCTTGATGGTAGTCGTATCAGGCATACTGTGGAGTATACCAACCGCTCAGCCGTCTCGCCTACATGCCAGCCGGCGAGCCATCACTCGGAACCCCATCGGGATAGTGTCTGCGCGTGGCCGGACTCGGAGTAGGTGGCCTCTCGGCGGAGCAACTCGACGAGCTCAGCCGCGACGGGTTCCTGGCCATCGAGAGCCTGTTGACGGACGAGGATCTCGCCCCTGTCCACGACGAGTACGAGCGGATCCTCGACTGCCGGGTCGACCGCCTGCTCGCCGACGGCACGCTGAGCGAGCGACCCGGGGGCAGATTCGATGACCGCTACTCGGCCGTGCTGGCTGCTGATCCGCTGTCGCACCGATGGTTCAACATCTCGCTGCCGTTGATCAACGGGCCCGTCGATGCCGAGTCCTACGTCATGCACTGCGGCCCGGCCGTGTTCGACCTGATGCGGCATCCGGCCATCCTCGACGTCGTCGAGTCGGTCATCGAACCCGAGATCGCCTCCAACCCGGTGCAGCAGATGCGCATGAAGCCGCCGGTGGACGCAGTGGCCGACGAGTCGCTGCGGTTGCACTCCAACATCGGGGTGACCACCTGGCATCAAGACATCGTCGCCCTGCTGCCCGACGCCGACGACACCCGGATCGTCACCGTGTGGGTCGCGCTCACGGACGCCTTCGTCGACAACGGCTGCCTGGTGTCGATACCGGGATCGCACCGCCTCGGCCCGCAGGTGCACTGCGCCAACGAGGACCTGGCGTCGGAGCCCTACGTTCCGCCGGCGGTCCTCGCGGGCATGAAGGCGCAGCCGCTTCCGGTGCGGCGAGGCGGGGTGGTGCTGTTCGACAAGCTGAACGCTCACCGGTCGCTGCCCAACCGCGCCGGATCTATGCGCTGGAGCATGGACCTGCGCTACCACCCGATCGGGCAGGGCAGCGGCCGGCCCGCCTTCCCGGCTTTCGTCGCTCGGAGCAAGCGGCAGCCAGAGTCAGTGCTCGAGGACTTCGAGGCGTGGAAGGCGATGTGGGACGACGCCCGGGAGGCGATCATCAGCGGCGCGTATCCCGACCGCATCTTCGAGGACCTCCGCTGGAACGACCAAGCCGTCTGCTAGTCCAGGCTCGGTTCTCAGTTGTGCATGCAGAGTAGCGCTATAGCGCTACTCTGTACGGGTGGCTACCATCCAGATTCGAGACATATCCGAGGACGCCTACGAGGTCATCCGGCGCCGAGCCCGCTCTGCCGGCCAGTCCATACAGGCCTACATGAAGAGGCACATAGAGCGAATGGCCAGCGAACCCGACGACGAGGAGCTCTTCTCAGATCTTGAGCGCTTCGTCGAAGCCCACGGAATCCGGCTCGACATCGAAGCCCTGCT
This sequence comes from Acidimicrobiaceae bacterium, assembly GCA_009844405.1. Classification (GTDB taxonomy): domain Bacteria; phylum Actinomycetota; class Acidimicrobiia; order Acidimicrobiales; family Aldehydirespiratoraceae; genus Aldehydirespirator. The sequence goes on from VYBO01000137.1 coordinate 10,432, forward strand.
AGCCGACCTCGACGCCAGTCGCCGGTGAACGGCGGAACCGTCGTAGTCGACGCCTCGACGCTCGTTGCCGCCGTCGCGTCCACCGGCTCCCTCGGGGACCGGGCGCGGGCGACGCTGCGGGGCCACCGCCGCGCCGCGCCTCCCCTGATCGATGCCGAGGTTGGAAACGCGCTGCGCTCAATGGTGCTGCGCGGCGACCTCACCGATGGCATCGGGGCTTCAGCGCGCTTGATGGCCGAGCGCCTCGTTCATCGCCGCCACCCGATCCACGGGGCGATCGCGGCGCGGGCCTGGCAGCTGCGCCACAACCTCGGCTTCTATGCCGCCTTGTACATCGCCCTCGCCGAGCGCCTCCGCTGCCAGCTGATCACGGCAGACAACCGCATCGCGAAAGCGTTCAAGCGTCACGATCTGATCAGCACCATCACCCCAGACGACTAACTGGAAGGGATGGACTGGAATCTGGAGCGCCGGGCGGGATTTGAACCCGCGGCTTTACGGCTTTGCAGGCCGTTCCCTTGGTCCGCTCGGGCACCG